>JAUYEG010000116.1 GCA_030691505.1 Bacillota bacterium | reverse complement strand
CCGGGCGTCCGTCTCGTACTCCACGTGCATCGTGTCGATGGTGATCCCACGGATGCGCTCTTCCGGCGCCTTGTCGATCTCCTCAAACGACAGGAACTGCGCCTTGCCCTCCGTCGCCAGACACTTGGTGATCGCCGAGGTCAACGTGGTCTTGCCATGGTCCACGTGCCCGATCGTACCCACGTTGACGTGCGGCTTGGTCCTCTCAAACCTTTTCTTTGCCACTTCGGCCCCTCCCGATTTCGAAGATAGGTAGCCGGCGTAACCCGGCCGGCTAAAGCGTCTTGCCCGCGGCCTCAGCGTGACCGCCGGGCGGAAGTGGACTGTAACGCGCGAACTGCATCGTATGGGTGCCGCGTCCCTGGGTCAGAGACCTCAGATCCGTGGCGTACCCGAACATCCGGGCCAGCGGGACCGTGGCGGTGATAATCCGCGCGCCCGCTTGCTGCGCGACGTCGTCAATATCGCCGCCACGCTGGCTGACGTCGGCAAGCACCTCACCAAGGTACTCTTCCGGGACGACCACGTCAACGGAAACCAGCGGTTCCAGCCTGATCGGACCTGCCTTCTCCATCGCGTTACGGAATGCCATCGAGCCGGCAATCCGGAATGCCACCGGCGACGAGTCAACCTCATGAAATGACCCGTCAATGACCCGGACGTCCACGCCGATCACCGGGAAGCCGGAGGCCCCGCTCGCCATGGCCTCATGGACACCGCTCTCGACATCGGGGATAAACTCGGTGGGGATGGCCCCGGCGCGTATTTTGCTCTCAAAGCCGTTCCCAATAAGCTCCGCGCGGGGACGGATCTCCAAAATCACGTGCCCGTACTGCCCCTTGCCCCCGGACTGCCTGACAAACCGTCCCTCGCCCCGGGCCGGACGGCTGATCGTCTCCCTGTAGCTGACCTGAGGCCTGCCTACCCTTGCCCTGACGTCGAACTCGCGGATCAGGCGGTCGACGATAACCTCAAGGTGCAGTTCGCCCATGCCGGCGATGATCTGCTGTCCGGTCTCGTGGTCGGTATGGTACCGGAAGGTCGGATCCTCCTCCGCCAACTTGTGAAGCGAAAGGGTTAGCTTCTCTTCGTCCGCCTTCGTATCCGGCTCAATCGCCACCGCGATGACCGGCTCCGGAAACTGCATGGCCTCCAGCACGATCGGAGCGTTCTCAGCACACAGCGTGTCCCCGGTCGTCAATTCGCGCAGACCAACCGCCGCCACGACGTCCCCGGTGTTGAGCTCCTCGATGTCCTCACGCCGGTTGGCATGCATCCTGACCAGACGGCCAAGGCGCTCGCGCTTGCCGGCGCGCGGGTTGTACGCGGCCTTGCCTGCTTCGATATGCCCCGCATACACCCTGAGATAGCAGAGCTTGCCGACATACGGATCGGTGGCGATCTTGAAGACCAGGGCGCAGAAGGGCTCGGAATCGGACGCCTCACGCGAAATCGATTCACCGGTCTTTGGGTGGACGCCCACGACCGGCGGCAGGTCCCCGGGTGAAGGGAGGTACTCAACAATGCCGTCAATCAGCGGCTGGACTCCCTTGTTGCGCAGCGAGGATCCGCAGAAAACGGGCACTGCCCGGACCGCGAGGGTGATCCGGCGAATGGCCGCACGGATCTCGTCGGTGCTGATCGGCCGGCCCTCAAGATAGGCGGCCAGGAGGACTTCGTCCTCCTCGGCGACAGCCTCGATGAGGCGCTCGCGACCTTCGGCCGCTGCCCCGGCAAGCTCGTCAGGGATCGGCCGCGTCTCCACGTCGACCCCGTGATCGCCCTCAAAGGTCAGCATAACCTGGTCAATAAGGTCGATGACCCCCGAAAACCCACCCTCGGCACCGACAGGGGCCTGGACCGGGATCGGTTTGGCCTGAAGCTTCTTGCGGATCGACTCAACCGCGTCGCCAAAATTGGCGCCCACCGCGTCAAGCTTATTTATGTAGGCAATTCGGGGGACCTTGTACCGGTCCGCCTGGCGCCAGACCGTCTCTGACTGAGGCTCGACGCCACCCTTGGCGCAGAAGATCACGACGGCGCCATCGAGCACCCGTAAGCTGCGCTCGACCTCCATGGTGAAGTCAACGTGGCCTGGTGTGTCAATAATGTCGATCCGGTGGTCGCGCCACTGGATAGATGTAGCGGCCGACGTGATTGTGATCCCGCGCTCCTGCTCCTGGACCATCCAATCCATCGTCGCTGAGCCTTCGTCGACTTCGCCGATGCGGTGAACCCGGCCGCTGTAAAACAGGATCCGCTCAGTTGTCGTGGTCTTGCCCGCATCGATATGGGCTATGATCCCGATGTTGCGGACACTGGACAGCGGAGTCACTCTCGCCACCCGCTACACCTCCCTTCGGACACAAAAATGGAACCCAGCCTGCGGCAGCTCCCGGTGGATTACCAGCGGTAGTGCGCGAACGCCTTGTTGGACTCGGCCATGCGGTGCACGTCGTCTTTCTTCTTGACAGTGGCTCCGGTGTTGTTGGCCGCGTCCATCAACTCTCCAGCCAGACGCTGAGCCATGCCCCGTTCGGACCGTGCGCGCGAGAAGGACAAAAGCCAACGCAAGGCCAGGGCCGTACGGCGGTCGGGCCGCACCTCAACCGGCACCTGATAGCTGGCGCCGCCGACGCGGCGCGCCTTGACCTCCAGGACCGGCATGACGTTGTTGACCGCCTGCTCAAAGACCTCGATCGGGTTCTTGCCGGTCTTCTCGCGGATGGTATTGAGCGCCTGGTAGAAAATGGACTGCGCCAGCGACTTCTTGCCGTCATACATCAGCTTGTTGACGAACCTCGTCGCTAGCTGGCTGCCATACACGGGATCGGGAACAAGATCCCGCTTGGCGATATGTCCTCGTCTCGGCAAGGGTTACCCTCCTAACAGCCGGGTCCCCGCGCGCCGCTGTATTGGGCGGCAGGCGGGGCCTCCGTAATACAGACTACTTGCCGGTCTTGCGCGGCCGCTTAGTCCCGTAGAGCGAACGGCCCTGCATCCTGGCGGAAACTCCTGTGGCGTCCAGGGTACCGCGAATGACGTGATAGCGGCATCCGGGCAGATCCTTAACGCGGCCGCCACGCACCAGCACCACCGAGTGCTCCTGGAGGTTGTGCCCCTCGCCCGGGATGTAGGCCGTAATCTCGATGCCGTTGGTCAGACGGATGCGCGCGATCTTGCGCAGCGCGGAGTTGGGCTTCTTGGGCTGCATTGTGCGGACGAGCACACAGACTCCCCGGCGCTGGGGGTTTTCCTTGAGCGCGGGAGCCTTGGACTTTTTGATGACCTGGCTGCGGCCTTTGCGAATCAACTGGTTGATCGTCGGCATAATCTGCCTCCCTGCGGCTATGCGGTCAGGACAGCGGCTACCGCCGCGCCGACCTCGATCCCGCACATCTTGCCAAGCTCCTTCATTGTGTTGACACGGACTATCTCCAACCCAAGCTCTTGCGCCCCGCCGAGCACCGGGCCAACCACTCGGGCATCAGCATCCTGGGCCACGTACACCACTCGCGCCTGGCCGGATTGAACGGCCTTGAGGGTCTGCTTGGCGCCGACGCACTTGTTTCTCGCGGCACGCAGGCGTTCCGGCATCAAAAGACCTCCATGGCGAAGAAAGAGTGTCTGCGCCTTGGCAGACACTGGCTCATTGTAGCACCCAGTGCCGGGTGTGTCAACTTGGCGAATTACCGATTTCAATGGCCGCAATGATGACATACCTGGCCCGCAAGTGCAAGCCACGGAGCTGCTTGGGACATGAGCGGGCACGGTTTGCGGACGGGCCTGAGGCCTAGCCCGCCGTCTCCTCGCCCTGCCGGCGCAGGGCCGCGGACTTGCTCATGGCGTCCTGAATCAGCAGAAAAACCCCGCCGGCAAGGATGATATCGCCGATGCTGAAAACAGCGGAGCGGACTATGGGCGGCGGCAGATACAGCAGATCTCCCAGAAACCAGAGGGCAGTCCCCGGCCGCATCGGCCTGTGCACAAGACTCCGGCCGGCGATCAGGTACGCAACGCGCGAGGCCGGCATGCCCACCGACCGCAGCGCTTCGGTGGAAACCGGCATCTTGCCGCCGTTGGCGAAGATAACGGCCACGTTGGCAAAGACGCCCAGGGCCGCGAACCTGGCTCCCCAGAGCTCATGGTTGAGAATCAGCGCCAGCACGAGCAGGCCCATGGAGCCCAGATTGAGCAGCGGCGCGGCAGCGCGGATCCAGAGCGTCGCCTCCGCCCGTGCGGTGCCGAGGATCAGCTGGATGGCCAGCGAACCAAAAAACAGCGGCATCCCCCGGAAGCGATGGGAAAACAGATCGCCGATCCGGTAGCCCCTGAGGAGCCCGACAAGCAGAGAGAGGGCGACAACCAGCAGATTCATGCCTGGCGCGGGGCGGCCTCCGGCAGGCCCAGGCTCTTGACCATCGCCTCAACGACCTTGGGATCAAACTGGCTGCCCGAACAGCGGCGCAACTCCTCCACCGCCTCGTGTTGGGACAGCGTGCGCCGGTAAGGCCGGTCCGAGGTCATCGCGTCGTATGCGTCGGCCACGCTTATGACACGGGCACCCATCGGTATCTGGTCGCCCTTCAGGCCATCCGGATATCCCCTGCCGTTGATCCACTCGTGGTGGTACCGGACCGTGTCGGCTTCCTGGCCGAGCAGACGCAGCTTGCCCACTATCGAAGCGCCGATGGCGGGGTGGGCCTTGATCTGTGAGTACTCCTCATCGGTCAAGCGGCCGGGCTTGCGCAGTATGGCCTCGTCCACGCCGATCTTCCCGATATCGTGCAGCAGGCTTGCATACTCCAGACGTTCGGCGGCGTCGGCGGCAAGTCCCATTTCCTTGGCGATGGCCACCGTGTGGCGGCGCACGGACTCGGAGTGGCCTTTGGTATACGGATCCTTGGCCTCAATCGCCGTGATCAGCGCGCTGATCGTGGACAGGTAGTCCTGGCGCATGTCGTTGTACAGCTGCATCGATTGGCGCGCCGCCAGCAGCGGCATGACGAAGACCAGCACCCACAACGGCCCCAGCGACAGGTACAGGTGCGCGAGCAGGACAGCCATCGGTGTCAGGAGCAGGTACTGCGGGATGACCCATTTGAAGTTGGTCAGCCACATGGCTCGCATTGACACGCCCTGCGCCAGGGCCATGGCGATGACGACAGAGGTCAGATTGACCATGAAGTAGACCAGACCGCATACCGCGAGGGCCACCAACTTGGGTATGGACAGGTCGATGGTCCCGGGGATCCCGCCCAGAGCCATGTAGGCCAGGCCCGCCAGACCAGCCGCCAAAGCGAGTTGGCCCCGGTTAAAGAGGACTTTCTCCGGCGAAACCTGCCCGGTAAGCTCCCGCCAGCGGAGAGTTCCAAGCGCTGCGATCCAAGCCCCCGCGCCGGGTCCCCAGATCACGATCGCCGCGTAGATGATCCAGAAACCGACTGAGACGCTGCCGCCGCCATGCGGCAACGTTATGGGTCGAAACTCGGCGGCAAATACGAGTACAACAAACAGCGCGACGCTGGTCCACTCGTGTCCGGAGACTTTGGGCGGGCACATGAAAAGCAGGGTTGCGCCTGCTACGACCACGGCAGCCACGTACACGTAGAGCCAGATACGGCTCTTTGGTCCGGGCCTGGTATGCGACACTTGGCGGATCTCCCCTCGCTATGAAGAAAAAGAGGACCGACGGCCTGTCAGGATTCTCACTGGACTACCAGCCCCACTGGAAATTGGCGCCGCCCGCGAGGATCAGGGCCAAGAGAGCCAGGACGACCTTGAACAACTTGCTCATCGGATAACCTCCGTTCCGGGTGAGCTCCGGCGCGCGCCGCTATGGCGCCGGGCACCGCTCCGCTCGGAAGCTCCGCTCCAGGCCGTCGGTCCACAACTTAATCGCTTTGTACAACAACCCCCGTTCTATACGCTTTGCTCCTCGGCCGCGACCGTCCAGAGGGACAGCCGCCGGTTGACCGCATCAAGCGTTGCACGAATCATCGCCTCCGCATCGTCCTGGCGGCAGAGGCAACTGCCGATTAGGGTCCTTTCACCTTCGGAGTCGAGTTCAGTGACGCATACCGTGGCGGCTCGCTTGTTGCCGACTTGCACCAGCCCACATTCCTCGAGGAAGAGCTCGCTCTGCACCTTGATGAAACGTTGCACGCCGCCCAGCGTTGCCTCGGCCAGCGCCCGGTGCCGGCCGTCGGTCGTCCCAGGTCCCTGGGCAACTCCCTCCGCGGACGTGCCCCGGTACTCGAGCCTGACCCGCGCCTCAATCGTCCGTCCGCTTCGGGAAACGGTGAACCCGGCGATCTTGGCCCTCTGCCCGCCGGTATCGGACTGCTCCGGTGCAAGCAGGGCAACGCTGATTTTCCTGTGGTCCACGGCAACGCCCTGCGCCATCAAAGACGACTCGACGTCACGGACCAATTGCTTGGCCCCACGGCCGCCCGAGGCCAGAACATGGATCTCATCAATGGCCCCATCGGGGGAGAACACGACGCGCGCGGAGATCACATCTCTGATCCGGCGAATCGTGCCCTCGTACTCCCGCGCCCTGGCCTCAGAGTCAGCGAGCCCCATTCCTAACCTCCGCTGGTACGAAATTACGGCCTACTTCGACCCTACCTCTCTGTTTCCTTCATTCTCCAGCAAGTCATGGCGGCAAACGCCGGCACGCAAAACGACTTATTTGGTGAGACTGTGAGGTGCCACGGGAACTAGAAGGGCCTTATCGGCTCGCGGCCCTCCTCGGCAAGGATGCTCTCGGCCAGAGCCCACAGGCCCCCCGCCACAAGCGAGTGCCCTCCAAGGATCACTGGGATTGGAGCCTCATAGGCCGCGGCCGCGAAGCTACGCAGGCGCTCCTCACTGACTAGTGCCAATTCTCCCAGATCGGAGTAAAACCGGTCAGCCTCGCTCAAGTCGAGGCGATTGTGCGCCATCCAGACGCGAGTGTCGAAGAACGCAACCTCGGCCATCTCGGCAAGGTGCCGGAAAAACGCCCGCGGGCCGACCGTGTCCAGGAACAGGGCAATCAGAGAGCGCACGTCGCCGCGCTCGACCCTGCCCAGGGCCCGCATCCCGCGCTCCTCCGAGAAGATGCGGAGGCGGATGGCGAAATTGGCGTTGATAAACAGGCACACCGGCGGGGAAACACGGCCGATCAGCGCGAACGCGGCGCCCTGCTTGAGAAAAAGCCTCTTGGCCGCGAGCAGCCGGCTTTCATCTAAAGAGAGTGCGGCCAGAGCCTCTTTGGTCCGCGGTCCCGCCCCCGGCAGCAGGGATAGGATCATCAAGTCAGCAGGGGTGTCCACATCGAAGCTGATGGTGGCCGTGTTGGGCATCAGCACCCTGGGCAGGCCCGCAACGCGGAGCAGGTGACCCAGCACATTGTCGCTCTCGGGCGGTTCGATGCGGTCTATCGCCGCGGCCGGGCTGAAGGCCACCAGATCCGGCGACTGGGGATTGTTTACCACGACCACGCTGTCGGCGGACCGCGTCATGCGGGCCACCTCGGCCAATTCCTCGGGGCGGATCAGGGGGGCCGCCGCCCCGCCCATGTAGAGCAGCTTGTCCAGCTTGCGATCATAGATCAACTGCCGCAGCCGGAGTCCGAAATGGAACCGGTCGGTGCCGCGCTGCAGCTCGACGGTCGCGCCAAGGGCCTCTGCCTCGGCCGCAAGCTCAGGGTAGTTGGTACAAAGGATGACCTCGTCGAATTCGGCAAGACACAACAGCTTGGCCAGGTTGTCGAGCGTCATGCCGCGGCGGACCGAGGTCATCGCGCGCTGCACCGGGCTCTCGGGAACCCCGCCCTCGAAGATAACGGCCGAAAGGCGCACGCCCAACCCGTCACCCCCCGGCCGCCGCATATGAAGATTATATCACCGGCCGCGGGAGGCGCAGCCACCTGCTTCGTTGCGCTAGGCCCCGCCTATGCGGCGGCGCACGGTCAGGGTTCGGGCTCGATCAGCCCGTAGTTGCCGTCGTGGCGCCGGTAGACCACGCTCACCTGACTGCTCTCAGAGTTGGTAAAGACGAAGAAATCGTGCCCGAGCAGATTCATCTGCAACACGGCTTCCTCGGCCGGCATCGGTTTTAGGTCAAATCGCTTCACTCTGACGATCTGGCCGTTCTGTTCGTCCGCGTCGTCAGCAGCCGGTTCGATCTCGGACACAAAGGGCATCTGCTTGATGCTGGAAGCCTGACGCCGGGCAACAAGCCGCTTGCGGAACCGGTTGATCTGGCGGACGAGTTTGTCGACGGCGAGGTCGATGGCTGAGTAGAGATCGCCCGCCGTTTCCTCAGACCGGATCAGAAACCCGTTGATGGGCACGGTGACCTCGGCTCCGTAACCCTCGACGTCCTTGCTCAGCAGCACGTTGATGCAGACTTCGGAGCCGAAATGCCGTTCCACCTTGCTGAGGCGTTTTGAGAGGTATTCACGCACGGGAGGGGTGGTATCGACGTTCTTGCCGCGGATGGCGATCCGCAAACGGGCCACTCCTTTCTCTGGCGCGGCGCCGCGCTGTCATGGCGGCGGCCTACCGGACTTGCCCGCGTTGGTTGTGCCTTACTACAGCCTGTGTCTGTATGCGCCTACCGCTATGAGTATTCCCCCTAACCCCGTCCGATTTCCTGCGCGGCGGGCGGGCTTACGAACGGGCCATCACGGAGTAAAGCGAAAACCCCTGGCAAGCTATGCCAGGGGTTTTCGCTTATCGCGCTTTGGTACGCAACTGACAGGGTACTAGACTACCCTGTTGACGTTTGCGGCCTGTGCCCCCTTGGGGCCCTGCACGATGTCGAACTCGACCTGATCGCCCTCATTGAGCGTCCGGAACCCTTCCGACTGGATCGCGGTGAAGTGAACAAATACGTCTCCGGCACCGTCTTCCCGCTCAATAAACCCGTAGCCCTTCTCTGCGCTGAACCACTTTACCCGGCCTTGCATTCGAGCCCATTCCTCCTGCCTATCCGCTTACAGAATCTTCATGAGCCTGACTTCCAGACTCACGTCTGGACTATAGCATCCCGCTACAGGCGTTGTCAAACCCTGCTACCTGCATCAATAACCTGCAGCGGCACCCACCCTGACATCGGCCCCGGACAGTCTGTGAATGCGCGCCTGTGAGTGATGTGCACAACTCTGTTGATAACCTGCGTCCGCGCTTGCTGCGATGGGGACAACCTGTGGATATGATGGTCGCCCGGAAGCGATGTGGCAGGTTCAGGCCCAAAGCCGCCGCTGGACCCCAACGGCGACCACGCAGCCAAGAACACGGTGGGCGCCTGCTTCCAGCAGGCACTCGGCGCAGGCCTCCAGCGTCGCGCCGGTCGTCAGGACATCGTCAACGAGCAAGACGTCCTTACCTCGCAAGATCTGCCCGGCGCGGCTGCTTCCGAGCGAAAAGGCCCCGTCAAGCAGCCTCAGCCGGTCGGCGCGGGACAGCCCCGCCTGAGGCCTGCCGGCGTCAAGTCGCACGAGGAGATCTTCGCGGATCTTTAGCCCCATCGATTGCCCCATGGCGTGTGCGAGGAGCGCGGCCTGGTTGTAGCCTCGAGCTCGAAGCCTTTGCGGATGCAGCGGCACGGGGGCCACCAGCGGCGCCCAGCGGGCGCGGGCCCGTCCGCCGGCGCCGCTGGTGCGGTGCAAGGGCGGACCTGCCTGCCCGAAACTGCCCTGCGCCGCCCACCCCAGCAGGATGCCAAGGGGACGCGCCAGCCATGGCTGATTCCGGTATTTCAGGTCCCGGATCCAGGCCGCCAGCGCGCCCTCGTAGATCCCCAGGCCCGTAACCCGTTCGACCGACATGGGCCGTCGCCCGTCCCGCGCGGAGGCCTGGCATTCATCACAGAGCGGACCCGGACCGGCGGAGGGCACCGGCCGGCCGCAGCGCCGGCAAGGATGGCCCCGTCCCGCAAAGGCCAGCGCGGCACATCCAAGGCACACCCTTGCCGGAGCCAACGAGGGAACGGTCCGGTGCTTTCCGCAGAGGTCGCATGGCGCCTGTTCCAGAGCTGTTGCCTCCGGGGGGGCGGGCCAGACAGCCGCAGCCATTCCGGCGGCCCAGCTTCCCACAAGAGAACGGAAACGGCCACCGTAACCGTGCAGCGCAGGGCGCTTGAGGTCAGGTTGCCCGGACACGCAGGGCGGCGGCCACAAGTTTGCGGGCCAGCCCGGTGTGGCGCGCCCTGAGCTGGTTGTTACGGACCGCGATGGCCAGGGCCTTCTTGGACCCCACCAACACACAAAGGCGCCGGGCCCTGGTGAGTGCCGTATACAGCAGGTTTCGCTGGAGCATCACGTAGTGCGCCGTGATGACCGGGAGGACGACGACGGGATACTCGCTGCCCTGGCTCTTGTGGACGGAGACGCCGTACGCGAGCACGAGCTCATCCAGCTCGTCACGCTCGTACACGACCCGGCGGTCGACCGGCTGGTCCGGGAACGTCACTTCGAGCTCCCCTTCCTCGCTGTCAACCCTGGTCACCTGGCCGACGTCCCCGTTGAACACCTCGCGGTCGTAGTTGTTGCGAACCTGCATCACCTTGTCCAGCAGCCGGAACGTAAACCCCGAATGCTCTATTTGCGGACGGTTCGGGTGCGGCGGGTTTAGCGCCTCCTGAAGCTCACGGTTAATGTTGTCGACGCCGGCGGTGCCGCGGCGCATGGGACTGAGCACCTGGATGTCCCGTATGGGGTCATACGGCCCCCGGCCGGGCAGGCGCTCGCGACACAGGTCCACGATCGCCCTGAGGGTTTCGTCCGATCCCTCGCTGGGCACGTACATGAAATCGCGGCCCTCCGCGCCCAGCCACGGGAACTCGCCGCGGTTGACCCGGTGAGCGTTGAGGACGATCATGCTCTCGCGCGCCTGGCGGAAGATCTCGGTAAGCGTGACGACATCCACGATGCCCGAGGCCAGCACATCGCGCAAAATCGAACCCGGGCCCACGGCTGGCAGCTGGTCGGCGTCTCCGACCAGGATCAGCTTGGTTCCCGGCCTGAGCGCGCGCAGGAGTTGGTCAGTCAGCTGCAGGTCCAGCATTGAGGACTCGTCCACCACGACCGCGTCGGCGTCAAGAGGGTTGCGCTCGTTTCGGCGGAAAGTGAGAGCCCCGTCCGAGTAGCCGTACTCGAGCAGCCTGTGCACCGTCTTGGCCTCACGCCCGGTGGCCTCGGCGACCCGCTTGGCAGCGCGTCCGGTGGGCGCGCACAGCGCGACCTTGCGGCCGCGAGCCTCAAACCTGCGGATCAGGCAATTGAGCGTTGTGGTCTTGCCCGTGCCCGGCCCCCCGGTCAGCACGAACACGCCAGCCTCAAGCGCCCGCAGCACCGCTTGCCGCTGGCCCTCCGACAGGCCGGCCAGCTCTGCCTGGTCTTTCACGCCGACGGCCTGCTGGTCACCCCGCGATCCAAGAGCCAGAACGGCCAGACGGGTGGCCACGAACTCCTCGGACTCAAAGACGGACCGCAGATAAATGGGCTCATCGTCGGCTCCCTGGTCCTGAATGAGCAGCCCCTGGAGCAGCTGCTCATCGACGGCAGCCGCAACCATGGCCGCATCTACGCCGAGCAGCGCCGCAGAGCCCTCGACCAGCGCGGCGCGGGGTAGGTAGATGTGCCCTTCGCCGGCGGACTGCTGCAGCTGATACCGCAGGCCGGCTTGCAGGCGGTACCCCGATTGCGCGGAGATGCCCAGCTGGCGTGCGATGGCGTCCGCGGTTTTGAACCCGACGCCAAACACCTCGTCGGCCAGACGGTACGGGTTTTCGCGAATGACGCGGACCGTGTCCTGACCATAGCGGCGGAAGATCCGCATGGCATAGGCGGGGCTTGCGCCGTGGCTCTGCAGAAAGAGCATTACCTCGCGAACGCCCTGCTGGCGGTGCCACCCCTCGATAATCCGGGCGGCCTTGACGGGGCCGATGCCCTCAACCTCGGTCAGACGCCCCGGCTCGTTGTCGATGACCTTGGTGGCCGCAAGGCCGAAACGCTCGACCAGTTTCGCGGCCGTGGCGGGACCGATGCCGTGGATCATGCCGGAACCAAGATAGCGGATCAGGCCGTTCTCGGTGACGGGGAGAACCGGCTCGGCGTGCTGCACTCGGAACTGGGCTCCGTATTCCGGGTGGACGGCCCATTCGCCCGTCACGCGAAACCTCTCGCCCGGGCTGACTGAGCTGAATGACCCGACGACCGTGAAGGACGAGCCTCTTCCGGAGATAACCCGGTCGGAGCGGAAACGAGCCACCGTGTAAAGGCTCTCCGGATTGCGGAACGTGATCCTTTCGACCACACCTTCGTGGGTTTCCATGACGAGGCTAGTTCTATGTGCTTTGTGCGCGTTCCTTTCCCTGGAAGGGCCGCACCGTGCCGCGGCGCTCTTGCAGCCGCGCGGCCGCGAGAACGTTTCGCTCCGTGCCTCCCCCTGCGCCGAGCAGGTGCTCCGTCGCCTCGAGGAGGGCTCTGGGATTGGCCTGCCCGTCAACGTTGAGCATGACGACCAACGGGCTGGAGCACAGAAACAGGCCTACCTCGACGGCTGAGGAGACCCCGCTGCCCATGTCAGCCATGCGGACCACGCGCAGGCTTGGATTGCGGCGAGCCAGCCGCTCGAGAATCGCCGGCGTCTGGTCCGTCGACCGGTCATCCACGATGATGATCTCCACGCCGGCGCGCCGTTGCCCGATGGAGAGCAGCCCGCGCACCAAACCCTCGATTTGGGTTTCCTTGTTGCGGGCGACGACGAGCAGGCTGACGGAGGGCTTCCTAACCACCCGCGGATAAGCCCCGAACAGCCAACGCCAGATCCTGACCAGCAGGACCAGCAGGCCCCAGCCCGCCAGGGCCATTACGATCCAGGATAGGTCCAGATGGGCCAACATGGCCGGGTTCCCTCCCGCACTAAGCGAGCGCCGCCCGGCCGGAGCCGGGTCAGGAGCATTATATGGCTCCGGGACGATCGCCGTGAGGGAGGATCCAGGGTCCGCCGCGGCCTATCGCCCCACCGCGGCACGCAGTGCCGCCGCCACATCGGTGCGCTCCCAGGGGAGGTCGAGGTCGGGGCGGCCAAAGTGCCCGTATGCCGCAACCTGACGATATATCGGCCGGCGCAGGGCGAAACGCTCGATGATCGCGGCCGGCCGGAGGTCAAAGTACTGGCGCGCCAGCTGCAGCAGCCGCGCCTCCGGTACAGCCGACGTCCCGAACGAGTTGACGCTGAGCGACACGGGACGCGCCACCCCGATGGCGTATGCCACCTGCACCTCGCACCGGCGGGCCAGCCCGGCTGCAACGATGTTTTTCGCGACGTGCCTGGCGGCGTACGCCCCGCTGCGGTCGACTTTGGTTGGGTCTTTGCCGGAGAAGGCCCCACCACCGTGTCGGGCCATCCCGCCGTACGAGTCGACCTCGGGCTTGCGCCCGGTGAGCCCCGTATCGGCCTGCGGCCCGCCCACCGTGAAACGCCCCGTCGGATTAATGAGGTAGATAGTGCCCTCGTCCAGCATTTCCGGTGGGATCACGGGCGTGATGATGTGTCTCACAATCTCCGCCCGCAAGTGCTCGAGGCTGACCTCCGGCCGGTGCTGGCATGAAACCACCACAGTGTCCACGCGCGCGGGGCGGCCGTCGCGGTACTCCATGGTAACCTGCGATTTTCCGTCGGGCCGCAGCCACGGCAGGGCTTTGGTCTTGCGCGCCTCCGCCAGCCGGCGCGTCAGGCGGTGCGCGAGGGTGAGCGGCAGCGGCATCAGCTCCGGGGTTTCGTCACACGCGAAGCCAAACATCATGCCCTGGTCCCCGGCCCCTATCAGCTCGGCCGCATCCTTGGCGCCGGCCCGGCTCTCAAGGGAGCCATCCACGCCGACGGCGATATCCGGCGACTGCTCGTCGATGCTGGTCAACACGGCGCACGTTTCGCCGTCGAAACCGTACTTGGCCCGGGTGTACCCGATGTCCAATACAGTGCGCCGGACCACCTGCCGGATGTCCACGTAGCACCGGGTGGTGATCTCTCCGGCCACCACCACCAGCCCCTTGGTCACCAGGGTCTCGCACGCCACCCGGGCCTCGGGGTCAAGACGCAGTATCTCGTCGAGAATCGCGTCCGACACCTGGTCGGCGACCTTGTCGGGGTGGCCTTCGGTAACCGATTCGCTGGTGAAAAGCAGGCTCTCGCTCACAGCTGCTCGCCTCCCGCTCTTTGCCCGCGCCCCCGCAGCCGGGCGCTCATCTGCGCGCAGAGTCCCAGCGCCCGCGCGGCGCCGTCCTCGCTCTGCGCCCGCAGCCCACACGAAGGGCTGATCAGCGCACGCCGCAGCAACAGGTCCTTGTCGATGCCCTTGTCCACGAGCAAGCCCACCGCGGCCTCAAACCGGGCGAGCAACGAATCAAGTGTCTCCCCAACCAGGTCCTGCGGCAGGGCCGGGACGATGCCCCAGGCCAGACAGCCACCCGCGGCCAGGTGCGCCTCGACCTCGCGTGGGTAGAGGGCCATGCTCCGGGCGTGCGCGTACGCGTCGAAGGATACAATCCGCGCCGGACCTCCCAGCAGCAGCGTCCAATCGGTGTTGCCGCAGCAATGAACGCCCAGCGTCGAACGCAGCCCCCCGGTCACCGCCTCGAGCAACTGGCGCACCAGTTCTGGACCGTAGTTGAAATGGGCGGACCCGAACGTCGCCATATAGGGCTCGTCAAGAAACAGCACGGTGGGTCTCCCCGAGCCCGCGAGAGCCCACTCCTGCCATGCCGCCTTGAGCCGGAGCAGCAGTGTGGCCGCCTGGCGCAGCGTCTCGTCATAGAGCAAAGGGCGCCGGTCCTGGTCGGTGACCGCGAGGGCGAAACTGACCGGCCCGGTGATCTGGCCCTTGAGCGCCGCGCCGGCGGGCAGGCGCTCTCGTGGCATGTCGAGCAGCGCATGCAAACCGCGGGCCAACTCCGGCCCGATCGCCGCCGGCCCGATCGCCGCCGGCCCGGCAACGGGGGGTGGCGCGCCGGCATCCGGTGACCATGAGAGATGGGCAGCGTACAGGCGCTCCAGATCCGCCTCGTAGGACGGGCTCCGCCGGTCGCAATACGCACCGTCGGCCGTGACCACCAGGCCGGGAAGACCCGCGGCAAATTGCGCGTACATGTTTTCAGCCGGCGCGGCCGCCGGCAGCTGCGGCCAGCCGACCAGCTCAGGAGTGGACTCGATGCATAGCTCAAGGGCCGGCCCGGGCCTAACGTGGGGCAAGCTGCCGATAGCGAGTGCCGCGCAGTTGGGTTCCCATCCAGGGCCCAGCCCCTCAGGCCTCGCCGGGCCCGGCCAATGGCTGCTCACCTCGACACTACCTCCCGCACGATCTGCGGCCCAGGCGGCCGCTGCCGTGGCCCCGCCCCGGCCTCGCCGCGCCTCCGGCCAAACGCCCAGCTCGGGGCAACGAAAAAGACCTTCCCAATTCGGAAGGCCTCAGGTAAGCTCTCATCTTCCAGAATTGGCTCTGTCGGAATTTGGCACCGTGCGCCCGCCCACGCGGGAACTGGTTGCCGGGCTTCATCGGGTCCGTCCCTCCGCCGCTCTTGATAAGAGTCTGTCCTATGCGGTTGTCACTTCGAAAGCTACCACAGGCCCGAGGGGGCCGTCAATGGAAGGGGGCATGACCGATTGGGCGCCGCAGGAGCCTGCGGGCCGCGGTTACGCGTCACGCGGCATGACCACGGCAAATGTCAACTCTGCCTCGGCCGCCAGCCGGCCATCGCCGAGGAAAGCGCGGGCGCGGCCCTGGCCGATTGGCCCGCGGCTGCGCGTGACTTCGATTTCCAGCCTGAGGAGCTGCCCGGGAAGGACGGGAACGCGAAACCGCGCATCCTTGATGCCGCCGAAAAGGACAAGCCGGCCTGCGGGACCTTCCCGGGCCAGCAAACAGACGGCCCCTAACTGGGCCAGCGCCTCGATGATGAGCACGCCGGGCATGATCGGACGCCCGGGAAAATGTCCTGTGAAGTGCGGCTCGCCGGCCGAGACAGCCTTGAACCCCACCGCACGTACGCCTGGCTCGAGTTCGGTCACCTGGTCGAGAAACAGAAAGGGCGGCCGGTGCGGCAGGATGGCCTCGATCTCGGCGGGCCCGAGCGGCAAGGTCGGCACGCCAACGCCTCCCGCCTCTGACGCCCCTCCGGGACTGTCAGTCATCGCTGGCTACCCGCCTTGCGCGTTGGCTGGATGTGATCCTGAAAGACGTGGAAGTGCTCAAGCGCCTTGCCGGCCCCGAGAGCGACGCACGATACAGGATCCTCGACACGGTGGACCGGTACGCCGATCTCCTCGCGGATAAGCCGGTCAAGGCTGTCGAGCATGGAGCCGCCGCCGGTCAGTACAAGCCCCTTGTCCATGATGTCCGCGGCTAGCTCGGGCGGCGTCCTCTCCAGAGCGGCGTGGATGGACTCCAGCATTTGCGCAGTCGGCTCCTTGAACGCCCGGAGGCAGTCCTGACTCGTCACGCGGACCGTCTTGGGCAGGCCCGTGATGAGGTCCCGGCCGCGGATGTCCATCATTGCCTCCCGGCCCTCGGGGTGAGCGGTGCCGACCCCGATCTTGAGATCCTCGGCGGTGCGCTCGCCGATCATCAGGTCAAACTCCCGCTTAACGTAGCGGACGAGCGCGTCGTCAAACTTATCCCCGGCGACCCGTATCGACTCGCTGACGACAACGCCGCCGAGCGAGATGATTGCCACATCGGTCGTCCCGCCGCCGACGTCCACCACCATGTTTCCGCTGGGCTGCGTGATGTCCAGGCCGGCGCCGATGGCCGCCGCAAGGGGTTGCTCAATCGGGAAGACCTTTCCGGCGCCGGCACGGGTCGCGGCGTCAATCACTGCGCGGCGTTCGACTCCCGTTATCCCAGGGGGGATGCAGATGATCACGCGCGGCCGGAAGAACAGCCGGCGGCCACATGCTTGTGAGATGAAGTAGCGCAGCATGGTCTCGGTAACGTCGAAATCGGCGATTACGCCTTCACGCAAGGGCCGGATGGCGATGATGTTGCCGGGAGTCCGGCCCACCATGCGGTAGGCCTCGCTGCCGATCGCCAGGACGCGCCCGGAGTCCCGGTCGATGGCAACAACGGAGGGCTCCTTGAGCACAACACCCTTGCCACGGACAAAGACCAGAACGGTTGCCGTGCCGAGATCGATGCCAAGATCCGTGCCCAGGAACACGCCCATCCCCCCAGAACCCAAGAAGGCAGCCACAGCCGATTGCCGCTTGTTTCGCTGCCTGATACTGGGCTTCCTGTTGCGCGTTCCCTAAAGGCCGCTTGCCTGCCGGCTGTACTTCCTGCGCGTGGCTTCTCCGCCACGCAGGTGGCGTTCGGCCTTGTTGGACTCAAGCACCTCTTTGACCTCTCGCGCCAAGACGGGGTTGAGGCGCGGGAGTCGCTCCGACACGTCCTTGTGGACGGTGCTCTTGCTGATGCCAAAGGTCTTGGCGGCGTCGCGCACAGTGGCCCGATTGCACAGCACGTACTGGGAAACTTCGATAACCCGTCGCCAGATGTGCTCCTTCATCCCCGGGCCCCCCCAAGTGCGCCGAAATCGCTAAATCATATGCCGGGGAGGGCAGAACATGCCTAGCTCAGCCACAAGGGGCGGCCCCGGTGTGCAGGGCGCGCCCCTCGTTTAGTCAGTTAGCGGCTCAACTCCGGGGACGGATTGCCTGTGCCCGTCTTACTTCTGTGTTGCTTCTGTCTTACTCCCGTCCTGCTCCTGTCCTGCTTTATTTGAGGTACATCGTCGGGTCGATCGGCTCACCGCCGTCGAGCAGTTCAAAGTGTACGTGAGGGCCCAATGCGGACTCGGCCTCGGCGGTGGACCCGGCCTTGCCGATTTCCTGTGCCCGTGTCACGTTCTGGCCAGCATTGACCGCTACCGACTTGAGGCTCCCGTACACCGTCCGGACGCCGCCGCCGTGGTCGATGACGACGCTCAGCCCGAGATCAAAGCTGTCGCCGACGGCCGCCACCGTTCCGGCAAGCGCGGCACGAACCGCGGTGCCTTCGGCGACCTGCAGGTCAACACCGCCGTGATAACGCCAGTCGTTGAGGGTCGCATTGAACTGCCAACCGTAGCCAAGCAGCACCGGGCCTGTTACCGGCCGGAGCATGGTTGTCAGGTCAGGCCTGGGCGACTGCGCAGCGGCCGTGGAACCGCCGGCGGGCGTCGCACCGCTTGCGGGGGTCGTACCCTCGCCGCCCGCCGCGCCGCTGCCGGCGGGGGTTTCAGCTGTTCCGGCGCTCACGGGCGGCGTTGCGCTCGATGTGCCCCCCGGGGGCTGGATCGGCGGGCTCTCGCCGGTGGGCGTCTCGCCCTGGCCGAGGAAGACGGCGCGGTAGCGGTCCATGGCCGCGCGAACCGCGGTGGACCGCCAGAGGACGCTTGCGCCCATTCCGACCAGCATGCAGACAACGCAGAAGGCGGCAAGGGCGCGATAATAACGGGCGCCGCGCGCCACGGTCAAATCGTGCCAGAAGTCCCGGAACGACCGGGCCAGGCGGGCGCGTCCCCGGGCCAGGCTTTTTCGCGTGGCTATATAGAGGGGCTCATACTGGGTCTTGGTTTGCCTATTGCTGGGCATCCGCAGAACACCTCCGGATGCCTAGTCTTTCCAGTGTTTACTCGCTCATGCGATTGGCCGTGTCTACTCGCGAAATATGGGCCGCAGCGATACGCCGGGGAAGTAGTGCGCGATGATGTTCTGGTATTTGCTCCCCTGAGTGGCCATTCCGTCCGCGCCGTACTGGCACATGCCGACCCCGTGACCGTAGCCTTTGACGGTCAGCGTGGCGCCCTTGCTGCTCTCGCTGACCCAGAACCGCGCGGACGGCAGCTCCAGGGCCCGGCGCACGTCAACGCCCGTTGTCGTCAGGTCGCCGATGCGCACCTGGTTGGCCCGATCCCCGGCCGTCCGAGAGAGGACGGTGACGACTGCGCTTTTGCCTCCGGCGGCCGCCACGGAGAGCGTGCCGGCCTGTTGTCCTAATTTGCGTTCGAGTTCCTGCCAGGTCAGAGATACAAGCCGCGCCTGGTGCGGAGAATGGCGGTCCCAGGAGCACTCGACGGGACCGAGATAGGGCAGCGAGGCCTGCCAGACCGCTCCCGAGTCCTCGGTCCGCCCGCCGCACGTGGAGTGATACGCCACCTCGATGAGATCGCCGCCGTAGGTGGCGACGATGCCGGCCGTCTCATCCACCGCACGGCATATCTTGGCCCAGTAGCCGGCGAAATGGAGGATGCCCCAGCGTTCCTTGAGGCTGTCCTGGTCCAGCCATGCCTGGCCTCGCGTAGGGTCGTCGGAGATGTCCGCCGCCGGGTGCTCCGGGTCGCCCGCTCCGCCGAAAACCCTCATACGGCGCACCACATACGTGCGCGCCAGGATGGCCTGGGCTTTGAGCGCCTCAAGATGAAAAAGGGCCGGCATCTCGGCGGCGACGACTCCCTTGACGTATTCCTCGAGAGAGATCTCTTCGGTCGTCCCGTTGCTGACCCGGCGCAAGGTGACCGCGGGCCCGGCATGCGGCGTCAGGCCGCCGGTGCGTGGCGTGTCGTAAAATGTGCATCCCCGTACGACCAGCACGGGCAGGCAGACGCAGATCAAGAAGAGCAAAAGCAGCAGGGTGGCGAAAGGCCGGCGCAGCAATCCGCATCTCCTCTCAGGCCCCGGGGGCCTGTACATGCATATGCGGGTTGCTGGAGTATAGGCTATTCGGCTTCGCGCCGTATGTCGGCGCCCATTTCAGCGAGCCTGCTCTCGATGTTGACGTACCCGCGGTCAATGTGCTTTACACCGTAGAGCTCGCTTGTGCCCTCGGCGGCCAGCGCCGCGAGGATCAGCGATGCGCCCGCCCTCAGGTCCGTAACCCGGACCGACGTGCCCCAAAGCTTCTCGACGCCCCGGATAACCGCGACCGAGCCCTGCGTGGATATCTGGGCGCCCATGCGGTTTAGCTCCGGCACGTGCATGAAGCGGTTTTCGAACACCGTCTCGATCACCACGCTGGTGCCCTGTGCGCAGGATAGGAACGCCATTATCTGGGGCTGCATGTCGGTCGGAAACCCGGGATAGGGAAGCGTCTTGATATTCACCGGCCGGGGCCGTCCGTTGCAGCTAACGCGGATCCTGTCGCGCCCCTCTTCGATTTGGACCCCGGCCTCGCGGAGCTTGGCAACCACCGCTTTGAGGTAGGCCGGTTTGACCTTGCGCACGGTTACATCGCCGCCGGTGATGGCGGCGGCGACCATCAGCGTGCCGGCCTCTATCCGGTCTGAAACCACCCGGTAGCTGACGCCTTTCAGCCGCTTGACGCCCTGGATGACCAGCACGCGGGTGCCTATGCCGGTGATCTTGCCGCCCATCGCGTTGATGAAATGGGCCAGATCGGCGACCTCGGGCTCCTCCGCGGCGTTTTCGATAATAGTCGTTCCATCGGCGAGGGCCGCGGCCATCATCACGTTCTCTGTGGCTCCAACGCTGGGGTAGTCGAGATAGACGCGGTTGCCCACCAGGCGTGGCGCACGCGCCTCAACGTAGCCATGGACCAGGGCCACCTGGGCGCCCAGGGCGGCGAATCCCCGGATGTGCAGATCGATCGGCCTTGTCCCAATGGCGCAGCCTCCGGGGAGGGCCATCTTGGCCCGGCCGAGGCGGGCAAGCAGCGGACCCATGACCAGGAAGGACGCCCTGATCTGCCGGGCGGGCTGGAACGGAGCCTCATGGGACCGTATCCGGTCGGCCTCGATGGTCAGGTCGCCGTTCGGGCCGTGCGTCACCTCGGCGCCGAGTCCCTCAATCACGCTGCAGACTGTCGTCACATCCTGGAGCTTCGGCGTGTCGGCAAGGACGGTCGGCCCTTCGGCCAGAAGGGAGGCGGCAATAATCGGCAAGGTCGCGTTCTTGGCCGCGTTGACGGTGACATCGCCCCGTAAGGGAGTGCCGCCGCGGATGATCAGTTTATCCACAGGTGTCCTCCAGGCCGCTCTAGTAGTCCCCTGCGCACAGTGGAGAGCCGATCACGACCCAGGTGCAGTCGGCGTCGACGTCCCGGCGAAATACCAGGCTCAAGTTGACCTGATTGCCGGCGACCGGAATCGCCGCGCCCAAAAGCGGGCTGTGTGCCAGGACCGCGTACCAGCCCTCTCCCCCCAGCTCATCCAGCTGTTGGGCGCGGAGGCGGGCCATGACTTTCTTGCTCTCTTGCTCGCTCTCCGCGGCCCCGCGCGCCCCTGCCAGACGGCTGTGCACCGTCACGTACACCGGTTCGCGCCGCTGGATGCCTTTGCCCAGCGTATGCAGCGATTGTTCCAAACGCGAGCGCCTCGCCTCAAGGCTTTTCGGACTCCAGACCTCAACAGAGCAAACCATGAAGAGAGATTGTTTTTCGGCCGCCCCGACGTACCGGACGTAGGTTCGAAACGATATGTTGTCCTTCAGGAGCGTGTACTCCACTCCGTCTTCGGCACCAACTTCGCCCTCAACCGGGTCGCCGGTCATTTCCGATCCTGCGAGAATGACCATCGCTTCCCACGCCAGCCGCCGCATCTCATCGCGCGGTATGTCCGACAGCAGCTCGGTTTCGGCCCACCCGGTGAGGACCGCCCTTTGCGGTTCGCAGCCGAGGGCCGCGCATGCCGCCAGCAGGGGCTCCGGGGTCCTGGTGACCGTCCGCCACAGCGCCGCTCCGTACCTGTTGCCGGCCGCCGCCACCACCACGATGACTGCCAGAAGCACTGCTGCCTGCTTGATTGTCCGTGCCCAGACCGTCCGGTCCCCGAGCACACCCATCCCCCCAAGCGTGGGCCCCGCCGCAACGAGCCGGCAAGAAGTCCTAGTTGACCAGAATTGCCAGCTTAAGCGGGCGTTATGCAAACGGGGCGCTTGGCGGCGGGAGCGGTGCCTTGGGGAAGGCACGCAGCTTAGAGCCGGAAACCGGTTAGCCCTGCTCTGCCGTGCCGCGTTCTGCGATGATCATCGAGGCTCGCCTGTGACTTAGACTGCGTTTGTAGCAGGGCATTTATCCGATTGCGAGACTGTGCCGCAATAAGGCAAAACAGGCCAAGGACGACATAAAGGCGCACCTCGACGTCAACGCGGGAGGGACCAATGCCAGGGCGGGGCGGGCCCTATTAGGCTCCGGAGCTCAATGGCTGGCGGTCTATTGTGCGTCTGAGCAGCATGCAGCAGGGCGCATTATGCCTTGGGCCATTTCATTGGTGAGTTGAACTGGTTTCTGCTGAAGGGTACAGTCGCCGAAACCTGTTAGGAGACCGGCGGCGCGGCGCCCGGTCCGGCCACACGGTCGGGGCCGCCTTGGCCGCACATGGGCGCGGGCTCCTCCCGGGTTGCGGCCACGCTCAGGGATGCCAGCCGCATCGAGCCCGTCTCGCGCGGCAGCCGCAGCAGGCCGGAACGCCGCGCCCCCAGGTACACGAGACTGAAGACGCCGGCGACGACGCCCGCGGCCTTAACCGGGGTCAGCTCGGTCAGGCCCACCGCGCTGGCGCCGAAGAAACCGCTTACCGAGTACATCAGGAGCACGGCCTGCCGCTGGGACAGGCCCATGTTGAGCAGCCGGTGGTGGAGATGGTCGCGGTCGGCGCCGAGGACCGAGCGGTTGGTCACCGTCCGCCGCCAGACCGCGAATGCCGCGTCCATGATCGGCACGCCGAGCGCGAGAACCGGGATAAACAGCGCGACCGCCGTCGCGCTCTTGATCGGCCCCTCGACCGAGACCACCGCGATCACGTAGCCAAGGAACAACGCACCGGCATCGCCCATGATGATCTTGGCCGGGCTGAAGTTATGCGGCAAAAACCCCAGCGCGCTGCCCGCCAGAGCCGCGGTCAGGATCACGGTGTGGGCCTGTCCAGCCTGATGGCAAGCAACAAGAAGCGTTAGAGCAACAATCGACGATATGCCCGCGGCGAGCCCGTCAAGCCCGTCGATGACGTTGACCAGATTGGAGACCACGACCAGCCACACGATGGTCAGCGGAATGCCCCACAGGCCGAGATCAAACATGCCGCCCAATGGGTTTGTCACCCACTCGATGCGAACCCCGCCAAGCACGGTGAAGACAGCGACCAGGGACAACAGGACCGTCTTGCGGGCCGCCGGCAACGGGCGCAGGTCGTCGACGACGCCGATCGCCAGCACGGCGCCGCCTCCAAGGAGCAGTACGCCAGGAATCTCGTGCCTCGGACCCAGCCCAAAGACAGCGGCTGCGGCAAAGGCGACAAAGATAGCCACACCGCCGAGATACGGAAGGGGCTTTGTGTGTACGCTGCGGCTGTTAGGCCTGGCAACGGCGCCGGTGCGGACAGCGAGAGCCCTGACCGCGGGGGTCAGCGCCCAGGACGCCAGAGCGGCCGCGAGCAGGGTCAGCGCGATCCGTTGTGTGTCCACGCCCTGCTGTCTCACCCCTCTTGCGCCCCCGGTATCCGCACGCCCCGGCCAAACCGAGCCCCGTGGAGAGGCGGACCTGGAACCAAAGTCTATCCATCTTGGGCGGTGCTGTCAATCGCTCCAAGGCCGCCCGCCGCGCTCGAGGGCGGCGCGGGGCTAGAGCTTCAGGTAGCCTTTCTGGAGCAGCTTATCAACGTGCTGTGCCAGGGCCGTCTCCAGGTCCACTCCATGCTGTTCCTCAAGAACGTACATCATTGTGACCGCGGTCTGGGCCACGTCCAGCAGTTCACGCGCCACCCGCAGCAGGGCCTGCTGGTCGGGCTGCGCACCGGCATGGCCCTCGAGCCCTCTGAAGGTTCGTATGGCCGCGCCGAGCTCGCCGGCTTCCTCCATCAGCTTGAGCGCGGTCATCTCCAGCGTCGGCCGCAGATTGTTAAGACGCGGCAAAGCCAGCGTTTTGGTTTCTAATTCCCTGCTCGATGCGTGTTTCCTGCTCTGGCCGGAGGCGGCGGCGGCAGCGTCCGCGGACATATGGCCGGTCACGCGGGATCGCCTGTCCATTGCACTACTTCGACGCCCGCCCGCTCCAAAATGTTCATCGCCATCCGGTCACTGTACGTGTCGCAGTAGATGACCTTTCTGATGCCTGCGTTGATAATCATCTTCGCACAGGTCACGCACGGTGCGAGGGTGACGTAGATGGTCGAACCCGCCATGCTCGTCCCGTGGTGACTGGCCTGGATGATGGCGTTCTGTTCGGCGTGCAGGCCAAGGCACAGCTCCTGGCGCTCTCCGCTTGGAATGCCCTGCTGCTCGCGCAGGCACCCGACGTCAAGGCAGTGGGGCAGGCCGCTGGGGGCGCCGTTGTACCCTGTCGAGAGTATTCGCTTGTCCTTGACCACGATGGCCCCAACCTGCCGCCGCAGGCACGTGGAGCGCCGTGCGACAACCCTGGTGACCTCAATGAAGTACTCGTCCCAACTCGGCCGGGTCATCTGGCGTCCTTCTGCGCGGCTGAGCGTGCCGCGGCCTCGTGTTCCGCCGCAGCCCGCGATTCGGCCTCCTCGCGGCTGTACACCGCACGCGTGCCGCCGATCAGTCTCGGCCGGGTCCGCGCGAGCACCAGGTCGGCCTCGCCGATCTTGCGCCACGGCAGGCGCACGGGGACAGCAACGGGGCACAAGTGCATTCCGATCAGGGTGTGACCAATGTCAATGCCCGCGACGGCCGAGACCGATTCGACGACCACCGGCTGGTCGAAACCGTCAATCGCCGCCGCGGCAAGCGCCCCGCCGGCATTCCAGCGCGGCCAGACGGTCACCGGCACAAGGCGGTGCTCTTTGGCCGCCTTCCTGTCCACCACGAGAGCGCGGTTGAGATGCTCGCAGCACTGGATGGCCAGGCCGACATGGTACTCATCCGCCACGGCCTTTAGCTGCCCGAATAGGTGACAGGCCAGTTCCGGGCTGCCGGCCGACCCGATGCGCTGGCCGCGAATCTCGCTCGTGCTGCAGCCGACGACCACCAGGTCACCGGGCTCGGGCCGGGCCAATTCGAGCAGCGCGGCAAGGCTGCGGCCCGCCAGGCTGGCTATCGAGGCCGCGTCATCGCCGCCGGGACACGGCGGCTGGCCGGTGTGGCTCGGCTTGTCGATGGCCTTGGTGGGCCCCGGATCGACGTTTTCAGCTAAACGGTCCTGCACCGCCATGTTCAACATGGCTCCTTTCCAGGTGGGAGCTCGAGGTCGCAGATCTTGCGGACCCGGCGCTCGTGACGTTCGCCGCCGAACGGCGTGCTGAGGAAGGTACGCAGCACCTCGCCCGCCAGACCCGCGCCGATGACGCGGGCCCCGATGCACAGCACGTTAGCGTTGTTGTGCTTGCGGGCCATTCTCGCCAAAAACAGATCGTTGCATGTTGCAGCGCGTATTCCGCGGATCTTGTTGGCCGCTATCGCCATCCCGATTCCGGTGCCGCAGACCAGCAGGCCAAACCGGCAGCGTCCGGTGGCAACCGTGGCGGCCACTTTCGCGGCGAAATCGGGGTAGTCCACCGAAGCGGGCCCGGATGCGCCGAAATCCACGACCTCGTAGCCCATCGCGACCGCAATACCCGTCAGTTCGTGCTTCATCTGATAGCCGGCGTGGTCAGCGCCGACGGCGAGCGACAGCGCCGGCGCGGGGCCTTGTTGCGTAATACCTGCCGTGTGCTCCGGCCGGGCCCGCGCCTCGGCCCCGACGGCTGTGATAGCTGGCAAGACTGAACCCTCCTCACCGGCAATCAATTCGACCAACCTCGCCAGTTCCTTCTCAAGGTCGCGGGCCGCCGCACGGTAGGCGTCCAGCCCCCGGCCTATCGGGTCAGCCACATCAACATCAGCATCGGCATCGGCGTAGCAGGCGGCCTGATCCGGGCCGGCTGCCGCCGGCGCCGGCGCGGTGAATTCGCGAAGGACAAACGCCCGGTCGGCCGCCAGCGGGTCAAGGCGCAATACGGCGGCCTTCTGCGCCCTCGTCATCGTCAGGACCAGCTCCGCCCAGCCGAGGTCGGCCGGGGTGAGCTGGCGGGCCCGGTGCCCGGCAAGCGATATGCCGCGCTCGGACAAGACCTGCACCGCATGACTCGAGGCGCCCTCGCCCGGACAGGCCACGGAAACGCCGGCGGTGCGCACCTCGACCTTGTCCGCCCTTTCTCCGAAACGGTCTCGCAGCGCCGCCCGCAGCAATCCGGCCGCCATGGGACTGCGGCAGGTGTTGCCGGTGCACAGCAGGAGGATCCGCCGGAGGGCAGGCGTGTTCATGCCCGGAGCACCTCGCTGGCCGCCTTTTGGAGGCGGTTCATGATCGCGAGTCCGAGGCCGTGCAGGGGCAGCGGCTCGGCGACAATCAGATCGCAGCCGGCCCGTTCGAGCAGGCGCAACGCGGGGTAAAGCCGGCTGGCCGGAACCCGCAGATCCCCGGACGGACCGAGCGAGGCGACCACGAGCCCCGGCGGCCATGTATCATCCTCCGCGGCTCCGGCCGCGCCGGCATGACCTGTCTCGCCCAGCAGCCTCCTCCCGAAACGTACGCCCTCCTCCGTAAGCAGCAGCCCCGTCCGCCGGCCGCGGGCCAGTTCGCGCAGCGCGAGCGACCAGGCCAGACGCGCGCCCTCGTCGCCGGGCGCGGCATCCGCCAGCACCAGCCGGGGGCCGGCAGGCCCCGCCCGCGCAGCCTCAGGTGCCACACCGCCGCCTTTCAACACCAGGGGGCCGAGATATGGACTGAGCTGCTCCAGGGTCACCGACCCGGGGCGCAGGATCGCCGGGGGCGATGAGGTCAGATCGAGCACCGTGGATTCCATGCCGAGCGGCGCCGGCCCTGCGTCCAGGACGGCCTCGATGTCCGCGTCAAGCTCGGCGAGCACGTCCTCGGCGGTTATGGGGCTGGGACGCCCGGACTTGTTGGCGCTGGGCCCGACCAGGGCGGTGCCGCAGGCCCGGATCAGGTCGCGGGCAACGGGATGGTCGGGGACCCGCATGGCGATATTGTCGCGGCCGCCGGCCGTGATCTCCGGAACGAGCTCGGCCCGCGGAAGAATGATGGTCAGGGGTCCGGGCCAGAAGTCGCGCATCAGATCGCGGGCCACGGCGGGTATTGCGCGGACGTAGCGAGGAGCCTCGTCGGCCCCCGCCAGATGAAGGATCAGCGCGCTGTCGAGCGGACGGGCCTTGACCTCGAAGACCCGCGCGACCGCGGTCCGGTTGAGCGCATCGGCGGCGAGGCCGTAAACCGTTTCGGTCGGAAACCCCACCAGCCCGCCCGATCGGATGATCGCGGCGGCCTCCTCTATCGCCGCGCCGTCAGGGCTACCCCCTGCCCCCTGTACCTTGATGACCTTGGCCATCTCTGATCCCCCAGACAACCCTCGCCCTGCCGGCCAGATCCCTGTGGACCTGGATGCCCGCAAACCCCGACCGGCTGAGGAGTCCTGCCAACAGTGTACACTGCTCGGGGCCGCACTCCAAAGCACAGGCGCCGCCGGGCCGGATGATATCCGCCGCCTGCGGCACAAGGCGCCGGATCAGCGACAGGCCATCCGGCCCGCCGTCAAGGGCCAGCCGCGGCTCAAAGCTGGCCACTCCGGGGGCAAGCTTGCCGAAGACCCCGGCCGGCACGTACGGCAGATTGGCGAGCACCAGATCGGCTGTACCGGGCGGGGGCAGTTCGGGTGAGGTCAGCAGGTCGGAAACGAGCACCGTGACGCGGTCGGCAAGACCGAGCCGGGCCGCGTTTCGGGCTGCGACCGCCGCGGCCGCCTCCGAAACGTCCAGGGCGAGGACGCGGAGGCCGGGAAGCCCGTGGGCCAGTGCCAGGGCGACAGCGCCGCTCCCGGTGCCCACGTCGATGGCCAGAGGCCCGCGCGGGTCTGACGGCGACCCTTCCAGAAACCATGATTCTCTTAGAAACCTGAGCCCCAGCTCCACGAGCAACTCTGTTTCCGGGCGGGGGATCAGCACATGCGGGGAGACAAGCAGGTCGAGCGACATGAATTCCTTGTGGCCGACGACGTAGGCGTAGGGTTCGCCTCCCGCCCGCCTGGTCACCGCGCGCAGGAAGCCTGCCTGCCAGGCCGCCGGCACGGGCTTCTGCGCCGATAGGAGCAGCTTCTCGCGGCGCAGCCCTGCCACGTGTCCCAGCAAGAGCTCGGCCTCAAAGCGGGGGCGGTCAACCCCTGCCTCGCGCAGGCGGGCGGTGCCCTCGGCGAGCAGTTCAGAGCAGGTGTGAGCCCGCGGCACGAACAGTCCCTGCCCTATTCCTGCTCCTGCGTGACCTTGAGCGAACGCAGCCTGTCGGCCTGGTCCCGCGAGGCAAGCGCCGACAGAAGCTCGCTGATGTCGCCGTCGAGCACGGCCTCGAGCCGGTGCAAGGTCAGCCCGATGCGGTGATCGGTCACGCGGTTTTGCGGGTAGTTGTACGTGCGGATACGCTCGCTGCGATCGCCTGTGCCGACCTGTGACCGGCGCTCCTCGCTCATCTCGGCGTGTTGCGCCTGCTGGGCCAGGTCGAGCAGCCGGGCGCGGAGGACCCGCATGGCCTTGTCACGGTTCTTGTGCTGGGATTTTTCGTCCTGACAGGAAACGACCAGCCCCGTTGGAAGGTGGGTGATGCGAACCGCCGAGTAGGTTGTATTGACGCTCTGGCCCCCCGGACCGCTGCTGCAGAAAGTGTCCACCCGCAACTCGTCGGGGTTGACCTCCACGTCCACCTCCTCGGCCTCGGGCAGCACGGCGACCGTGGCTGTGCTCGTGTGGATGCGCCCCTGGGCCTCGGTCTGGGGGACGCGCTGGACCCGGTGCACTCCGCTCTCGTACCGCAGCCTGCTGTAGGCGCCGTCGCCGGCGATCAGGAAGACGATTTCCTTAAAACCGCCGATATCCGTCTCCGAGCTGCCGAGGACCTCGGTCCTCCAACCGTTGCGCTCGGCATAGCGGCTGTACTGGCGGAAAAGGTCGGCCGCGAAGAGAGCCGCCTCGTTGCCGCCGGTCCCTGCCCGTACCTCCATGATCACGTTCTTGTCGTCCCGCGGGTCATGCGGCAGCAGCAGCAGGCGCAGGTCCAGCGCGGCAGCTTCAAGAGGCCCCGTCAGCTCCGCCATCTCCTCGCGGGCCAGCTGGCGCAGATCCTCGTCGGTTTCCTCGGCGAGAACCTGTTCGGCCTGGCTGAGGCGGTCCTCGAGGTCACGGCAGGCGCGGTATTTGGCGACCATCAAACCCAGCCGGGCGTGCTCTTGGGCCACGCGCCGGTAGGCGTCGCGGTCACCGAACACCGCCGGGTCGGCCATGCTGCGGCCCAACTCCTCGTAGCGGCGCTCGGCCGCCTGCAACTCTTCACTGACCTCGCGCAACTCCGCGCTCACGTGACTACCTCCTCCGCAGCCTCCCCGCCGCCAATCAGCCCGCGCAGGGCGGCGATCGCCACCTCAACCTGAGAATCGTCAGGCTCGCGCGTGGTTAGACGCTGGAGCCATATTCCCGGGGCGCACAGCAGCCGGACCAGCGGCGAGCGGCTCCGGCCGGCCAGGCGCACCCACTCGTACGAGATGCCCGCGACGACCGGCAGCAGCGCCAGCCGGATCAGCAGCCTTTGCCAGAGGCTCGGCCAGCCGAACAAGCTAAAGACCAACACGCTCACAAACACCACGTATAGCAAAAAACTCGTGCCGCACCTGGGGTGCTCCACCGGGTAATGCCGGATGCCCGCCGGCGATAGCTTGGCGCCGGACTCGCTGGCGTTGATCACCCTGTGCTCGGCGCCGTGATAGGCTAGCACGCGCGCCACATCCGGCATCCGCCCGATAGCCCACACATAGGCAACCAGTATCATCGCGCGGATGGCGCCCTCAACCAGGTTGAGCACGACCGTCGTGCCATATCCCGCATCGGGGCGTCCGGCGGCAAATGCGCGAAGCCCCGAGACAATGAGCGTCGGCAGCAGCATGAACAGGCCGACCGCCAGGACCAGCGCCAGCCCCAGCGACAGCGCGACCTGCCAGCCGGTAAGCTCCTCTTCGTCTTGGCCCGAAGCGCCCGCCGACCAAAGCAGGGCGCCCACGCCGCTGGCCAGCGAATCGACCAGCGCGACCATCCCGCGAAGCAGAGGCACTTTGAGCACCAAGGCGCGGCCACGACCGCCAGGCAACGCCTGCCGGTTGAGGGCTATGCGGCCGTCGGCAGCCCGCACGGCAACGCACATCGAGCTGCGATCCCGCATCATCACGCCCTCGATGACGGCCTGCCCGCCATACTGCTCCTGGGTTGGCCCGGAACGGGCATCGGGGTGGACCGGGCTCGTCGCCATTTGCCGCCTCCCCCCCTGCCTCGACACTCTCCATCGCAAAAACGGCAGAGCCGCAGGCTCTGCCAGTTGTCGCCGGGGCCCGGACGGCCTTAAGTTGGCCTCCGGAAAGCTACTTACCGTACTTCTTGCGAAACCGCTCCACACGCCCGCCGGTATCGACAATACGGTGCTGCCCCGTGTAGAAGGGGTGGCAGTTGGAGCAGATCTCGACTTTCAGGTTTTTCCTGGTTGTGCCCACCTTGTACACCGCGCCGCAGGCACAGGTGACCGTGGTCTCAAAGTACTCGGGGTGGATCTTTTCCTTCACCTGGCTAGACACCTCACTGACAAAGCCCCGCTCTCGCGCCGGCATTCGCGTTGGCGTCCGCGTCCGCGGTGCAATGGGCTGTCGACAAGCTGAGAAACAAAGACAGTATAGCACAAACAACGCACGTGCGTGCGTGTATCGGGCTGCGGCTGCGGCTGCTGATTCGGATTGAGCAGGTCCACCTGTCCATTGTTGTGCACCCAGACCGCCTGTTCAGCCTAACCTAACCTCCCCACAGATAGTCCAGCGGGTCACGGCGGCGGCCGTTGATGATGACCTCGAAATGCAGGTGCGGCCCGGTGGAACGGCCGGTGCTTCCGACCAGGGCGATGTTCTGGCCCGGGGAGACGCGCTGGCCACGGCTGACCAGCAGCTTATCGCAGTGCGCATAGAGCGTCGAGATGCCGTTTCCGTGGTCGAGGATAAGAGTCCTACCGTAGTTGCCCATGGTCCCGGCGCTCTTGACCGTTCCCGCCGAGGCGGCGACGATCGGGGTCCCGCG
>JAUYEG010000070.1 GCA_030691505.1 Bacillota bacterium | reverse complement strand
AGATGGTCATGCCCGGCGACAACGTGCAGATGCAGGTTGAGCTGATCACCCCGATCGCGATCGAGGAAGGGCTGCGGTTTGCCATCCGCGAGGGTTCGCGGACGGTCGGAGCCGGCGTCGTGGCCGGGATTAGCGAGTAGCAACGCACGGAGTGGTTTCGGGCACGTCCGGGACCGGGCGCGCGGCAAGAGGCCGGTCCCGGCGGCTCGACCAGGGAGGCTAGAGGTAATGGCAGAGCAGAAGATTCGCATCCGCTTGCGGGCCTTTGACCACCGCGTGCTGGATCAGTCCGCGGTCAAGATCGTCGAAACGGCGCAGCGCACGGGGGCCAGGGTCTCCGGACCCATTCCTCTTCCGACCCGGAAGACGATCTACACCGTGCTGGTCGCCCCAAACGGCGAAAAGGACATCCGCGAGCAGTTTGAGATTCGGGTACACAAGCGGTTGATCGACATCAGCGATCCGACGGCCAAGACCGTGGACGCGCTGATGCGCCTCGACCTCCCGGCGGGGGTCGACATCGAGATTAAGTCCTGACGGGACCGGGCCGGCCGAGGTCGGGACGGTTCGCGGGAGGTTTAAGTCGTGGCGGATAAGGAAAAGTGGATTTTGGGCCGCAAGGTGGGCATGACCCAGGTCTTTGATGACCAGGGCCGCTCGTGCGTGGTCACAGTGCTGAGAGCCGGGCCTTGCGTTGTGGTTCAGAAGCGGACTCCGATCAGGGACGGCTACTCGGCGGTGCAGGTCGGTTTTGAGGACGCGCGGACGCACAAGGTCAACAAGCCCAAGGCGGGCCATTTCGCCAGGGCCAAAGTGCGGCCGCTGCGTATCCTTCGCGAGTTCCGCTGTCCCGACTCGGGCCTCTACGAGCCGGGCGAGGAGATCAAGGCGGACGTTTTCGCTCCTGGCGATGCGGTTGACGTGACCGGTATTTCCAAAGGCAAGGGATTTGCCGGGGCAATCAAACGTTGGGGTTTTAGCCGCGGTCCGATGGCTCACGGCTCGAAGTACCACCGCCGTGTCGGCTCGCTGCAGTCGCGCGAGGCCGCCCGCGTCTTCAAGGGCCGCAAGATGCCCGGCCGCATGGGCGGGGCCAAGGTCACGGCGCAGAACCTCAGCGTGGTCAAGGTCGATCCCGAGCACAACCTCCTCGTCCTCGAGGGCGCGGTGCCGGGGCCCCGCGGCGGCCTGGTCACCGTCAAGGCCGGTCGCTGGGGCCGGCGGAGCGGGAGGTAACGTAGATGAAGGTGCCCCTGTACAACCAGGCCGGTGAGCGATTGCAGGAAATTGACGTGTCCGACGTCCTGTTTGGCGTCGAGGGACACGATGCCTTGATTCATTCGGCCGTGGTCAGGCATCTGGCCAACGGACGGCAAGGCACGTTGGATACGAAAACGCGCGGCGAGGTCTCGGGCGGCGGGCGCAAGCCCTGGCGCCAGAAAGGGACCGGCCGCGCCCGGGCCGGGAGCAGCCGCTCGCCACTTTGGCGGGGCGGAGGGGTGGTCTTTGGCCCTCACCCGCGCGACTTTTCGCTGGGTATGCCGCGCCAGGCGCGGCGGCTTGCGTTGCGTGCGGCGCTGTCGGCGAAGGCCCGTGACGGGCAGGTTGCGGTGGTGCAAGCACTATCGTTCTCCGAGCCCAAGACCAGAATGCTGGTCCAGGCGCTCGACGGTATCGCTCCGCACCGGACCACGCTGCTGGTTACCGCGGAAAAGGACCACAACGTCGTCCTCTCCGCTCGCAACGTGCCGGGGATCAGGGCCATCGAGGCCCGCAACCTCAACGTGTACGATGTGGTCAAGCATGAACAGGTACTCCTCACCCAGGATGCTCTGACCCGGTTGCAGGAGGTGCTCGTCTCGTGAAGAGCCCGTACGAGGTCATTCTCAAGCCGGTGCTCTCCGAGAAGAGCACCGCGGCGATGGGCCAGGACAAGTACACGTTTTTCGTCAGCCGCGACGCCTCCAGGACGGACATCAAGGATGCCGTGGAGGCCGCGTTCAAGGTGCGGGTCAAGGCGGTTAACACCCAAAACCGCCAGGGCAAAATGCGGCGCATGGGTGTGCACACCGGACGCAAGCCCGGCACAAAGAAGGCCGTGGTGACGCTTGAGCCGGGCCAGCGCATCCCGTTCTTCGAGGGACTGACCAAGTAGGCGGGTCTTTCGGTCCAGGTTAAGGAGTGAGCTAGGTGGCGGTAAAGGGGTTCAAACCGACCTCGCCGAGCAGGCGGGCCATGTCCGTTGACGACTTCGCGGACATCACCAAGAGCCGTCCGGAGAAGTCGCTTACTGTTTCGCTGAAGCGGTCCGGCGGGCGCAACGTGCAGGGCCGGCAGACCGTTCGCCATCGCGGCGGCGGCCACCGCCGGCACTACCGGATCGTCGACTTCAGGCGTGATAAGGATGGCATTCCGGCCAAGGTTGCGGCTCTGGAGTATGATCCCAACCGCAGCGCCCGGCTGGCACTGCTGTTTTACGCCGACGGAGAGAAGCGCTATATCCTGGCCCCTGTGGGGCTCAAGGTAGGGGACAGCGTGGCGTCGGGCCCGGGGTCTGACATCCGTACGGGTAATACGCTGGCGATGGCCGACATGCCGGATGGCACTGTGCTGCACAACATCGAGCTCAAGCCCGGCAAGGGCGGTCAAGCGGTCCGGTCCGCCGGGGCCTCGGCGCAGCTCATGGCCAAAGAAGGACCGATGGCCCTGTTGCGTATGCCGAGCGGCGAGATGCGCTACATCCCCAAGGCCTGCCGTGCAACGATCGGCCAGGTTGGGAACGTCGAGCATGAGAACATCAACGTCGGCAAGGCAGGCCGCAAGCGCTGGCTGGGCATCAGGCCCACGGTGCGAGGCGTGGTGCAAAACCCTGTCGACCATCCGCACGGCGGCGGCGAGGGCAAGTCGCCGATCGGCCGGCAACCGGCGACCCCCTGGGGCAAGCCGGCGATGGGCAAGCGTACGCGCCGCTTTAACCGGCGGTCCGAACAGTACATCCTCAAGCGCCGCACCAAGTAGGGCGGCGGGTTAGCGAAGGGAGGGCGTCCCGTGGGCAGGTCGGTCAAGAAGGGCCCGTTCGTCCACGAAAGCCTGCAGAAGAAGATTTCGGCCCTGAACGCGGCCCGGGAGAAGCGGGTCATCAGGACCTGGTCGCGGGCCTCCATGATTCTGCCGGAGATGGTCGGGCACACGATCGCGGTCTATGACGGCCGCAAACACGTGCCCGTGTACATCACGGAGGAAATGGTCGGCCACCGGCTCGGCGAGTTTGCCCCGACGCGCACTTTCCGCGGTCATGGGGCGCACACCGAGCGGTCCACCGCGCTCAAGTAGGAGGGGCGGCCGTGAGCGAAGCGATCGAGATCAAGCAGGCTAGGGCCAAGGCGATGAACGTCCGCATCGCGCCGCGCAAGGTGCGGGTGGTTGTGGACCTCGTCCGCGGAAAGAACGTCGGGGACGCCATGGCGATCCTGAGTTTCGTGCCCAAGCGCGCGTCCGAGGTCGTGCTCAAGGTCATCAAGTCGGCTGCGGCCAACGCGGAGCACAACCTGGAGCTCAACCCGGACCGGCTGTACGTTTCTCAGGCCTACGTCGATGTCGGCCCGACGCTCAAGCGCTTTCAGCCGAGGCAACGTGGGCAGGCGTTTCAGATCAAGAAGCGTTCGAGCCACATCACAGTGGTCGTCCGTGAGCGCGAGGGGAGGGAATAGCCATGGGTCAGAAGGTTCACCCCAAGGGCTTGCGGTTAGGCATCGTCGCCGATTGGGACGCCAAATGGTTCGCGGACAAGAAGACGTTCAAGGACACCCTCCTGGAAGACGTCAGGGTGCGCAATTTTGTCCAGGACCGGCTGCGCAACGCCAGCGTAGCGCGCATCGAGATTGAGCGTGCGGCAAACCGGCTGCGGCTGACGGTTCATACCGCCAAGCCGGGCATGGTGATCGGGCGCGGCGGCACCGGCGTCGAGGCCCTGCGCAAGGAACTCGTTGACCTGACCAAGCGCCAGGTGGCCATCAACATCATCGAGATCAAGGCGCCCGAGCTCGATTCGCAGCTGGTGGCGGAGAACATCGCCCAGGCCCTGGAGCGGCGTATTTCCGCCCGGCGGGCGATGAAGAACGCCGTCATGCGGGCCATGCGCATGGGCGCGCGCGGAGTGCGGGTGCTCGTCTGCGGCCGGCTGTCCGGAGCCGAGATGGCACGCCGTGAGCGGTCCTGGCAGGGCAGCGTGCCGCTGCACACCCTGCGGGCGGACATTGACTACGGCGCATCGGAGGCGCGCACGACATACGGGCGCATCGGGGTCAAAGTGTGGATCTATAAGGGCGAAATCCTCGCCCCGCGGACGCGGGCGCGGGAGGCGTAGACGGCCATGTTGATGCCGAAGAGAACCAAGTACCGCAAGATGCAGCGTGGGCGGATGCGGGGCACCGCCAAGCGCGGCACCGAGGTGCTGTACGGGGAGTACGGGCTGCAGGCGACCGAGCCCGGGTGGGTGACCGACCGCCAGATCGAGGCGGCCCGCGTGGCCCTCACCCGTTATATCAAGCGCGGCGGCAAGGTGTGGATCAAGATTTTCCCCGACAAACCCGTCACCAAGAAACCCGCCGAGACGCGGATGGGCAGCGGCAAGGGCAATCCGGAGCAGTGGGTCGCCGTCGTAAAGCCCGGCAGGATCATGTTTGAGGTGGCTGGCGTAGCTGAGGAGATGGCCCGCGAGGGGATGCGTCTGGCCGCGCACAAGCTGCCGATCGGAGTCAAGTTCGTGCGGCGGGTAGAAATGGGCGGTGACCCCGTTGAAGGTTAAAGAGGTCCGCGATTGCTCGGACGTCGAGCTTGAGGCGAGGATCAGGAGTCTCAAGGAGGAGCTTTTCAACTTGCGCTTCCAGTTGGCCACGCGCCAGCTCGACAACCCGATGCGCATCCACGAGGTCAAGAAGGATATCGCCCGGGTCAAGACGATCCAGCGTGAGCGCGAGATCCGCCGGCAGGAAGTGGGGGGTTAGACGTGCAGACTCGGGGCATGGCCAAAGTCCGCCAGGGCACGGTGGTCTCCGACAAGATGGACAAGACCGTGGTCGTGGCCGTCGAGACGGTTGTCAGGCACCCGCTGTACGGGCGCCGTATCAAGCGCACCAAGCGGTTCAAGGCGCATGATGAAGGCAATACCTGCGCCATTGGTGATGTCGTGCGCGTCATGGAGACCCGCCCGCTCTCGAAGGAAAAGCACTGGCGCGTCGTCGAGATCGTCACGAAGGCCCGCTGACGCGGCTGGGAGGCAGCAGGGATGATTCGGCCCTATACCCGCCTTAAAGTGGCGGACAACACCGGCGCCAAGAGAGTCATGTGCATCCGCGTCCTCGGCGGGTCCAACCGCCAGTACGCCAACATAGGCGACATTATCGTCGGGACCGTCAAGGAAGCCGCGCCCGGGGGCGCGGTCAAGAAGGGCGAGCTGGTCAGAGCGGTGATCGTGCGCACCCGCAGTGGGGCGCGGCGGCCCGACGGCTCGAGGATCAAGTTTGACGAAAACGCCGTTGTCCTTATCAAGGAGGACCGCGAGCCCCGCGGGACGCGCATCTTCGGGCCGGTGGCCCGCGAGCTGCGTGAGCGTGAGTTCATGAAGATCGTTTCGCTGGCTCCGGAGGTCCTATAACCCCGGGCCCGGGAGGTTTAGTGAGATGGCGCGAGCCAAGACACGGGAACTACACAAGGCCCACGTGCGCAAGGGCGACACCGTACTGGTCCTCTCCGGCAAGGACGCCGGCAAGAAGGGCAAGGTCGTGCGCACGGTGCCCCGCGAGGGCAAGGTCGTTGTCGAGGGCGTCAATATGATCAAGAAACACATGCGACCGACGCAGAAGGTCATGCAGGGCGGGATCATCAACCAGGAGGCGGCGCTCCACACCGCCAAGGTGATGCTGGTCTGTGGCCGTTGCGGCAGCCCGACAAGGTCCGCCGGCAAGACCCTGGCCGACGGACGAACCGTGAGGGCCTGCCGGAAATGCGGCGAGGTCCTGGATAAGTAGGGGGGTCAGTGGTGGCCGTCTTAAGCATGCAGGAGCGGTATCGGACCGAAGCGGTCCCGGCCCTGATGAAGCAGTTTGAGTATCGGAACATCATGCAGGTGCCCAAGATCGAGAAGGTCGTAGTCAACATGGGTGTTGGGGACGCGATACAAAACCCCAAGGCGCTTGACAACGCGGTGGCCGAGCTGTCGCAGATCACGGGGCAACGGCCGGTGATCACCCAGGCTAAGCGGAGCATCGCGGCCTTCAAGGTCCGCACGGGGATGAAGATCGGCTGCAAGGTGACGCTGCGGGGCGAGCGGATGTACAGCTTCCTCGACCGCCTGGTCAACGTGGCCTTGCCGCGGGTCCGCGACTTTCGCGGGGTGGGCGCCCGGGCTTTCGACGGGCGCGGCAACTACACCCTGGGGATCAAGGAGCAGCTGATTTTCCCGGAGATCAACTACGAGAAAGTCGAGAAAATCCGGGGCATGGACGTGGTTATCGTGACGACGGCGAGGACCGACGAGGAAGGCCGTGGTCTGCTGGCCGCCTTGGGCATGCCCTTCCGGGAGTCGTAGGAGCTTAGGAGGTCATCGCGTGGCCAAGAAGTCGATGGTCGAGAAATGGAAACGGACGCCCAAGTACAGCACCCGGGCGTACAACAGGTGCCACATTTGCGGCCGGCCCCGCGCCTACATGCGCTTCTTCGGCCTGTGCCGGATGTGCTTCCGGCACATGGCGCACCGGGGCATGATCCCCGGCGTACGCAAGGCAAGCTGGTAGGCCCGTATTTGGCAGGAGGTGTGGGGCGTGACGATGAGCGATCCGGTTGCGGATATGCTGACCAGGATCCGTAACGCCAACATGGTTTACCACGATAAGGTCGAGGTCCCGGGGTCGGGGCTCAAACGCTCCATTGCCCAGATCCTGAAGGACGAGGGCTTTATCCGCGATTTCGATTGGAGCGACGACAGCAAACAAGGCATCCTGCGGGTCCACATGAAGTACGGACCCAACAAGGAGAAGGTCATCAACGGCCTCAAGCGCATCTCCAAGCCCGGTCTGCGCGTCTACGTGCAGCGGGACGGGGTGCCAAAGGTGCTTGGCGGCCTCGGCATCGCCATCCTGTCCACATCGCGCGGGGTGCTGAGCGACCGTCAGGCCCGTCGCGAACAGGTCGGCGGCGAAGTCATCTGTTACGTTTGGTAGTCGGGGGGATCTACGGTGTCCAGGGTAGGAAGACAGCCAATCAGCGTCCCGGATGGGGTCACAGTGAGCCTTGACGGAAGCAGCGTGACCGTCATCGGGCCGAGGGGCACGCTTGAGCGGGACCTGCATCCCGAAATGGTGATCGAGGTAAAGGGCAACGTGATCACCGTTGCCCGGCCTTCGGATTCCCGCCGGCACCGCGCCCTGCACGGCTTGACCAGAACCCTGGTCGCCAACATGGTGCAGGGTGTTACGCAGGGCTTCCGGCGCGGGCTGGAGATCGTGGGCGTCGGCTACCGGGGGGCCAAGCAGGGCCGCAAGTTGGTTTTGACGGTTGGTTTCTCCCATCAGGTTGAGATCGACCCGCCCGCCGGTGTGGATATCGACCTCCCGAACCCGAACGCCGTCGTGGTCAGCGGTCCCGACAAAGAGAAGGTCGGTCAGACCGCGGCCGACATCCGCTCGGTTAGGCCGCCCGAGCCCTACAAGGGCAAGGGCATCCGGTACGAGGGCGAGGTCGTCCGGCGCAAGGCCGGGAAGGTCGGCAAGTAGGCAAGGAGGAACACCATGATAGAGAAGCAGGATAAGAACCTCGCCCGGCAAAAGCGCCACCGGCGAGTGAGGACGAAAGTATTCGGCACGGGCGACCGTCCGCGGCTGGGTGTTTTCCGCAGCCAGAAGCACATCTACGCCCAGCTGGTTGACGATACGCGGGGCGTGACGCTTGCCGCGGCTTCCTCGCTCGATCCGGAACTGCGCGGCTCCGAGGAGGTTGCTGGGAGCACCACCGACGGCGCGCGCCGGGTGGGGCAGCTCATCGCCAAGCGGGCCCTTGCCAAGGGGGTCGAAGAGGTCGTCTTCGACCGCGGTGGCTACATCTATCACGGCCGCGTTGCTGCAGTAGCTAGCGCGGCCAGGGAAGCGGGGTTGCGATTCTAGTGCCACCCAGGAGCGGCGGTAGACGGACAGGTGGCCTTGGCGGCGGCGGTCGCAGGGGAGGCCCGGGCGCACGCCCCGGAGAGGGCGGTCCGGGCGGAGGGCGCGACAGGCGCGATCGTCCACGGCGCGATCGCGACGGGCAGCAGATGGCCGACGCGGTTGAGTTTAAGGAGCGCGTGGTGACCATCAAGCGTGTCGCCAAGGTGGTCAAGGGCGGACGCAGGTTTAGCTTCAGCGTCCTGGTCGTCGTTGGTGACGAAGCCGGCCGCGTCGGCGCCGGGCTGGGCAAGGCGACCGAGATCCCCGATGCCATCGGGAAGGGTGTCGAGGACGCTAAGAAGAACCTGGTGGCCGTGCCGCGCAAGGGGAGCACGATTCCGCATCAGGTGCAGGGGCATTTCGGCGCTGGCGAGGTGTTGCTCAAGCCCGCTGCCCCCGGAACAGGCGTCATTGCCGGCGGGCCCGTCCGGGCCGTGTTGGAGCTGGCAGGCATACGTGATATACTTACGAAGTCTTTGGGCTCTTCCAACTCCGCCAACATGGTGTACGCGACGGTCACTGCGCTGAAGGATCTCCACCGGCCGGAGGACGTGGCTCGCCTGCGCGGCAAAACCGTGGAGGAGCTGTGGGGAGGTACGCGCAGGTGAACCTGCACAACCTGAGACCCTCTGTCGGCTCGACCAAAGCGCGGCGGCGGGTCGGGAGAGGCCTCGGCTCCGGCCGCGGCAAGACGGCTGGGCGCGGGCACAAGGGACAGAACGCGCGGGCCGGCGGCGGCGTCCGCCGGGGCTTTGAAGGCGGCCAGATGCCTCTGTACATGCGCGTGCCCAAGTATGGTTTCCGCAATATATTCCGGCGGTCCTACGTGACCGTCAATGTGGGGCAACTCGCGGACAAGTTCGCTCCCGAGGACGAGGTCACTCCGGAGACGCTCGCTGACGCCGGACTGGTGAGTCTGCCCAAGACCGGTGAGGGGCACTTCGGCGCCCCGGCCGGCGTCAAGATCCTTGGCAACGGGGAGCTGGACCGCGCGCTCACCGTCAGGGCCCATGCTTTCTCCGAAACGGCCCGTGCCAAAATCGAGACCGCTGGCGGAAAGGCTGAGGTGATCTGATGTTTTCCTCGCTGAGGAGCGCACTGCGCATTCCAGATCTCCGAAGGCGCGTTTTCTTCACTTTCTGGATGCTGGTCGTCATTCGTGTCGGAACGCACATCGCCGTGCCGGGGATTGATACCGCGGTCATCCGCGAGATCATCGGCCGGGGTGCCCTGTTCGGACTGATCGACCTCTTCTCGGGCGGCGCCCTCAGCAGCTTTTCTGTCCTTGCGATGAGCATCACGCCGTACATCACATCGTCCATTGTGATGCAGCTTCTCACGATGGTCATTCCGGCATGGGAAGAGATGAGCAAGGAAGACGAGGGACGGCGCAAGCTGCAGCAGTACGGCCGCTACGGCACACTGATACTGGCGATGATCCAGGGCCTCGCGATGGCCGTCGGGCTGCGTCAGGCCGTCGCCAACCCCAGCTGGAGCGCGTACCTGATCATCGCGCTGGGTCTTACCGCCGGTACCGTGTTCTTGATGTGGCTCGGCGAGCAGATCACCGAGTACGGCATCGGCAACGGCATTTCGTTGATCATCTTCGCCGGCATCGTCTCGCGGGGCCCGGCCGGTCTGGTCAAGCTTTTCAGCTATGTCCAGGCTGCGGGGTATAGGCTGATCACGTTCGGGGCGACGGAGTCCGGTGCGGTCGGCATCCTCAATATCCTGTTCCTGGCGGCCATCGGGCTTCTCATTATCGCGGCCGTGGTGTATATGCAGGAAGGCGAGCGCCGGATCCCGGTGCAGTACGCCAAGCGGGTCGTGGGGCGCAAGATGTACGGCGGGCAGTCGACGCATATCCCGCTCAAAATCAACCAGGCGGGCGTGATTCCAGTCATCTTCGCGACCTCGCTGCTTGCGTTTCCGACGACGGTGGCGTCGTTTTTCACTCACCCGATCGCCAAGTGGCTCACCGATGCGCTGGACTACCGGGGATGGCTGTTCCTTACCCTGGAGTTCATGCTCATCATCCTGTTCACTTACTTCTACACGGCGATGACGTTTAACCCGATGGACGTGTCCAACAATCTTAAGAAGTACGGGGGTTTCATCCCGGGGATCCGGCCGGGCCGGCCGACGATGCAGTTCCTGGACCGCGCGCTCACAAGGCTGACGTTTGTCGGCGCGTTGTTCCTGGCTTCTATCGCGATCATGCCCAACTTCATCATGACGGTGACAGGCGTGCCCAACGTGTACTTCGGAGGCACGGCGCTGCTGATCGTGGTGAGCGTCGCCCTGGAGACCATGAAGCAAATCGAGAGCCACCTGCTCCTGCGGCATTACCAGGGGTTCCTGCGATAGGACGGGAGGAGCGACGATAGTGGACTCCCGCCACCAGCGCATCGTCTTCCTGGGGCCGCCCGCCTGCGGCAAGGGTACGCAGGTGTCCATGCTGGCGGCACGGAGCGGGCTCCCGACCGTTGTCACCGGGGAGATGTTGCGGCGCAGTGCCGCCGCGGGTACGCCCACCGGGCTGGCGGCAAAGGAGTATATGGACCGCGGCGACCTGGTGCCGGATAGCGTGCTCAACCGGCTGGTTTCCGAGACGCTGGAGGATCCGGCGTACGCCGGCGGGTTTATCCTTGACGGCTACCCGCGGACGGTGGATCAGGCCAAGTTCTTGACCGGCTACCTGCAAGAGAGGCAAACGCCTCTCACGGATGTCGTGGCGATTGAGGTCCCGCACGACATGCTGGTCAGGCGCCAAGCGGGGCGGCTGATCTGCAAGTCTTGCGGGCGGGTGTATAACCGGCACTACCTCCCGCCGCCGTCCGAGGGGCGATGCGCCTGCGGGGGAGAGCTCTACCAGCGGGCGGACGACAGCGAAGAGGTCATCCGGACGCGTTTGGAGGTCTACCGGACCAACACCGCGCCGCTTCTGGCGTACTTTCGCCGCCAAGGCGTGCTGCGCGAGGTGGACGGTTCGGGTGTGCCGCAGCGCGTTCAGGAGAGCATACTCGCGGTCCTGGACCGGGGCGGCGGACCGGCTTGATCGTCATCAAGACGCCGGCGGAGATCGACCGGATGAGGGCGGCGGGGGCCATCGCGGCCGAGGTCCGCGAGCAGCTGGCGATGGCGGCGAGGCCCGGTGTGACTACGGCGGAGCTTGACCGTTTGGCAGAGACAAGCATCAGGCGTCTCGGCGGGCGTCCGGGTTTCAAAGGTCTTTATGGTTTTCCGGCAAGCCTGTGCATTTCGCTCAACCGCGAGATAGTGCACGGAGTGCCGGGCGACAGGGCTCTTGTGGCCGGCGATCTGGTGAGCATGGACATCGGAGTCGTCTACCGGGGGTTCTGTGCCGATACGGCCCTGACCGTCGCGGTCGGCGACGCGCCGCCGGAGACCAACCGGCTGATCGAGACCACGGAGGCAGCGCTGGCCGACGCGATTGAGGTGTGCCGGGCGGGTAACCGGCTCGGCGACATCGGCGCGGCGGTCGAGCGGCGGGCGAGTCTGGCGGGTTTTTCCGTGGTGCGGGACTTTGGAGGCCACGGCATCGGCCGGAAGATGCACGAGGAGCCCTGGGTGGCCAACTTCGGTGCGCCGGGCACAGGGCCCGAGCTGGTTCCGGGGATGACGCTGGCGTTGGAACCGATGCTCAACGCCGGTGGCAGTGCGGTGCGCGCGGTGGATAGCGGTGGTTGGTCTGTGATTGTAACAGCGGATGGCTCACTGTCGGCCCATTTTGAGCATACGGTCGCGGTTACGGACGGAGCCGCGCTGGTGCTGACGGCAAGGGGCGCTGCATGAACGGCGGCGAGATAAGGCCGTGGCAGCTGGTCGCCTCGTCCGCGGGCAGGGATAGCGGGCAGCGGTATCTGGTCCTGACGCTGTGCGGGGACGGTTTCGCCCTGGTGGTGGACGGACAGCGCCGGCGAGTTGACCGGCCGAAACGGAAGAATCTGCGGCACCTGCGGCCCCTTGCGGCCGCTGCCGCGGACCTGGCGGAACGTACCGCCGCGGGGCAAGCGGTGTCCGACGAGCAGGTACGCGCCTCGCTCGATGCGTTGAGCGCGCAGCTTGCCCCCGAGCCCGAGCCTGAGAACGATGCCGCCGGCCAGCGGGACCCGCGCCGCGACGGCCAAGAGTGAGGGAGGCTATGCCCGCCTGTGCCTAAAAGCGACGCGATTGACGTAGAGGGCAAGGTCATCGAGCCGTTGCCCAACGCCATGTTCCGGGTGGAGCTTGAAAACGGACATCGGGTGTTGGCGCATGTTTCCGGCAAGATCCGGCTCAATTTCATTCGGATTTTGCCGGGCGACAGGGTGCTCCTCGAGCTTTCGCCCTACGACCTCACGCGGGGGCGGATCGTGTACCGCTATCGTTAGCTTCGGGGCCGACCCCGAGGCTGAGGGGTAACCCCGGCGGGCCCGGCGGGGCCGGTGATGACGTGGGGTCTAGCAGGTGTGATGGAGGGAATAATCCATGAAAGTGCGCCCTTCGGTAAAGAAGATGTGTGAGAAGTGCAAGATCGTGCGCCGGGAAGGCGTCGTGCGCGTCATCTGCACAAATCCAAGGCACAAGCAGCGGCAGGGCTAGCCGGCATAAGCCAGGGGGTGGCGGGTTTTGGCACGTATCGCGGGCGTTGACTTGCCGCGTGATAAGCGGGTTGTGGTTGCGCTTACATACATCTTTGGCATTGGAGACACGCGCGCGCAGCAGATCCTGGCCAAGACCGGGGTCAGCGCGGAAACGCGGGTCAGGGATCTGACGGAGGAAGAGGTAAGCCGGCTGCGCGAGACCATCGACCGGGACCACAAGGTCGAGGGCGATCTTCAGCGCGAGATCCAGATGAACATCAAGCGGCTTATCGATATCGGGGCTTACCGCGGCATCCGGCACCGCCGTGGCCTGCCTGTGCGGGGCCAGCGTACCAAGACCAATGCCCGCACACGCAAGGGACCCAAGCGTACTGTCGGAGTACGGCGTAAGAAGTAGGCGCCGGCCGCCGCAAGACGGGAGGCTTAGCATTTGGCACGCAGGGGACGGGCGCCCAAGCGCCGCGAGCGCAGGATGGTGGACCGCGGCATGGCGCACATCAAGTCAAGTTTTAACAACACCATCGTCACCATAACCGACCCCCAGGGCAACGCCCTTTCGTGGGCCTCCTCAGGGGGCATGGGCTTCAAGGGCAGCAAGAAGAGCACGCCGTTCGCGGCCCAGATGGCCGCCGAGAAGGCCGCACGGGCTGCGATGGAGCATGGAATGCGCGAGGTTGAGGTATTCGTCAAGGGCCCCGGCTCAGGGCGTGAAGCCGCTATCCGCTCGCTGCAGGCCGCCGGTTTGGAGGTCAACTCAATCAAGGACGTGACCCCCATCCCACACAACGGCTGCCGGCCACCGAAGAGGCGTCGGGTCTAGGACCAGCTGGAGGTGCAAGCGTTTGGGCAGATACACCGGTCCGGTCTGTCGGCTGTGCCGGCGGGAGGGCATGAAGCTCTTTCTCAAGGGAGAGCGGTGTTACACAGAGAAGTGCGCGGTTGACCGGCGCGGGGAACCACCCGGGCAGCACGGCACGTCACGGCGCAAGCAGTCGGGATACGGCGCTCAGCTTCGCGAGAAGCAGCGGGCCCGCCGGGTGTACGGCGTCATGGAGGGGCAGTTCAGGCGGTACTACGTCGACGCTGCGCGCTCCAAAGGAGTCACCGGGACGCTGTTGCTCCAGTTGCTGGAGCGCCGGCTGGACAACGTGGTATACCGCATGGGCCTGGCTGATTCCCGGCCCGAGGCGCGGCAGCTGGTCGGGCACGGTCATTTCGAGGTCAACGGACGGAAGACGGATATCCCGTCGTTTCTTGTCCGTGAGGGCGACGCAATCGCCGTTCGCGAGAAGAGCCGGGGCATCCCCGTGATCCAACGGGCCGCTGAAGCCGGCAACCAGCGCACCACAACCGGCTGGTTGGATGTTGATTTCACCAACCTGCGCGGCAAGGTACTTCGCCTGCCGACTCGCGAAGAGATCGACATCCCCGTTTCCGAGCGGCTGATTATCGAGTTGTACTCGAGATAGGAGGTCGGACGACTCATGCTGGGCATGGAGAAACCACGCATTGAGTGCGTTCACCTGTCACCGGACGGCAGGACCGCAGTATACGAGGTGGAGCCGCTGGAGCGGGGATACGGGATGACCCTGGGTAACTCCCTGCGGCGCATCCTGTTGTCCTCTTTGCCCGGAGCAGCGGTCACCAGTGTGCGGATTGACGGTGTGTTGCACGAGTTCTCAACGGTTCCGGGAGTGGTTGAGGACACCACGGACATAATCCTGAACCTCAAGCAGCTCAGGCTTAAGGTGCATAGCGACGAGGAAAAGATCTTGCGCATAGACGCGATCGGACCCGGTGTCGTCACCGCCGACGCGATCGTCGCCGACGCCGATGTCGAGATTCTGACTCCTGACCTGCACATCGCAACTCTGGCCGACGGCGGCCGGCTGACGATGGAAATGGCCGTCGCTCGGGGCCGGGGCTACATGCGAGCTGAGCGCAACAAGCAGCCGGACCAACCGATCGGGGTCGTGGCTATTGACTCCATTTTCACGCCGGTGCGGCGGGTCAACTACAGCATCGACGCGACGCGCGTCGGGCATCGGACGGACTACGACAAGCTGACGCTGGAGGTCACCACCGACGGCAGCATGACCCCCGACGAGGCCACCAGCCTTGCGGCGAAGATTCTTGTGGAGCATCTAACGTTGTTCCTGGGCCTCGGCGGCGCCGCTCAGGAGGAATCCCTCCTTCAAGAGCGTGAGCCGGACTCCGAGCAAAGGCTGCTGGACATGCCGATTGAGGAGCTCGAGTTGTCCGTGCGCTCCTTCAATTGCCTCAAGCGGGCGGGGATCAACACGATCGGCGATCTCAGCTCCCGTACGGAGAACGACATGGTCAAGGTGCGCAACCTGGGCAAGAAGTCCCTCGAGGAAGTCAAGCAAAAACTCGGGGCGCTCGGGCTTGCGCTGGCCGAACCTGAGGAGTGAGTGCGGTGGCATACGCTAAGCTGGGAAGAACCCAGAGCGCGCGCAAGGCTCTTTTCCGCAGCCTGGCCACGTCGCTGTTGGCCAATGAGCGGATCGTGACCACGCACGGCAAGGCGACCGAGGTCGACGCGATCGTAGAAAAGCTCATAACCTTGGCCAAGCGCAACGATTTGCACGCTCGCCGCCAGGCTGCCAGCTTTCTCTTTGACGAGGACGTTCTCAAGAAGCTCTTCGACAAGATAGGTCCGCGCTATGCCGAGCGGGCCGGCGGGTACACCCGGATCATCCAGGCAGAAAACCGCCGCGGCGACGCGGCGCCGATGGTATACCTCGAACTGGTCTAGGGCCGGCCGGCAGCGGCATCCGGCGGATGGGGTAGCGTGATGAGCGATCTTATCAGGGCCGAGGGTCTGGTGCACCGCTATGCGGGCACGGGGCCCCCGGCCCTGGATCATGTTGACCTGGTCATTGAGGCCGGCGAATGGGTCGCGATCATCGGCCCCAACGGCTCCGGCAAATCCACACTGGCCAAGCATCTTAACGCCCTGCTCCTGCCGACCGCGGGGCGTGTGCTGGTCGACGGAATGGACACCAAGGACCAGGCCAACCTGTGGGAGATCAGGCGTCGCGTGGGGATGGTCTTCCAAAACCCGGACAACCAGATCGTTGCCACTGTCGTTGAGGAAGACGTGGCCTTCGGTCCTGAGAACCTCGGCGTGCCCGCAGCGGAGATCCGCCGCAGGGTCGACGACGCGCTTTGGCGCGTGGGAATGCTGGCCCATGCCAGGCGGGAGCCTCACCTGCTGTCCGGCGGCCAAAAGCAGCGCGTCGGGGTCGCGGGAGTCCTGGCGATGCGCCCCCGGTGCATCGTTCTGGATGAGGCGACGTCCATGCTCGACCCTTCCGGCCGGGCCGAGCTGATGTCGGTGATCTCCGAGCTGACCCAGTCTCTTGGTCTCGCCGTCATTCAGATCACGCACCATATGGACGAGGCGTTGCTGTCCCGCAGGGTTGTGGTGATGGACCAGGGCCGGATTATCCTGGACGGTCCCGCGGGCGAGGTCTTTGAGGCCGGGGAGATACTGCAGTCGGCCGGGTTGGACCGCCCGACGATCGTACGGCTGGTTGACGAGTTGCGCAGGCGTGGGGTCCCGCTGCCCGCAGGCATCATTTCCGTCGAGGCTCTGGTGCGTTCGCTGGAGGAGGTGCGCTCCCGTGGCAGTGCGCATCGAGCTTGAAGGCGTGGGCCACACGTATTTCCCAGGAACTCCGCACGAGGTGCGCGCCCTCGAAGGTCTGGACCTCGTGATCGAGAAGGGCGAATGCATCGGCGTAATCGGGCCCACGGGGAGCGGCAAGTCCACTCTGGCGCAGTGCCTCAACGGCCTCCTGAAGCCAACTCACGGGCGGATCGTGATTGATGGGCAGGACATCGCGGCGGTCGGCCGGGGCGGCCTCAAGGGGCTGCGCCGTCGCGTAGGGCTCGTCTTTCAGTTCCCCGAACACCAGTTGTTTGACGAAACCGTGCTCCAGGACGTCGCGTTCGGCCCGCGCAACCTGGGGCTGACCGCGGCAGAGGCCCTCGCCAGGGCGCGCCGGGCGCTCGACGCGGTGGGCATGGGCGGCGAGCAGCTGGCCGAGCGCTCTCCCTTTGCGCTCAGCGGCGGGCAAATGCGGCGGGTGGCGATTGCCGGCGTGCTGGCAATGGAACCCGAAGCGCTGGTCCTGGACGAGCCTGCTGCCGGCCTGGACCCACGGGGGCGCGAGGATATACTCGGCAGGGTCAGATCCTTGCACCGCGAGCGGGGCCTGACCGTTGTGGTGATCTCCCACAACATGGACGAGGTTGCCCGTCTTGCGGACCGGCTCCTGGTGTTGGCCGACGGCAAGCCCGTGATGCTCGGCGCCACCGCGGAGGTATTTGGCCGCGGCGAGGAACTCCGCCGCCTGGGCCTTGACGTGCCGGTCACCGTGCGCGTTCTTGACTCCCTGCGCGCACTCGGCTGGGACCTTCCATCCGCGGCCGCCGGCATCGATCATGCCGCTTCCGCGATTGCGGCGGCGCTTGGCGCAAAGGCGGGCGACGGGACTTGCTGAGGACAGTCGCCATCGGGCAGTACGTGGTGGGCAATTCGCTCTTACACCGCCTGGACCCGCGGAGCAAGATCCTGGCCGTTCTGTTCCTGATGGTCACGCTCTTCGTCGCCAAGGGATGGCTGGCTTACCTGGTGTTGGCCGGACTCGTGGTCCTGGCGTACTTGCTCGCGGGCATATCGCCCCGATACATGTGGCGCGCCCTGCGCCCCGTGCTCTTCATCCTGTTTTTCACTGTGACGATCAACCTGCTCTGGACCCGCGGCGAGGTTGTCTGGCGGTTTTGGCGACTGGCTGTAACGCGTGAAGGGCTTCATATGGCTGCGACGATGAGCACCCGCCTCATACTGCTGGTGACCAGCGCCGCCCTATTGACCTTGACGACATCGCCCATTGCCCTTACGGACGGTCTTGAACATCTCTTGGCGCCGGGCAAGCGCATCGGCATTCCGTCGCACGAACTGGCACTTATGTTGACGATCGCCCTGCGCTTTATCCCGACGCTTGTTGACGAGGCCGACAAGATCATGAAGGCCCAGATGGCCAGGGGGGCCGACTTTGCCCACGGCGGCCTGGTACAGCGGGCGAGGAGCCTTTTGCCGCTCCTTGTGCCGCTGTTCGTGAGCTCCTTCCGGCGCGCCGACGAGCTGGCCACGGCGATGGAGGCCCGCTGCTACCGGGGGGGCGAGGGCCGTACCCGGCTGCGCGAGCTCCGTTACTCGGTTCTGGATGCCGCCGCCGGCGTGGTGTTGGCGGCAGTCTGCGGATCGGTCCTGTGGATGCGTTTCGGAGGCCCGCGCGGATGACACGCCGCCTGAAGATCACCGTCAGCTACGACGGCGGGGCTTACTGCGGGTTTCAGCGGCAGGGCCGCGGGCTGACCTCGGTTCAGGATGTGCTGTACAGGGCGATCGAGGCCACGCTGGGTCCGCCGGCCCGGTTCGCCGCGGCCGGACGCACGGATTCCGGCGTTCACGCCCTCGGGCAGGTCATCGCGTTCGATACCGAGGGGACTGTGCCTGCTGAGCGCGTTCCCCTCGCCCTTAACGCCAACCTGCCCGGCGATGTGAGCGCTCTCGCGGCCGAGGAGGTTCCCTTTGCTTTTCACCCCCGGTTCCACGCCCAGTCCAAAACCTATGCCTACACCTTTTACGGCTGGCAGGGCGACGTCCGGCAACCTTTGCTCGCCAGGCATGCCTACGAAGTGCGCAGGGCGATAGACCTGGCGGCGATGGACCTGGCGGCCCGCCGCCTCGTCGGCCGGCACGATTTCTCGGCGTTTCAGGACGTCGGGCGGCCGGTAAGGGACGCGGCCAGAACGGTCTTTCGCTGCGAGGTTGGTTCGGGACAGCATTGCCTCCCGCCCTGGTCGGGGTCCCGGGTTGGTTTCGTGCTGGTTGAGGCCGATGGCTTTCTGTACCACATGGTCCGAATTATTGCCGGCACGCTGTTTGAGGTGGGCAGGGGCAGGATGGACGCGGACGCCGTTGCGGCCTTGCTTACGTCCGGCGCCCGCCGCGGGGCCGGGCCAACTGTGCCCGCGCATGGGTTGTGCCTGCTAAACGTGAAATACTCCTCCGAGCCGGCTCCCCACGCGGGGATCACCGCCGCTGAAACCTTGTGTTGTCACGCCATTGACTGAGCCAGCGACCGATGCTATGCTAGCTGAAACCCGAGAGGCAGCTTTCTCTCGACCATAACCTAATAGCGTCAAGGCGATGAACGGGGCTAGTAAGCGCGTGTCAGCGGTCAAAGCGAGCCGGGGAGGGTGCGAGCCCGGCACTGGCGGCAGCGGTTGAATGGACCCGTGAGCCGTGAGCCCGAAAGGAACCTGGCCGCTTAGGCGTGCCGGCCGAGTAGGGCCCACCGGAGATCCGCCGATAAAGGGAGAGGGTATTCGGAGCCCGGGTATGTTGACTTGTTACCCCGCGACGCTCCTCGTACCCGCAATGAGTGGGCCCAGCGAGCACGTACGGCGACGGCGCCACGCTGCTGCCGTATAGATCCGGTCAGGCATGCGGCTTCGTCGTAGCTCAGGGCCAACAGGGGTGGCACCGCGGAGACCGTCTTAACCCGTCCCCAACCAGGGGGGCGGGTTTTTGCGTTCCGGTACAGCCGGCCGACCGGCGCCGGACAAAGAGAGGAGCGAGATCGATGCCCGAAGGACACGATGCCGTGAAGTTTCTGTTACGAGAGAACGACATCCCGACGGCCTGGTACAACATCGTCCCTGACCTGCCGTTTGACCTCGATCCGCCGTTGCACCCGCGGACGCTCCAGCCCCTTGGGCCGGAGGACCTGCTGCCGCTGTTCCCCATGGCGCTGATCGAGCAGGAAGTGTCCAGGGCCCCGGCCGTGGATGTGCCGGGGCGGGTCCTGGACCTGTACCGCCAGTACCGGCCGGCTCCCCTATTTCGCGCCAGGCGTCTGGAGCAGGTCCTGAACACGCCCGCCAGGATTTACTACAAATACGAGGGGCTGAGCCCGGTCGGCAGCCATAAGGCCAATACCTCCATCGCTCAGGCCTACTACAACCATTGCGAAGGGGTCCGGCGTCTGGCGACCGAAACCGGAGCCGGACAGTGGGGTTCTGCCCTGGCGATGGCCTGCGCGATGTTCGGGCTTGAGTGCTCCGTGTACATGGTCCGGGTCAGCTATGACCAAAAGCCGTATCGCAAGGCCATGATGCGGGTATACGGCGCGGACGTCACCCCCAGTCCAAGCCCAAAGACCGCGGCCGGGCGCGCCATCCTCGCCAGTGATCCGGAGTCGCCGGGCAGCCTCGGCATCGCCATCAGCGAGGCGGTTGAGGATGCCGTCGCTCATGAAGACACAAAGTACTCGCTCGGCAGCGTCCTCAACCACGTGCTCCTGCACCAGACGGTCATTGGCCTGGAGGCCCAAATGCAGATGGAGATGGCCGGTGATCGTCCCGACGTGCTCGTCGGCTGCGTCGGCGGCGGGAGCAACTTCGCCGGTCTGGCCTTTCCCTTCCTGAAACCCGCCCTCGCGGCTGCCCGCCGCCGGCATTCGGGGACCGCTCAACGCGCCGGGCAAAGCACACCGCAGGGTCCGAGAGTGATCGCGGTCGAGCCCACGGCGTGCCCGACCCTGACACGCGGCACGTTTGGCTATGACTATGGCGACACGGCCTGCCTTGCCCCCGTGGCAAAGATGTACACACTTGGCCATGGCTTCGTTCCTGCCGGCATCCACGCCGGCGGACTCCGCTACCACGGCGCGGCCCCGATACTCAGCGCACTGGTCCGACACGGTTTCGTGGAGGCGCGTGCCGTAAGGCAGCTTGAGGTGTTTGAATCGGCGGTGACGTTTGCGCGCAGCGAAGGCATCCTTCCGGCGCCGGAATCCGCCCACGCCGTGCGTGTTGCGGTTGACCTGGCCCTTGAGGCACGTGAGACAGGAGCGTCACCTGCCATCCTCTTCGGGCTGAGCGGGCACGGGCATTTCGATCTCGGGGCCTATGAGTCCTACTTCGCCGGTCAACTCAAGGACTATGATCATCCGCAAGCGGAGATCGACCGGGCGCTGGCCAGCCTCCCAAAGGCGTGACCGGGGGCAGCCGCCGGAAGGGGGTGCGGGCGAGCCGTGGTGCAGTTCACATTCTGCCTGATACAGGTGGAGGGGCTTCTTGAGCATGAGGAGGTTGACCCCGCCAGGCTTCGGGCGCTGGAGTCGGAGATCGAGCGGGACGGCGAGCTGCGGGAGCCGGTGATCGTGGACGGCGGGTCGCTCGTCATACTCGACGGCCATCATCGGGTGTCCGCGCTTAAGAGCCTGGGCTGCCAGCTAGTGCCGGCGTATCTCGTGGACTACCGCGACCCGCGCATCAACGTCAGGCCGCGGCGCCCCGACCTTCCGGTGACCAAGGAGGATGTGGTCCGCGCGGGCCGCTTGCGGCAGCCATACCCTCCCAAGACCTCCCGGCACGAGTTTGACTCGCCTCCGGCGGTTCGTCCGGTGCCGCTCGCCGCGCTGGCAGCGCTGGCAGCGCCGGCCGCGGGTCGCCGCAGTTGACTGCCGCATTGCAGACTGGTATGTTTCGCTTTAGCGGTTGTGGCCAGTGATGTCAAGCCGGGTTGGTGTTGAGCCGGTCGATGTCAGCCTGGTTTGATGTCAGGCCTGGTTTGATTGACACGCTTGGCACCGTGTCCTAAGATATATGCGTATGTCTTCAGGCCAGGAAAAGGGCATGTCGTGCGCGCGAGGAGGATAGTCCAATTGTCGACCTATACGGCCAAACCACAGGATATCAATCGGAAATGGTTCGTGGTCGACGCCGACGGCAAGGTACTCGGGCGCCTGGCCAGTGAGGTAGCCAAGGTTCTGCGGGGCAAACACAAACCGATCTTCACCCCCCATATGGATACCGGGGACTTCGTGATCGTGGTCAACGCGGAGCGGGTCATGGTGACCGGCAACAAGGCAAAGGACAAGCTCTACTTCCGTCACTCCAACTACCCCGGAGGGCTGAGGAAGACCACCTTTGAGACGTTGATCAAGACGCATCCCGAGCGGGCGGTTGAGGCTGCGGTCAAGGGGATGTTGCCGCACAACAGGCTGGGCCGCAAGCTCTACCGTAAGCTAAAGGTATATCGCGGTCCCGTGCACCCCCACCAGGCGCAAAGACCGGAAGCACTCGTCATCGAGGAGTAAGGGCCAAAAAAGAGGTGCAGAGGATTTGGCGGAGCCAGATGTGAGCGCGACCGGCAGGCGCAAGACGGCTGTCGCGCGCGTGAGGTTGATCCCCGGTGGCCTCGGCGAGATGCAGGTCAACGGGAAGCCCGCGGAGGTCTACTTCCCGGGAGAGTCGATGATGTCACAACTCTCGCTGCCGTTCCGGCTGACGGAAACCGAGGGCCGCTTCGGCGTCGCGGCTAAGGTCCACGGCGGCGGCCTTCATGGGCAGGCGGGTGCGGTCAGGCACGGAATATCGCGGGCACTGACACGCGCCGACGGTGAGTTCAGACACGTGCTCAAGAAGGCTGGACTGCTCACCCGAGACCCTCGGGTAAAGGAGCGGCGCAAGTACGGACTCAAGAAGGCCCGCAAGGCGCCTCAGTTCTCGAAGCGCTAGAGAGAGCTGGAGCCTCGAGCCCGGCGCAATCGCCGGGAGCAGGTCAGCGGCACGCGTACAGCTACGGCGACCCCGTCCCAGCGACGGGGCCGCCGTTTGTTTGGTGCTATGCCGCCACGGAACCTGCCCTTAAAACCCGCAGGTCCGGCTTAACACCTGCGCTATTCCAGGCAGGTTGGACGCCGGCCGCGGTTCCGGCGGCGCGTCCCCCGCGGGGAGCACCGACTAGCTCCTAAACCACAGCGGCGACGGCATCCGGGCCAGTTCGCGCACCGGGTCCGGCCCTGCTGCCTCCCGAGGCTGTGCGTTCTCCGCGGTCGTCAGCCCGAGTTCGTAGTACAAGACCGCGTCATCGTGCCGTCCAGCCCCCCACAGAAGGGCTGCCAGCTGCCGGCACAGCCCAATGTGCATGCCCACGCCGGCTTGCCATCCCGCCAGAAGGTCGATTGCGGTCCGCAGGTGACGCATCGCCGAGTCCACATCGCCATCCCTGTGCGAAAGGCCTGCCGCGGCGCGGCACACTCTTGCCCCCAGCAGCCTCTGCGTCGCCTCCGCCTCCACCTCCGACTCCGGCCCCGATCCTTCGCTCGCTTGGGCGGGCTGTTTCAGCAGGTTGCGAGCCTCCGCGACGGCGGCCCGCGCCGTGGGCAGGTCGCCGGCAGGCAAGGACAGCTCGGCCAGACGCACCGTGGCCCATACGACCCCGTGCTGATCGCCGATCGATGCGCTCAGGCTGCCGGAACGCCGCGTCATGTCCGCCGCGTGCTGCAGGTCCCCGCAGCGGAAAAGAGCCTCAGACAGGTGTCTTGTGATGACGGACAGGAAGTGGAAGTCGCCGACTCCCTCAAGGATTCTTAGTGCCTCCTGGAAGCCGCCCCGGGCTTCTTCCCACTCGCCGCGGCGGAGGGCGTGAAAACCGAGCGCGGCGTGGGTCTCGCCAAGGCCCAGCACGTCGCGTCCGGCCATGAGGGACAGGGCCTGTTCAAAGCAACGCCTTGCGGCTTCATGACAGCCGGTCGCGCTGGCGACGTTGCCTCCCAGAAGGTAGCTGCGACCGAGGACCAGGTGGTTGGGCTCAAGACCGGCGTAGACGTCCTGGGCGGCCTTGGTCTCGGCCAGCGCCGCCTTCATGTCGCCGCTCAAGAAAAAGGCGTTGGCCAGCGAGCACCGGGCCGCCGCGACTGAATCCATTGCCCCGGCGGCGGCGTAGACCGTGATCGCTTCGCGGAAGGCCATGATCGCGGACTGTAGATCCCCGGTCGCAACGAACAGGTGGCCGGCAATGTCGTGGACCCGACCGAGATGCGCCGGATCGTCGAGGGCCATGGCCAGCACGGCCGTCTGGCGCAGTCTCTCCTCGGCTGCCGCGAAGTCACGCCGCCGGATGCACGCCTGCGCCGCGGCGAGGAGAGAGCGCAGGGTCGACGCCTGGGTGGATTGGTCACGGCGAAAATACTCGACCGGTTTGTCCAGTTGCGCGGCGAAGAAATCGAGCGCCTGGGCCGACGGCCTTGCCCGGCCGGATTCGATGATGCTTACGTAGCTCTTGGAATAGCGATTTCCCGCGAGCTGGGTCTGGGTCATGCCTAGCTCACGGCGGCGCCGGCGAATCCGGTCCCCAACCGGACCGTCAGTTGCGGCTTGCTCGGCCAGTGGGGGTCCCCCTTCGTCCAAGCCTCTGCGCGCACCGGCAGGGCCGCTCAGAGGCTTGCGTGGCCAATCGCGGCAGCCGGGTCTGCGTCAGTCTGGTGATACATACGGATTAGCATGCGTCGAGTATTCACCGCGCGTCGAACAAAGCTTCTGGCACTGCTGTGTGCAGTGCTGACGGCATACTGGGCTGCGCCCAAACTTGTGAGTGCGGTGTTGGGCGGCGACCCGGCCCCCGGCCCGCTGGTCCAACCTGCCGCCGGGCTTGCCGGCAAGCTCGTCATGCTGGACCCCGGGCATGGGGGCCGCGACCCCGGCGCGGCCGCCGGTGGGCATGAGGAGAAGGACGTCGTTCTCGCCGTCGCCTTGACGCTGCGTGAACTGCTCCAGGAAGCGGGAGCGGTCGTAGTGATGGTCCGCGAGACGGACGTCGACCTGTCGGAGCCCATTCCGGGGAAGATGAAGCTCACGGACCTATCGCGCCGCCTGCAGATGGCGGGCGAGGTCATGCCCGACGTGTATCTGAGCATCCACGCCAACAGCTTTCCAGCGCCCAAGTGGCGGGGGCCGCAGGTTTTCTACAACAACGTCGTGGACCCGTCCAACCGGGTGCTGGCCTCTTTCCTCCAGGAGGAACTGTCGGCGTCATTCGGGACCAACCGTGTGATGGTTGTGGACCAGCGCCAGTACATCCTCAAGAACCTCACGGTTCCCGCGGCATGCGCGGAAATAGGATTCATGACCAACCCGCAGGATCTCTCGCTGATGGTCACGCCGGACGGGCAGCGGGCCATCGCCTGGGCGCTGTGCCGCGGGTTGGCGAAGTACTTCAGGCACGCCCCTCAGCCCGCTTGGCGGCCGCAATAGCCGCGACATCAAACCAACGGCCCGCGGGAAAACTCGTGTGCAGGAAAGTTTTGGCCTTGATCCCGAATTGCCGACATGTTCGGCACGTGCTCTGGAGGGGGCTGGCATTGTTGACTGCACATCAGCGGGGGCTGGTATTCGGCGGGCTTGTCCCGCACCCCCCGATCATCATCCCTGAGGTCGGCGGGGGGGATATCGGGCGCGCCGCCCGGACGGTTGAGGGCATGCGCCGGTTTGCGGCTGAGCTTGTGCGGGCTGCCCCGCAGACCGTTATCATCGTCGGCCCGCACGGTCCTGTGATGAGCCGGGCGTTCGCAGCGGTCGGCGGCGCCACTTTAGAGGGCGATTTCGCGGACTTCGGGGCGCCTCAGGTCAGGCTAAGGTGGCAGGGCGACGTTGGGCTCCTTCGCGACATCAAGCTCGCCGCGGGGGAGGCGGGGCTCGAGGTGGCGGAAGTCGGGGGGGCTGGGGGCAGCGCGAAGTGGCAGGGTGTACTGGACTACGCCACTCTCGTCCCGCTCTACTACCTGCACGCGGCAGGGTATTCCGGCCGGGTGGTCCCGCTCAGCATGGCGGTCCTTGACTACCGGACCTGCTATCGCTTTGGGCAGTCCATCGCCGCCGCCGCCGCCCGCTCCGGCAGGCTGGTCGCGCTGGTCGCCAGCGGTGATCTCTCGCATCGCCTGAAGCCCGGCGCTCCGGCGGGTTTCGACGAAAAGGCGGGCGTCTTCGATCGCACGGTCGTCGACGCGCTGGCCGCTGGCGACGCTTCGAAGCTGCTCGACATGGACCGTGAGCTGATAAGGCGGGCCGGGGAGTGCGGTCTGCGCCCGCTGCTCATCATGCTCGGCGGCGTCGTCGAGGCGGGCCTCCAACCCCAGGTCCTCTCGTATGAGGGGCCGTTTGGTGTCGGCTATGCCGTCGTCGCTTTCCGCCGCCCGGACGGCTCCGGGGGGGCGGACGGCGCGGCCGGTGCGCGTGGGGAAGGCCTACCTGACGCAAGCGACGGCACAGCAGGCGTGGCGTCCGCCGGGGCCAAAGCCCACCCGCTGGTTGAGCTGGCGCGATCTGCTATTGATGCCTACGTCCGCGAGGGCCGCGTGGTGGAGCCGCCGGCCGGAGTTGCGCCCGAGGCGTCCCTGCCCGAACGCGCAGGCGCGTTTGTGTCGCTTAGGAAACGCGGGGAGCTGCGCGGGTGCATCGGGACCATCGCCCCAACGCGCCCAACCCTTGGCGAAGAGGTTATCCACAACGCCATTGCCGCCGCGGCCGACGATCCGCGGTTTGATCCCGTTGACGCCGCTGAGCTCGCCGCGCTGGAGATCTCCGTAGACGTGCTCGGGCCGGCGGAGCCCGTTTCGGGGTTCCTGGACCTCGACCCGAAGCGGTACGGGGTCATAGTTGAGAAAGAGACCCGCCGGGGGCTCCTGCTGCCGGACCTCGAAGGGGTCGACACGCCGGCCCAGCAGGTTGCCATCGCGTGCCGCAAAGCCGGGCTGACGCTGCGCGAGCCGGGGATCCGCATGTACCGGTTCGAGGTGGTGAGGTATCGTTGACCGGAGCGGCAGGAGACAAGGGCCATGACTCGCGGAGCCCCGTCGCCCGGTGGTGGCGGCCGCTGGAGGGAGAGGAGGGGGACCGGGGCGGGGTCCTGTGCCTGCTGTGCCCACAGGAGTGCCACATCCGCCCGGGCGGCCGCGGCAAGTGCCGGTATCGCCGCAACTTCGCAGGGCAGCTGCACGCTACCAGCTATGGCCGCATCTCGGCCCACGGCCTTGACCCGATCGAGAAGAAGCCGCTTTACCACTTCATGCCGGGAAGCGTCATCTTTTCGGTGGGCACCGTGGGATGCAACCTTGCCTGCGGTTTCTGCCAGAACTGGCAAATCTCCCAGGAGGAGGCCGAAACCGAGTACCTGTCCCCCCACGACGCGGCCAGGTTGGCCGGGATCGAGGCAGGCGGCTGCCGCCGCTCCGTTGGACTTGCCTACACCTACTCCGAGCCCCTGGTATGGTGGGAGTACGTGTACGACACGGCCCTGCTGGTGCGCCAAAGCGGCCTGGCCAATGTCCTGGTGACCAACGGCTACGTGGCCGAGGAGCCTCTCCGGGCGCTACTGCCGCTGGTTGACGCCATGAACGTGGACGTCAAGGCCTTCACGGACGATTTCTACCGCGATATCTGCCGGGGCCAGCTGGCTCCGGTGCTCCGGACCGTCGAGATGGCCAACGCCGCCGGCACGCACGTCGAGGTCACCACGCTGCTGGTGCCGGGGCTCAACGACGCGCCCGAGGAGGTCGAGCGGCTTGCGAGCTGGTTGGCGGGGGTGAACCCCGGCATCCCCCTGCACTTCTCGCGGTATTTCCCCAACTACCGTATGCGCGAGCCGGGCCCGACCCCGGCGGCGTCGCTCCAGCGGGCCCGGGACATCGCCCGACGGCACCTCCAGTATGTGTACATCGGCAACGCGTTCGAGGTGGAGGCGGCGGACACGATCTGCCCGGGCTGCGGGGCTGCGGTCATCCGCCGCGACGGCTACGGGGTCTCCATGGAGGGGCTGCGGGAGGGGGCCTGCGCCTCCTGCGGGCGCCGAATCGTGAGGGCAGTTGAGCCACAGGCCATGTCCCGCGGCGATGTGGTAAACTGAGAGAGCGGCTCCGCATCACCTCCAGATGGCGCCAGCTAATCTCCCGGAGGGAACGCACCTTGAACTGGCGGATTCTGTGGACCACGTTCGGCCTGGTCTTCCTGGCCGAGCTTGGCGACAAGACGCAACTGACCACCATGGCATTGTCGGCCGATAGCAGGGCGCCCGGCTCCGTCTTTGTCGGCGCCGCGGCCGCCCTCGTGCTCGCCTCACTGCTCGGTGTTTTGCTTGGCGGCGTGATAAGCCGGTACGCCCCGCCGCATCTCATCCGGGGCGGCGCCGGGGTGTTGTTTATCCTGATCGGGATTTTGCTTGTGTCGGGAAGGTTCTAGCTGTGCGGTCGGGCCGGCGGCAGGTCACGGATGAAGAACTGGTGCGCGCGGGCCGCCGGGGGGAAACCGAGGCATTCGCCGAGATTGTTTTGCGTTACAAGGATCGCATCTACAACCTGGCCTACCGCATGTTCGGCAGCCGCGAAGAGGCGGAAGACATCGCACAGGAAACGTTTCTGCACATCTTCCGGTCACTGGAGTCGTTCCGCGTCGAGGAGCGGTTCTCGCCCTGGATCTACCGGATTGCCACAAATCTATGTCTTGACCGGCTTCGCAAGATGAAGCACACGGTCGCTTCGCTCGATGCACCCGTCGGGCCCGACGGGGACATCCCGCAGCAGGTCGCCGATTGGAGCCATGCACCGGAAAAGATTTACGAGCTCAGCGAGATGAGGGCCGACACGCAAGAGGCCATCAACGGTTTGCCGCCCAAGTACAAGGTGGTGGTGGTCCTGCGCCACCTGCAGGACCTGTCTTACGACGAAATCGCCAGGGTGCTGGGCATCCCGCAGGGCACGGTCAAGACCCGGCTCTTCAGGGCGCGGGAGATTCTCCGCCGGAAACTTGGTAAGCTGTATCCGGTCGCCACCGGTGTGGAGGGGAGTGCGGCCAGATGAAGTGCGAAGAGGTCTACCAATGGCTCCAGGCGTACCTTGACACCGAGGTCACCGCCGAGGAAGAGCGGATGGTCGAGAAGCATATCCGCGGTTGCGTGCACTGCCGGCGCCGCCTCGTGGAGCTGTCCCAGACCATCAACCAGATCCAGAAGGCCGGCCAACTGACTCCGCGCCAGGACTTCACCAAAAGGTTGATGGAAAGGCTAGAACAGGAAAAAAGAGAGCGGGGGTGATGGCATGACGGAGGGGCAGCCCCCGATGCACATGCCACGTGAGGAACTCGAAAAGATCATCGCCAAGTGCCAGGCTGACCTGAAGAAAAATCCGCGCAACTTCGCCGCCCGGCACGATCTCGGGGTGGCCTTTCTTGAGCTGCGGGATTTCGACGCGGCGATAGAAAACCTCGGCGCCGCGACGCAGGTGGATCCGCGCAACCCGGGCGCGTGGTACCTGCTGGGGATCGCGCACGCCGAGAAGCTCGACCTTGACAAGGCAATTGACCTGTGGAAGCAAACGGTGAAGCTCAATCCGCGGCACGCCGGGGCGCACCATTTCCTGGGCAAGGTATACGCGCTCAAGGGCATGCTCGACGCCGCGGTGTTCCACCTGCGCAAGAATGTCGAGATCCAGCCCGAGCCGCGCTACCCGCTCGGACACATCTACCTTGGCGAGGTCTACCTGGCCAAAGGCGAACGGGACAAGGCGGCTGAGGCCTGGCAAGAGGCGTTGCGCATCGATCCCGCCAACGGCCGGCTGCGCGCCAACCTCGGCGGGGCCTATCTCGACTCCCGCGACTACCCCAAGGCGATTGAGCAGTGCATGCGGGCGATAGAGGCAGGAGAGGATACCCCAACCGTCCACTACAACCTCGGATTGGCTTTTTTGGGCCTCAGGCGTCTGCCTGAGGCTGCCAAGGAGCTCGAGCGTTGCGCGGAGCTGGAGCCGGGCGACCCCCGCACATACGTCAACCTCGGCGAGGCCTACGCCCTGCAGGGCGAGACGGACAAGGCCAGGTCCGCCTGGGAGAAGTCCCTTGAGCTCGATCCCAAGCAAACTGACGCCATTTTTGACCTGGGCGTGCTGCTGGCCGACACCGGTGACCTCGACGGGGCTATGTCGCGCTGGCAACAGGCCTTGCAGGTCGATCCGGAGTATAAGCGCGCGCTGGTCAACCTGGGCGCGGTAAAGATCATGCGTGAGGATTTTGACGGGGCGCTGGCGGATTGGCAGCGCGTGGCCGAGCTCGACCCGGCCAGCGCGGACATCCATGTGCAGCTTGGACAGCTGCGCTTCCGGCGCGGCGAACTGGCCCTGGCGCTCGCCAAAGCCGAGCAGGCCAGCGCGCTCGACCCGGCCAGCGGGCGGCCTAAACTCCTGGCCGGCGCGGTCAAACTCCGTGAGGGCGACTACAAAGAGGCCGCGGCATCGTGGCACGCGGCGCTTCAACTGGACCCCAACGCGGCCCTCGGCGATTCTGGCTTCATCCGCACCGCTCTTAGTCAGGAGGAGATTGGGAAGCTGGCCGAGCACGCCCGGCGCAGCCGAGACAAGGCGGCGACGGACGCGGTCAACACGGTCAAGAGCGTCCGCAGCCTCAGCAGCGACAAGGCCCCGCGCCGCTAGGCTCGAACGGGCCGCCCTGTTTGCGGCAGGCGGACCACAAAGAGGGCCCCGCCGCCGTCGGCGTTGCTGGCCTCAACGGTTCCGCCGTGTCCGAGGACGATCTGCTTTACGATTGCCAGGCCGATGCCGCTCCCGCCCGTGGTTCTGGCCCGCGACCTTTCGGCCCGGTAGAGACGCTGGAAGATGTGGGGCAGGTCCCGCGCCGGAATGCCGGGGCCGCTGTCGCGCACGGCAAGGCTGATGTGCCCCGGCTCATCTCCTGGCAAGTGCCCGATGCTGACCTTCACCTCCCCGGCCGCGGGCGTGAACTTGATGGCGTTATCGAGCAGGTTGGCGAGCACCTGTCCCAGCCGGTCGGTATCCCCGAGGACCACGTGCGGGCCGCCCGTACCGATCTGGAGCTGGAGGTCGATGCCTTTTGCGCGGGCCGCGGGGAGGTACCCCGCGGCGACCGACGAAGCCAGCTCGCCCAGGTCAACCGGCCAGAACTCGGCCGGGGAACCCGGCAGAGCGGAATTGCGCAGGTCGGTGATCAGCCTCTCGATCCGCCCAAGCTCGCGTTGCAGACCGGCGACGGCGTGGGCCGGGTCGGGAAAGACCCCGTCACGCAGTCCTTCCGCGTAGCCCCGGACCGCCGTAAGCGGACTGCGTAGTTCGTGCGCCAGGTCTTCCACCAGGCGGCGGCGGAGGCTTTCAGCCGCGGACAGTTGGCCGGCAAGGGTATCGATCGCCTGGCGCATCTCGCTGACCTCGGCGATCGCGTGGCTGGCGGGAGGGTTGGACCTGGCTCCCGGTGCCATGCTCCCCGCTCTGCCGCCCGGGTCAGTGCTCCGTGATCTATCGTAGTCGCCGGCGGCGAGGCGGCGGACGCGGTCGGAAAGCATGGAGAGCGGCCGGGCGATGAGACCTGCGCCCAGGTATCCGACGACGCCCGCGATGACGGCCCCCGCAAGGCCGGCGTAGACAATACTGCTTGTCAGCTGGGCGCCGTAGCCGGTGCGGTCAAAGAGCTCCTGCAGCATCCGGCTGCGCATCATGCCGTGGCCGATGCCGCCGGGGGGGCGCCACCCGATACCCTCGAGCAGCGCGCCGATATCCCTGGCGACAAGCCACCGGGCGACCAGAGCCGCGACAGCCGTCGCCAGCAGCGCCACACCCATCAGGGTCAGCGCAATCACCAGGCGCAGGCTCGGCCGCGACCTTGCGGCCGCGGCGCGGTCAGCCGGATGCGCGGACACGGGAGGCCACCTCCTCGCGCCAGCGGTAGCCGAGACCCCACACCGTTTCAATGGGATTGCCGGCCCCGAACCCGGCGGCCGCGGCGGCCTCGTCGAGCTTTTTCCGCAGGTTGGCGATGTGAACGTCCACCGCCCGCTCCGTGACCTCCGCGTCGTCGCCCCGCAGGCGCTCGAGCAGTTCGGGCCTTGTGTAGGTACGCATGGCCCGTGCGCCCAGCGTGCTGATCAGGGCGAGTTCGGAGCGGGTCAGCGATAGCTCCTGGCCAAAGTAAAAGGCGCGGCGGTCGGCCAGGTCGACCCACAGCCCGTCGGCCGGCGGGGACTCGGCGGCGGCGGGCCGCTTGGCGTCGTCGCCGACTGTGGCCGCCGGCCTGCGCGACCGCCGGGCCACGGCGGCGATGCGCGCCATCAGCTCGCGTGGGCTGAAAGGTTTGGTGACGTAGTCATCGGCTCCGAGCCGCAGGCCGGCGATCTTGTCGGTCTCGTGGTCCCTCGCCGTGAGCATGATGACCGGCACCTCAGGCCGCAGCCGCCGGAGCTCGCCGCACAGGGTGAAGCCGTCGATGCCCGGCAGCATCAGGTCGAGGATCACAAACTCCGGATTGCCCAGGCGGATAAGTGCGAGGCCCGAGGTTCCGTCCGGCGCCTCCAGCACGGTGTGTCCCTCGGCAGTCAGATACTGGCGAAGCACCTCGCGGATACCTTCCTCGTCCTCGACGACGAGCACGCGCACCACAGACCACCTCCCCGCTGTACCTGGCCGGACCACGCTTTTCCGGCAGTCTGACGTCCCTGCAGCCAATCTAGCACGCGGCGGTCAGGAATATGTTAGCACCCCTTGAGGTCCGGCCGCCTAGGTGACGACCGTGTTGCCGTCACCACCCGCAAGAGAGCGCCGAAAGCTTACACTGAGTGGCCTTTCGTCCACCAAAAGGCCCATATGCAAGGCTTTACTTTGCGGGAGTGTATGAAAATAGAGCGAATGCAACGCGCTATATCGTGTTGCAGCTAAACCCATGTGGCCAGATGCGGCTGGCAGCCTGCTCGCCTGCATGGCGGCCTGGATTGTGCTTGGGATCTGGCGGGCCGACGGCGTGGATTCTGCCGGCCGTCAATCTTCTCCGTCTCTCCGACAGAGGTCTAGGCGCATGCCTTCCGCGGCGACAGCGGCTCCGCGCAAGGCCAATTGAGCAGTCTGCGGCGAGTCCGGTCGGACCAACGGGTTGGTGTGGTTGAGATGCGTGAAGATGACCCGGTTGAGCAGTCCATTCAGCAGTCCTAGCGTGTCTGTGACCGGTGGGTGAGGCACGTCGGAGAGATCGCGGCCGGTGACGCTGGCAAGTTCTCGCTGATCAAAAAACGTGCCGTCAAGCAAAGCCCAATCCGACTTTCGCACCATCTCTGCCAGCGGGGTCGCAAGACCGCGCCAGTTGTCAGCATCGGGAATGTACAGGACACTCTTGCCACCGGACAATCCGGCAACGTACCCGACCGTATCGCCGAACTCATCTCTATGCGGCACGGAGAATGCCTCGGCCCACAGACCGGGCAGGGGCTCGAAACGTTCGCCCGGCGCCACCCGCTTGAGAAGTATGTTCCCCCTTGTAACGAGGAGCGACCACGGGGCGTTGCTGGCAAGCACCTCCGCAACGGCCGCAGTACAGAAAACCGGGACTTCTCTGGCGTCGAGAACCTCCGGACCAAGTTCGAGCAGCCCGGCGCAGTGCCCCATGTGCAGGTGGGTCAGCATGACGGCGTCAAAGGGCATCCGGCGGGGGCCGGCATGCCCCGGCGGCTGAGGGATTAACCTTACTTGCCTGCGCAGGTCAGGTCCGGCGTCGACCAGTACCACCGACTGCCCCTTCGCAGTACGCATGACAAGAGCCAATGAGGCCGCGAGCCGGTGGCGTCGGCTTTGGCGGGACGCACGGCAGTGTGCGCAGTTACACCCCATGTGGGGCACTCCCCCGTCCTGCGCACTGCCGGTCACAACCGCGAAACACCGTGGCCGGGTTCGGGCCCCGCCATCGCTTAGCGACCCAGAATTTTTCATCTTGTTCATGCCTCCCATGCGTCGGACTTCCACCAAAACCGTCCTGTCCCTGTTCCCGCGTCGGCTCAGGCCTCGCTCCCGATTACGGGTGCAGGAGGACGAATTGGCGGGGCGAAGCGGGCATGTAGCCGCAACCGGGAATCCTGAGTGCCAGGACCGGAATCTGTCAGCGCGTCTGCGCGTGAAACCGTAGAGGGACGGTGACTTCCGTGTCGTTGCTGGAAAGGGCCGGCCACCTGCTGGAGGCATGGCGCGGAGAGACTTACACCTTTGGATGGGGCGCCATAGGGGAGACGGGCAGGCACGCCGCGAGTGTGGGCCACAAGGCGCTAGTTATCGCGAATCAATCGGCGTGGTTGGGGCCCGGTGTCACGGCACTCCTAGCCTCTCTCGCCTCCGCCGGGGTGGCGGTCGCCGGGGACGGCCCGGTTGTCGGCGCCGCGCCCAACGCGCCCCGTGCGGATGTCTACCGCCTGCATGCGGCGATGCTCGATCACCAGCCGGACGTAGTCGTGGCTGTCGGCGGCGGCAGCACCATCGATGCGGCCAAGGCAGCGCTTGTACTCGCGGCCTTGCCGCAGCAGGACGGCTTGCTCGAAGCCTTTTTCGGCATGGGTGAGGTTTCCCGGGCGCTCGGCGCCGCCGGTGCACGGCTGACCCCTTTGGTTGCCGTGCAGACAGCTGCGAGCTCGGCTGCTCATCTCACCAAGTACTCCAACATCACCGACCCCGCCGCCGCCCAGAAAAAGCTTATCGTCGACGACGCGATAGTGCCTCCCCGTGCCGTCTTTGACCACGAGCTGACCTGTGGGGCCCCAGCTGCATTGACGCTCGACGGGGCGTTTGACGGGGCAGCCCACTGCTTGGAGGTTTTCTGGAGCCTGGGGGCAGGCCCCGGCGTGGGAACCGGTGAGGGCCCGCAGGCGGCGATACTCACCGGACTTGAACTCATCGTCAAATATCTGCCTGTGGCGATCCGTGATCTCTACGATCGGGAGGCCCGCGAGGCTCTGGCCCTTGGCACCGACATCGGGGGTTACGCGATCATGGTGGGCGGCACCAGCGGCCCGCACCTGAACAGCTTTTCGCTGGTTGATGTGGCCTCGCACGGGCGTGCCTGCGCCATCCTGAACCCCTACTACGCCGTGTTTTTTGCCCCGGCGATGGAGGACCGCGTACGTGCGGCGGGGGAGATTTACGCAAGGTATGGCTACGTCGATGCCGGCCTCGATACCCTGCATGGCCGGGAACTGGGGTTGGCTGTCGCCCGCGGGATGCTCAAACTGAGCCGGTCACTCGGCTACCCGACGACGCTGGGAGAGCTCCCGGGGTTCGCGCGCTCGCACATCGACCGGACCTTGGCGGCCGCCAAGAACCCGCAGCTTGCTATGAAACTGCGTAACATGCCGGTGCCCGTTGAGGCCGATCAGGTTGAAAAGTACTTAGGCCCTCTGCTTGAGTCCGCGGTCGCCGGTGATCTGGACTTGATACCGTCAGTACAGGGGAGCGCGTAGAATGGCCGGCCGCGAAACCCGGCAGGTAACGATGGACCTTGGTTCGTTCAAGGTTGCTTTTCAGTTGCGGCAAGACGCAGACATTCTCACTATGGCTCCGTCGCGGCCGCTGGCAGACCCGGGTGCAGCTGTGCGGGCCGCCCTGGCCTCGCCCATCGGCACGCCGCCCCTGGCACACATCGCCCGGGGCGCGATTGCCCGCGACGCCCTCGCACAGGCCTGCGTCGTCATATCCGACAACACCCGCCCCGTGCCGTATCGAAGCGAGAGCGGCATCCTCTGGCCGGTTGTCGAAGTACTGCTGCAAGCGGGGTTTTCTCCCGAACGGGTGACAGTGCTCGTCGCAACCGGCACGCACAGGCCAGTGACCGAAGCAGAGCTGGGCACCATGCTCGATGAGCGTGTTCTGGCAGCCGGCGTTTCGGTAGTCAACCACGACTGCCGCGACCGCGGCGGGCTGCGCTATCTCGGCACGACCTCCCGGGGCACCCGGCTCCGTGTCAGCCGGATCTATCTTGAGGCCCAGCTAAAGGTGGTCACCGGCCTGGTCGAAAGCCATTTCATGGCCGGGGCGTCAGGCGGCCGCAAGGCCATCGTTCCCGGCCTTGTCGGGGAGGAGAGCACGCGCATCTTCCATGGCGCGCAGATGCTCGCTTCGCCGCTGGCGCGGGACCTGGTGCTTGACGGCAACCCCTGCCACGAGGAGGCTCTCGAGGGCGCCAGGATGGCCGGCGCGGATTTCACGGTCAACGTCACTCTCGACCGGGAGTTCAGGCTGACCGGCGTATTTGCCGGGCATCTCGAGCACGCTCACGCGCGCGCAGTGGAGGCGCTGACCGGCTATGTGGGCATACCGGTTGCCGTGCCGTACGACATCGTGGTCATCCACGGCGGCAGGGTGGGAATCAACCACTATCAGGCAGCCAAGGCGGCGGTAGTGGGTGCGTCGGCGCTCAGGGACAGGGGGCGCCTGATCATAGGCGCGCACCATACCGACATCGACCCCGTCGGCAGCCTGCAGTACCGCACGGTGTTGCACCTGCTAAAGCTGATCGGCGCGGACTCCTTTGACCGGCTTATCCTTTCGCCGGATTGGTCGTTTGTCCACGACCAGTGGGAGCCGCAGATGTGGGCCAAGGTTCTGAGGCGCATCCCGCCGGAAAACCTGTACTATTGCGCAACCGGCCTGAGCAGGTCGGATTATGCAATCCTGCCTGGAATCGGGGGCCGGAGCTTACTGGCTGGCTGCGCGGACATAACAAACCCGGCCGCTTTTCTGGCCGCCATGGTCGAGGCCGCACTGGATGATGCCGTCAGGGCTTGGACCGCGGAGGGCAACGCCCACCCCCGGGTGGCCTTTCTTGCCGATGGACCTTACGGCATACCTCTCGTGGGGTAGAGGTTCTTGAACAGGTCACCAGTGCCAGTTCGGCGGGAACTCACGCCTGTGGAGATGGGAGTTCAGGCCATGTGCCGGTGCCCGTCATTGAAGCAGGAACCTTCGAGATACTGGTCTATGGAAGGATAACGGTAAACTGAAGCCAACGGGTACTGGGAGGGGGTCAGGCCATGGTCCTGCAGTTGATCGAGGTTGGGGTCGTAACGGTGCTCGCCGTGTGGGTATACATTTTCTCGCCGAGTAGCCTGTCGCGCCTGGTGGCGACGGTGGTGTTTCTCCTCAACCTGGCCTGGGTCCTATTTGAGCGCGACGAGGCGTCACGCAGGCACCCCAAGCGCCGGGCGGCTCAAACACCCGCAGGCCTGCCCGGTGACGGAGGCCATCCTTCGCTCACATCATCCGAAGGCACACCCGAGGAGACAGCCGGTCCGGCATCCCCACCCAGGATCCTCTGAGAGCCCCTTACGTACGGAGTACGCGAACGGCTCCAGCTTCCGGGCCTCTACCGCGCTCACCGCAGGAACTGTGGTCCCGGTTACCGAACGAATGACCTGGCAGCGGCGTGAACTGGGGTGCGGCGGTGGGGCTGGGGTGGACTCGAAGGCGGAGAACTCTCCCCGCATGGAAGCACATGGTCTACGGTCTCGGGTCTTTTGCCTCGAGCATGATGACCACCACCATTGTGACGTGGCTGCTTTTCTACGCAACCGGCGCACGAGATACGGTGGCGGGCGGCGTGGGCCATGGATATTTTGGCCTGGCGATGGCCGCGGGCAGGGTTGTGGATGCGCTCGCGGACCCATATGTTGGCCGCTGGAGCGACCGCACCGACACCCGTCTGGGAAGGCGCCTCCCCTTCGTCCTCGGGGCCGCGATACCCATGGGCCTGATTTTCGCCCTGCTGTGGGCGCCGTATTCGTCTGACCCACCGCCTATCCGGGCGTTGCGGATCGGAGTGACCCTGTCAGCTTTCTTCGCACTGTACACCGTCGTCGTCATCCCGTACCTGGCGATGCTCGCGGAGGTACCGTCGCCGAAGACCCGGATGCAGATGGCCTCGTGGCAGGCCGCCGGTTCGATCGCCGGCGGAGGCACCATCGTGCTGCTCTCAGGGCGCCTGTTTGATGAGTACGGTTTCCCCGCGGGAGGAACGCTTGTCGCAGCGCTGGCGGCAGTCTGCTTTCTCGTGGTGGGGGTCGTGTTTGCCCGCGAGCCGGTGACCGTTCGCCCGGCGCGGGAGCCCGCGCCACCTGATGACCGGCCCGAAGGAGGACCTTTGCGCGCGGCATGGAGCCTTGTCGCCGAGGAACCTGCCTTCCGGCTCTATCTCATGGGTGCCGCCGCTCTCTGGATCGGCCTCAACATGTTCTCCATCTCGCTTCCCTACCTGGTGACCGCTGTCCTGAGGCTGCCCCCCTGGGGGGTCGGCCGGCTCGGGCTCATCAACGTGGCGGGCACGGCTGCCACGATCCCCATTGTGGGCCGGCTGGCGCTTCGGTTTGGCAAGGTCGGCGTGCTGAGTGTCGCCGCGGCAGGTCTGGGGTTGGTCCTGCCGCTGGCTGCGATTGGGCCAGCGGGCGTCTGGATGCTGGCGGCACTGAGCGGGCCGATGCTGGCCTGCGTGTACACCTTGCCACATCCGATACTGGCCGAGATCACCGACAGCCGGCGCCTGGCGACCGGGAACGGACAGGAGGCCCTGCACTTTGGGGCGCAGGGTATGGTGCTCAAAGGGGCTCTTGCCGTGGCTGCCTGGATGGCCGGCTCGCTCTTTGCGCTCCTCGGCGCCGGCCCCGACTGCGATGCGGGGCTCCGCGTGGCCGCCGTTTTGGCCGGGCTGGCCTGCCTGACCGGCGGTTTCCTGCTCAGCCGCGTCGGCCGGCTGCTCTACGACAAGGCGCCGTAGCGGCTAACTCCGGGTCCTCTCGGCCCTGCCGCCGCCCGCGGTACCCGACCCCAGGATCGCCTTTTCGGCCGGCGACATCAGCCTGTCGATAAGGTAGGCCATGCCGATGATCCCGACGACGTTGACCGCCCAGCGGGTGACTGCGAAGCGCGGGCCGAGCGCTGAGAACTCGAAAAGAAACATCGGCACTTTGAGGGTGGACCAGGCGCCGAGGAATATCAGTATGTTCAGGTAGCGGGCGCCCTTGCGCGCCATGGCCTCGGCAATCGGGAACGCTCCATACAGCGGGCCCGCGGCCGCCGCCCCAAGCACAATGCTCAGGGCCATGCCCAGCACCCCCGAACGCTCGCCGACGAAGCGCATGACGGTCTCCCGCGGGACCCATACATCAAGCAGACCGAGAAACAAAAACACCGGAGGCAGGAGCCCGAGCATTTGTGCCAGCACGCGCCAGGAGTGCCCGAAAAGCGTGATTCCGGTCGCAGGCCTGAAAGCCAGCACGAGCAGGTCAAATGCGACTATGGCGAGAAACAGCCGGTATCTCAGCAGGCCTCTCACCGTCCCACCACCGCCCCGACGATCAACGCTACGACGAACGAGAAGACATAGGCCAGCCCGTTGCGCAGGATCGCCTCGCGCCGTCCAAAGTACCTTCGCTCGAGCGGGAAAGTGAGCACGCCGACCATCATCAGGGTTGAAACGAAGAGCGCGATGTGTGTCGGGCCTGCACCCCTGGCCAGCAGCGACGCCGCCAGAGGAAAGGCCACGAACCCCGGGATCAACGTGATGGACCCGACGACCGATGCCGCCAGGAGTCCCGGCACGCCGGAACCGGCGCCGATGTATCGTTGGATCAACGCCGGCGAAAGAAACGTGAGCATAATGCCCACCAAGCCCAGAACCACGGAGAACTCGGGCAGGATGTTGAGCAGGGACGCCTTGGCCTTGCGCAACGCCTGGACCGTGCGCGCGCGGTCCGCGAAATAAGATGCCGCCGTGGCCGCGGCGGCCAGGAGATAGAGGATAGCGGTGGTCAAGCGCGTATCACCCCTGAGTATATATCGGTCGGCTGCACATATAGGCTTGCCGTCCATGTACAGGACAATACCGCACCGGACGCCTGCTGCGCAAGGGCCGCAGGCCCACATTGGGGTCGTTTCCCGGTGTTGACAACCAGCCGGGATCGTGCTTTGATGGGTAGGAGCCAATAAGTGTGCGAGGCACATATCTGTAGTGAGGGCGTGAGAAGTTGACGGAGCGTCATTGCGCTCACGGAACCACGTGCAACTGCGAGATGGGCAGGCTCAAAGGCTTCATGGAAGCGTGTTCGGTCCTGCTGCTGGCCGATGAGCCCGCCCACGGCTACGAGCTCTTGAGCCGGCTCGCGAGGTTTGGGCTGCAGGCGGAGGGCTTCGACGCCGGCACGCTGTACCGCATACTGCGCCGGCTGGAGGGTGAGGGGATCCTGGCCTCAGAGTGGCGCACCGAGGGGAGCGGGGCAGCTCGCCGCGTGTACCGTGTAACTCCGGAGGGGCTCGACTTCCTGCGCTCGTGGCAGGCCGCCGTGGAGGGCATGCGCTCCCACCTCAGCGAGTTCCTCAGGGTGTGCGGCGAGATCCTGGCGAGGGAGGAGGGCTGATCAATGAAGTGCGGCTGCTTTGACAAGGATGACAAGAAGTGCTGCGACAAGGGCAAGAAAGTGGAGGAATGCACGCCGGAACAGGTTAAGACCTGCCACGGTGAGAAAAAGGGCTGCTGCTAGACAGTCATCAGGCGGGCCGGCGACAAGTGAATGGAGCCGGCCCGCCTTTGTTTTGCTCCAAATGGAAACAATCATCGCCGGAGGGACAGGCGCCTCCCTTACCGAAGGGAACGGCTCGGGCGAAGGCCGGCAGGGCGGGCCACCAGGGCCGATGGAGGGGATTTCGAGATGGACAAGGGACAACGCGGGCTGTTGATGGTCTACTCCGGGCAGGGAAAGGGGAAGACCACCGCAGCGCTGGGTCTGGCGCTCCGGGCGGTCGGCCACGGCAAGAAGGTGCTGATGATCCAGTTTATGAAGGGCGATCCCAACTACGGAGAGATCAAGGCGGCCAAGTTCTTGCCGGGATTCGAGATCGTCCAGCAGGGGCAGCCGAGTTTCGTTGATCAGTCCAATCCCGGCGCGGAGGATCTCCGGCTGGCGCAGGAGGGCCTGCGGCTGGCGGGCCGCGCTCTGGCTCAAGGCGACCAGGACCTGATAGTCCTCGACGAGCTTAACGTCGCCGTGGAGTACGGGCTGGTCTCCCCCGATGAGATGCTGGCGACGCTTGAGCGGCGCCGGCCGGAGGTCGACGTTGTCGTCACGGGACGCGGCGCGCACCCCGAGCTCGTCAAGCGGGCCGACATGGTCAGTGAGATCCTCGACATAAAGCACCACTTCCACGAGGGGGTCACCGCCCGCGCGGGCATCGAGTACTAGCCCGCAGGAGGGCAACCGTGAGGAGGGAGCGTTTTCATGGAACGCACCGAGGCACGTCCGGGTCCGGCTGGCGCAGCCGGCGACGGCCGGTGGCGGCCGCCGAGCGTCTGGCTCCAGGAGCTTTCGTGGGACCAGGTGCGCGACTACCTGGACCGTGACGATCTCATCTTGCTGCCGGTCGGCAGCACCGAGCAGCACGGGCAGCATCTTCCCACCGGCACGGACAGCATGACCGCCATCGGTCTCGCGCAGGATGCGGCCCAGGCCGCCGTGGCGCTCGTCGCGCCGCCACTCTGGTACGGGTGGTCACCTCATCATCTGGCCTACCCCGGGACCATCACGCTCGTGCCCGAGCACCTTGCGGCCATAGTCGTCGATGTGGGGAAGTCCCTGGCATACAGCGGTTTCGGCCATCTGGTCATCGTCAACGGGCACCGCGAGGCAAACCTGGCCCCCCTCAAGATAGCCCAGACCAGGCTGGTCAATGAGACCGGGCAGTCGGTGGTGATTGTCGACCCCTACTACTTCGGGGCCACTACCGCGATCGCGCAGCGCGGCTCGGCGCCGGGCGGCATAGGGCATGCCGACGAACTTGAGACAGGCCACATGATGCACCTGCATCCTCAGCTCGTGAGGATGGAGCGCGCGGTACGCAACATGCCGCCGCAGGCCAGATGGTTCGTCGGCGATCCGTACGTGCCGGGGGACCGGGCCTTCGGGGCGGCCTCCATTGAGGACTTCCGTTCGCGCACGACGCCGAGCGGTGTGAGCGGCGATCCGCTGCCGGCCAGCGCCGAGAAGGGCAGCGCGTACCACCGGCGGATGGTCGACGATCTCGTGGGGCTCATACAGCAGCTCCGCGAAGTCAAGGTAAGGCTCAAGAGCTTCGCGCCACCAATCTAGCATAGACACCGATGGAGGTCATTAGCCGTGCCCAAGTCCCTTTCCGGCGTCGTCGTGCTCGATTTGACCCGTGTGCTGGCTGGGCCGTACTGCTCCATGGTGCTGGCGGACCTGGGCGCCGAGGTCATCAAGATCGAGGCGCCGGGCACCGGCGACGACGCTCGCGCGTTCGGGCCGTTTATCAACGGGGAGAGCGCGTACTTCATGAGCCTCAACCGCCGCAAGAAGAGCGTCACGGTCAACCTGAAGCACCCCAAGGGCAGGGACATCGTACTGAGGCTTGCCGCCGGGGTGGACGTCATCCTCGAGAACTACCGGGCAACGACCATGGACCGGCTGGGGATTGGATGTGAAGTTCTCCGGGGGATCAACCCGCGGCTTATTTACGCCGCGACGTCGGGTTTCGGCCATACCGGCCCGTATGCAGATAAGCCCTGCTACGACATTGTGGCACAGGCGATGGGCGGGGTGATGAGCATAACCGGCCAGCCCGACGGGCCGCCGACCCGGGTTGGGGCGTCAATCGGGGACATCACGGCGGGGCTGTTCACGGTCATCGGGGTGCTCGCGGCGCTCCAGGCCCGCCATCTTACCGGGGAAGGACAAAAGATCGACGTCTCGATGCTCGATTCCCAGGTGGCCATCCTGGAGAATGCCATCGCGCGCTATGCGGTGTCCGGGGAGGTCCCGGGACGGCTCGGCAACCGCCACCCCTCGATATCGCCCTTCAGTTCATTCGCCACTTGCGACGGTCACCTGATCTTGGCCATCGGCAACGATGGGCTATGGAGCAGGTTTTGCCGGCTCGTCGGGCGGCCGGAACTCGCAAATGACCGGCGTTTCGCAACCAACGATGACCGGGTTTGCAACTGGCCCGAACTCGAGCCAGTACTGAGCGGCATCATCAACCAACGCACGCTGGATGAGTGGATCGAGGTCCTTGAGGCTGAGGGCATACCCTGCGGGCCGATCAACACCGTCGACCGGGTGATAAACGACCCGCAGGTGGTTGCGCGAAATATGATCGTGTACACCGACCATCCCCGGGCAGGCAGGATCTTCATGCCCGGCAGCCCGGTCCGGCTCTCAGCGGCCCCTTGCGACCAGCCGGAGCCAGCCCCGCTGCTCGGCCAGCATACCCGCGAGGTTCTCAGCGGGCGGCTCGGGCTCAGCGAAATCGAAATCGAGGAGCTTGCGCGGGCCGGCGCAATCTAGATCGGGCCGGTTTTCGTTCCCTCGCCCCCCAAGCCACGTGTAGAGGCCCAACTATCATCCTATCCTCGGTACCTGGTTTCTGCCCCCGCCTTCTTCGCCTATTCTGCTATCGGCTAATATCCTCTGACGAGGTGGGTTCCGAGTGGATGATGTCACCGGCAAGCTTGCCACCCTTGCCGCGACCGTGGATTTTCTCGCCCAAGGGGTCGACCGCTTGACCGATGAGCTCAGGCAGCTCAAAACGCAGGTATGCGGGGAGGCGATGGACCGGCGGATCGACGAGCGGGTCCGGCTCGTGCGCGGGCAGGACTGGCGGATGCCCGAGTGGGTGCCCTGGGCGATCGGCGGTCTGTCGACCATCTGCACGGGGCTGATTGTCTACCTGCTAACCCACAGCGGCATGTGACTGTCACGCGGTCACCGGCTGGCCCGGCGGGGGAGGCTGGTGTCTGGTTAGGAGGCTGGAAATGCAGGGGTTTTGGAACGACCCGGATGGGATCAGCATCACCGATTTCCTCGCACTGGGGTTCAGCCTGGCGTATATGGTTCTGCTCGCGCTAACCCTGTGGCGGATGATCGCGGGAAAGCTTGAGCCGACCGACATCGACTTCCTGCAGGTCGTTACCTGGCCCACGCTCACGATTCTGGGCGGGTACTTCGGGGGACAGATGCTCGGCCGGTTGGGCAAGGGCTCGCCCAACACCGTCTACCCCAGTCAGATTCCCTTGGGCCCTGACGCGTTCCCGGCATACGACGGAACTGGCCGCGGTCCTCTGCTGCTGCTCGACCCCCGGCTGCCGATCGATCCGTCCCGCTGGCCCGGTGCGGTCGAGACGATCGGGGAGCTGACCCCGGAGGATATGGGGGATGCACCCCGTGGTTAAACTGCTGCCCAAACTGCTCACCCCGGGTTGGGGCCGCCCCGGCAAACCGATGGCCGACCCCCGAGGAATCGTCGTCCACTGGACCGCGAACCTCAACCCCGGGGCGAATGCGGTGGCCAACCGCAACTGGTTCGAGACATTCCGGGGCTACAAGGTCTCAGCCCACTACGTGGTCGACGATACCCGCGTTGTGCTGTGCGTGCCGGAAAACGAGATTGCCTACCACGCCGGCACGGCAACTAAGCCGGATGCTTTAGCCCTGTTTGGGCGATCCCCAAACAATCACGCCATCGGCATCGAGTGGTGCGTCAACCAGGGCTCCAACGGCGCCGAGACCTACCGCAACGTCGTGGGCCTGTGCGGCGAGATCATGGCCCGCTACGGCTGGGGTCAGGCAACCCTCCTCCGGCACTTTGACGTCACCGGCAAGATCTGCCCCGCGTTCTTCATTGACAATCGTTGGGCGGAGCGTCTGGGGTTCACGGCGGGCGCGGCCCACGCGTGGCAGCAATTCCGCAGGGATGTCGTCGTCGCCACCCGGGCGGCGGAGGTTTCCGCCATAATGGCGGGAAGGAGGTGATCTGGTGAGCATACCCGCGAGCTTTTTCTCATGGGAAGTACTGGCCACGCTGGCCGGAGCGTCGTCGGCCGTTTTCCTGGTCGTCAGCCTGACCAAGGACCTCATCCCGCCGGTGATCCCGGTGCGCATCTATGCCTGGATCCTGGCCTGGGCGATTCTCAGCACGGCGGCGTTGGCCAGCGGCAACTTGACGGCTCCAGTGCTGGTCATCAACTTGCTTAACGGCGGCATAGTCGCCCTGGCCGCAATGGGCGAATACGAGGTCGCCAAGGCCTATGGCCTGATAAGGACACAAAGAACAGACCGTGTTGTGTGAGATGTGGTATATGGCCATTACATCGGGTTTACACTGGCGAGCGACCCCTTGAGGCAGCCAGCCTCATTTGCGCGGGCGCCGGTTGGAGGAACTGAGGCCTGATGGGGTAAAGAAGGTACCCGTTTGAGCCCTTGGCGGCTCGACGGCCCTGTCCACATCTGCACCTGCAGGAGGGGAGGCCGTAAGATGACCGGCGCCGTGACCCAAGACAGACGAGACGCGAGAAAGCGGCGGGAGGCAGCCGAAGGCGGCCTATGCCGCGGATGCCTCTGGGATTGCGTTCAGCCGCTAGGTGTGACCGTGGCTTGTCCGGACTGGCAGCCCCGGGCGCGGGAGGAGCCGCGGCGCAACAGGCGCGGACAGCAGCAATTCGCGTTTGCCAAGAGCGATAAGACCTAGGTGGCAGCGCTAGGAGGGAGAAACCGCTCGAACCAGCCCGCGATTCGCTCGAGCCGCTCGACGCGGTTGCGGGGCTTGCCGCTGCGCGACAGCTCGTGGTTTTCGCCCGCGAAACGGACGAATTCCGTCTGCACCCCAAGGCGCCTCAGGGCAACGTACCATTGTTCGCCCTGCTCCATGGGGCACCTCAGATCCTGCTCGGAGTGGATGATCAGCACGGGTGTCCTCACGTGCGGAGCGTACCTGATCGGAGACCGTTCCATGATGAAGTCCTCGCTGTCCCACAGGTCTTTGCCGCCCATGCCCCACCTGTCGCCCGTCCAGCCGATGTCGCTGACGCCGTACTTGCTGTAAAGGTTGGACATGCTCCGCTGGGTCACGGCTGCGGCGAAGCGGGTCGTGTGGCCGATGAGGAAGTTGGTCAGGTATCCGCCCTGGCTCCCTCCCGTCACGCCGACGCGCTGCGGGTCGACCCAGGGGACCTTCTCAAGCCAGTCCGCCGCGGCCATCAGGTCTTGATAGTCGATGCCGGCCCAATCCCCCACGACGCGCGCGGCAAAAGCCTCCCCGTATCCCTTGCTGCCGCGCGGGTTGGTGAAGAACACCGCGAAGCCCCGGGCGCACAGCACCTGGAACTCGTGCATGAACGCCAGGCCGTAGGTCACGTGCGGGCCGCCGTGAATCTCCAGGACGGCAGGATACCGGGCGCTCTCGTCGAAACCGGCCGGCTGCATCAGCCAGCCCTCGATGCGGCCGTCCTCAACGCTGGGGAAGATGACGCGCTCCGGCCGCGACAGGTCGGCCTCCTCAGCCCAGGCGCTATGACGGGTAAGGCGCCGGAAGTTGAGCGGACGCAACCTCAGAGGGCAGCCCAGCGGGGTGAGCGGCTCCGTCTGCGCCGGCGCGCGTGGCGGCGCCGCGCCCTGTGCCGGCTCAGCCAGGTAGATGTCCCCGGGCGACGTCGGTCCGGCGGCGAACAGCGCCAGCAGCTCCTTGCCTGCTTCGGGGTGGGCCGAGGACACGGAGCCAACGACCGGCTGCTCATCGGTGGTCAACTGCTCGATCACCGGGACGTATCCCTCGAGCGGGACACCTTCCGGCAATCGCGCACGGTACAGCCTGCAGTAGCCGCCGTCAGTGGCGGTGAAGTACACCCAGGCGCCGTCGCCCGACCAGAGAGCCCTGTCAAGCCCCGCATCCGTACGGACGTCGGCGCCGATGGAATTGCCGAGGCTGCGGTCAAGGCCGGCCAGGATGTCGAGCCAGGCGGACATTGCCGGGCGGGTCCAGGGATCCTCGCCCGTCGTCCCGGCGGCGGCGGTGCGACCGGCATTGATCGCGTGGCGCAGCGGGATGAGCCACAGGTGCGTGTTCGCGGCGCCGCCGGTCTCCTCGGCTGTCCCCAGGCACAACAGCCAATGACCATCGGGGGAGACGGTAGGAGAACCGAGCGAGCCCGTATGCGTGGCAGATAGCCTTACTGCCGTCGGCGCCGCGGTAGGAGAATCCGGAGAGGAGGTCACCGAACTGACCTCGACCCCCCATATGTCGGTGCGTGGCCGCAGCTCACGCTCGGGGTGCCGGGAGGAGGAAAACAGAAGCCAGCGGCAGTCGGGTGACCAGCAGGGCGAGACATCGTCGTACGATCCGGACGTGATCTGCCGGGTGCGGCCGGTCGTCATCTCCACAAGGTGAATCTTTTGATACCGCTCATCGAGAATCCCGCGGCCGTTGAACTTGTAACGGAGCCTCGTGACCACAGTCACGTCGGGGTTTTCCCCCGGACGCCAGCCGGACTCGGACCAGTCCGAGGGCTTTGCGGGCTCCGGTTTTGGTTCGCGCGCAACGCAGGCAATGTAGGCCCCGTCCGGGGACCAGGCCATGTCCGTCACCTCAAGGCAGCCGGCGCCCACCGGCTGCGCCTCGCCGCCCGAAGCCAGGTCGAGAATCCAGATCCCGGGGTGAGCGGACCGGTCGGAGATGAAGGCCAGGCGGCGGCTGTCGGGCGCCCATCGCGGGGAGTGATCCCGTCCAGAACCTCGTGCAGCGCCCGCCCCGGTAATCCGGCGCGGGCACATGGCTCCGTCGGCGGCTGCCAGCCAGATTGCGGAGCTGTAGCTGTTGGCTTGCAGGTCGGCCCGTGTCACGACGTAGGCCACCTGCCTGCCGTCCGGAGATAGCCGGGCATCGGCGGGCAAACCCATATTGTGCAGGGCGGTGGTGAGGATCCTGCGGCTGACGGGCACGGCGTTGGCCTCCTCGCGTACGGGACTTGCCGGCGCGCGGCATGTGGGCTGTTCTTCTTGGCCCACCGTCCCGCTCCTTCGAGGCACGACCGGCAGTTGCCCCCGACAGGGGTTTGAGCCCAGAGGAGGAAACAACATGTACAATCCGAGGTGCACAAGGAGGCACAGGTATTTTGGGCAAACGTGTGATCCTGCACGAGATGACCCGCTCGGCGTTCGAGGAGTATCTGCGTGACACACCGGTCCCGGTGGCCCTGATCCCGGTGGGCTCGATAGAGCAGCACGGGCCCCACCTGCCGCTCGGGACGGACTCGCTGGGCGCGCTGGCCATCTGCAAGGCCATCGCCGAGCGGGCTGACTGCGTCGTCGTTCAGACCTGCCTGCCCGGGTATTCACCGCACCACATGGAGTTTAGGGGCACGATCACCTACAGCGAGGACACCCTTGTGGCGGTGCTCTACGACACAATTGAGAGCCTTGTGGACCACGGGATCGACAAGATCATGCTCATCAACGCCCACGGCGGCAACGCACAAATAGTCGCGTACACCGCCCGAATGGCCCGGCGGCGGTACGGCGCGACGGTGCTGGTTCCCGAGGGCCCGGCGCCCGCAGGCGACCCCAAGGAGCGGCTCCGTGAGCACCTCCGGACCCTCGACGTGCACTCGGGCAAGGGTGAGACGGGCTTCGCCCTCGCCCTGTTCCCAGAGCTGGTCGAAATGGAGCGCGTCAAGGGATTCAAGCCGACGGGCGAGTGGTATTCAGGGGTGCAGCATCTGGTGGCCGATCTCGACCGCGAGGACCTGCCGCTTGCCGCCCAGATAGCGATGGCCTACCTGGGCGACACTCATGAGCACACCGCCTCGGGGGTCTACGGCTGGACCGACCCCAACGACGCGGACGTGGGGCAGGCCAAGGCTCGCTTCGAGGAAATGGTTAGCCGCTGCGTCAAGCTTATTGAGCTGTGGAGGACGGTGCCGGAGCGGGAGTAGGCTCTGGAGCGTCAAGGAAGCGATTGCAGGCCGGCGCCGCAGGGTGCCGGCCTCTGCTGCTCACCCGGGCGCCGGGGGACGCGGTGACCAACACTGCGTCGGCCTGTCCGTTGACGTAGCCGCGAGTAAGAGATCCAAATATCACGGCCCCGGCTAAGGCCGCGGCCGCGGCCGCCCAAAAGGCCACGGTAACCGAAAACAGCTGCATCAACGTGCCGCCGATGGTCGACCCGGCCGCCATGCCCAACGCCTGCGCCGCCGCCTCAAGGCCCATCATCGAGCCCATTCCGTATTGGCGGCCCTTTTCTACCGAGATTGCGCCCGCCGCGGGAACCGAGACGCCGGAGCTCGAGCCCAGGAACAGACCGACCAGGGCAAGCGAATAGAACGAACGGGCCGTAGGGGCCAGGAACAGCGCGATCGGCATCAACACAAAACCCACCATGCAGACCGTCCGACGGTTGAGGCGATCGGAGGCTTTGCCGCTCACCGGCTGCATCAGGGACTCCGCTCCTGACCGCATGGTCACGATCAGCCCGGTCTGAGAGGTTGACAGGAGCAGTTGCTCGCTGCCGTACACCGGCATCAGCGCGGTGAAAATGCCGCGACCCAGCTCTCCGAGGGTCCGGCCCGCGATAAGGCCGACCACCTGGCGGTCCTTGAGAGGACGAACGTCAAGTCCCCCGTGGCGGGCCAAACCCTCCGCGGTCGGGAAGCGCGGCGGCACTGAGAGGCGGACAAAAAGCCATGCCAGGACCGAGAGCCCGGTCATTCCCAGGAACGGAGCGGCCATGCCGAAATTGTCGTTCAAGATGCCGCCCGCAAGCGGCCCGATGGCGAACCCAACCGTGAACGCGAGCGCGAACTGGCCCATGGTGACGCCCTCCCGGCCCTTGGGGGCCAGTTCCCCGGCATACGCGCGGGCGACCGGCATGATCATCGCCGAGAAGGCCCCCTGGGCCATCCTGGCCAGGAACAGGTGCATGGGGGTCCGGGAGAAGAGAAAGGCGAGCGAAACCGCGGCGTAGCCCAAGAGCCCCCAGCTCATGAGGCTCTTCTTTTCGCGCCGGTCGGCCAGGCCGCCGACGACGAGAGTGAATGCCCCACGGACCAACGGGTTTGCACCGAAGATCAGGCCGATCCAGATGCCCCCCGCACCCAGGTTGCTCGCGTAGATCGGAAGCAGGGGCACGATGAGGCCCACACCGAGCGATGTCGTAAGCATGGCCAGCAAAAGGGCATAGAAGGCGCCACGATTCATGGGGTCAAGTTATTCTCTTCGTATTCCGAAATTCCTCTCATGCTACACATTGGGGACCAGAAGTGTTGTGCCGCCGGAGCCGTTTGTTGAAATGATAGGCAAGAGAATCGGCAAGGGAGGTTACCTCTGTGGGCTGGTTCGCGTGGGTTTTGGTCGCCGTCTTGTTTTGGGGCTTGGGTCCCGTGCTCGCCAAGATCGGGCTGGCAACGGTCCCGCCGGTTCCCGCACTGACGATCCGCAGCGTCGGGGTGGCGATAACCCTGCTGGCCGTGGCCATCCTGCGCGGCGCCCTCGGCGAGCTGCGAGCTATCGAGCCCAGGGCCGCAATGTACTTGCTCGCTGATGGGCTGACCGGGTCTCTTCTTGCGCATCTGGCCTACTACTACGCCCTTCGTCTTGGCCCGGCATCAAAAGTGGTGCCGGTCAGCGCCGCCTACCCTGTCCTCGGGGTGCTGCTCGCGGCACTCTTGCTGCGAGAGCAACTGACGCCGGGCCGGATCGCCGGCGTGGCCTTCATCGCCCTCGGAGTACTGCTGGTACGAGTGTTCTGAATTAAACCACATCTTCCAGATGGTGAAACCTTTCATCCGACAGCTTCGTTATACAAGGCGTGATTGAAGTGGAGCGCATAAGCAGTCCACCAATCCATAAGTCCAGAGCGAGAAGGGTGGATCACCAAATGATCAGCGACATCATGGGCATCGTTGAACTCGAGCCGGGCCTCGGGCCGCAGTGCTTGGTGGAGGACGAGACTTTCGCCGCCGACGCGACCGCGGCCGCAGCCTCCGTCGTATCCGAAGATGCGGGCATCATCCGGGTCAGCATCGACGCCGACCCGATGGTTGGCGCCACTGAGGCACCCAACAGCTATTACAGCGCGCTTCGCTAGTCCCAGGACAGGGACCGGAAGCTGACTATCGGTCAGCGTCCCGCAAACAGACGACCACGGGGCCGTCTGTTTTTCTTTTCGAAAGCGCCAGGGCTCCCGGCGTTTTGAACGCTTCCCGAAGGAAGGCTCACACTGGCCGTCAAAGTACTAGGGCTCTATAGGGCTCTAACTGTGTCTTGCGGGGGCGGGTAACCGCCTGGCATCCGAAAGGGAGACTCCTGTGGCTGAGGCAGACGCCGGCACGGCCGCCCGGCCGGCCGTTGATCAGGCGACGAACGACGCGAGCGCGAGGCCCCCGGCCCCCACCCGCGGCACCTACCTGATCCTGGCCAACCTCATGCTGGCCTCGTTCATGACTGTGCTCAACACCAACATGATCAGAGTCGCCGTCGGCGAGCTGCTTCGGGCGTTCGACATCAGCGTCACCCGCCTCACCTGGGTTTTCACCAGTTACACGCTGGTCTATGCGATCCTGATGCCGATCTTTGGCCGCGTCGGGGACATGTACGGGCGCAAGCGCCTGTTTGTGGGGGGCCTGACGGTTTTCGCGGCGGGCTCAGCCATGTGCAGCATCGCGTGGGGTTTCCAGTCGCTCGTCGTATTCCGATGCGTGCAGGCCCTGGGCGCGGCGGCCGTCTATCCCAACGCTCTGATCATGGCCACGGATCTATTCGGGCCGGAGCGGCGCGGGCGGGTGCTCGGCATCTGGGCCGCATCGTCATCGCTCGGGAGCATGATCGGCCCTACGGTCGGCGGTTTCCTTGCGCAGTTCTTCTCCTGGCAATCGATTTTCTTCGTCAACATCCCCATTGGCGTGATAGCCGTGGTTGCCGGCTACTTCCAGCTGCGCGAGACCAAGAGAGGGAGCAAGGGCGAGCCATTTGACGTCGGTGGCGCGCTGACGCTGGGCGTGGCGGTGCTCTGTGTGCTGCTGTACCTCACGGGCATCCAGGAGTGGGGCCGGGGCACCTGGCGCGCGCCGGTGCTCATCGGCGCTTGCGCCGCGGCCGTGTACTCGTTTGTCCGGATCGAGCAGCGAAGCAGCACTCCCATGGTTGATCTGGCGATGTTCGCAAACCCCGCGATGATCCTGGCGCTTACGCTCGGGGCAATACACATGTTTTGCGGGCAGGGCTCGACCTTCATGATGCCCCTGTTTTTGACCGAAGTGAAGAAGTTCAGCCCGGCGATCATGGGCCTCATCCTTTTCCCCGGCTCTCTCGTAGGCGTGATCGGCAGCCCCATAAGCGGCGGGCTGGCGGACCGCTTCGGAAGCCGCCGCCCGGTCATCGCGGGTATGCTCGCCCGCTCGGTCGCCAACGCGATGTTCGCCCTGATGACCTCGGCGTCGCAGATCTGGGCGATAATCTCCCTGCGTTTCGTCCTCGCCTTCGGCGGCAGCGCAACCTGGTCGCCGCTGCTCAGCTTCGTTCTGGCCGAAAACCCACAGGAACGCGGCGGCGTGGTTGTCGGGGTGTTCAACATGCTGCGCATGATCGGCGGGATTCTGGGGACCACACTGACGGGCATGATGATTGACGCACAGATGACGTCCGGCCAATGGAACAGCGGCGCCACGGTGACTCCTTTCGGCGGAGTGCCCGGATTCTTCGGCGGATTCATGATGTTGGCGGTGTTGTCCCTGATAGGTAGCCTGTTGGCGTCCAACCTGCGCCACACCCAGGCCGCGTCGGCGCAGCTCGAGGCCCAGCGCGCGGCGGCCGGGCTTTAGGGGCCGGAGGGGCCGCCGGGCAAGCGCCGGGTTGCGGAGGGGCAGGAGCGGGCAGGGGCGGGCACGACGGGTGGATAATCTCCCCCTTGACCGCGACCGTCGTCCCGGCGGCTCGCGCACGGCGGTGAAGGAGGATGTCCGGTGATCCAGCGGTACACGCGTCCGGAGATGGGTGCGATCTGGGAGCTCAGCAACAAGTACCAGACCTGGCTGGAGATCGAGATCCTGGCATGCGAGGCCTGGGCTGAGCTCGGCAAGATCCCGCGCGAGGCGGTCGAGGAGATACGGGCCAAGGCGCGCATTGACACCGCGCGCATCTTGGAGATCGAGAAGGATATTAAGCACGACATGATCGCCTTCGTCAGCGGGGTAGCCGAGACGGTCGGCGAGGCCGGAAAGTACCTGCATTACGGCCTGACCTCATACGATGTCGAGGACCCCGCGCTTTCGCTGCTCATGCGCCAATCCGCGGACCTCTTGTTGCGGGGGCTACGCGAGCTTGAGGCCGTTTTGAGGGACCGGGCCGCGGAGTTTAAGCACACGCCGATGATCGGGCGGACCCACGGTGTGCACGCCGAGCCGACGACCTTTGGGCTCAAGCTGGCCCTCTGGCTCGACGAGACCCGCCGCAACGTCCAGCGTATGGAGCAGGCCAGGCAGGCAATCTCGGTGGGAAAACTCAGCGGCGCGGTGGGGACTTTCGCGAACATCGATCCGTTCGTGGAGCGATATGTCTGCGACAAGCTGGGCCTGGAGCCCGCTCCGGTGAGCACGCAGATCCTGCAGCGTGACCGGCACGCCCAGTTCCTCACGACCATCGCCATATGCGCTTCGTCCCTGGAGAAGATGGCGACGGAGATCCGCAACTTGCAGCGCACGGAGATCCGCGAAGTTCACGAGCCTTTCGGCGGGCGGGCGGGGGCGGTGACCAAAGGCTCGAGCGCCATGCCGCACAAGCGAAACCCGGAGCTCTCCGAGCGGGTCGCCGGCCTGTCGCGGGTGATGCGCGGCAACGCGCTGGCGGCGCTGGAGAACGTCGCCCTTTGGCACGAGCGCGACATTACCAACAGCTCCGTCGAGCGCGTGATCATCCCGGACAGCTGCATCCTCCTTGACTATGTCCTCGACCGCTTCACCTACGTGCTGCGCGGCATGACGGTCGACCAGGCGCGGATGCGGCGAAACCTCGAAATGACGGGCGGGCTGGTTTTCAGCCAGCAGGTGATGTTGGCTCTCGTGGAGGCTGGGATGCAGCGCGAGCGGGCCTACGCCACAGTTCAGGCGCGCGCGATGGAGGCATGGGAACGCGAGGTCAGCTTTCGCGAGCTTATCGCCGCCGACGAAGAGGTCCGCGGCACTGTCAGCCCGGAGCGCCTGGAGGAGGCATTTGACCTCGGGCGTCAGCTTGCTCAGGTTGATTACATCTTCCGGAGGGTGGGGCTTTGATGGACCGGCTTTACGAGGGCAAAGCCAAGATCGTGTACCTGACCGGTGAGCCCGAGGTGCTCCTGGTGCACTTCAAAGATGACGCCACGGCGTTTGATGGGGCCAAGCGCGGCACGATAGGCGGCAAGGGCTACTGCAACGCTCACATCTCCGCCCACGCCTTTTGCTACCTCGAAAGGGCGGGCGTGCCCACGCACTTTCGTGAGCTGCGGCCCCCGACGGATATGCTGTGCACCCGGGTGCGCATCCTCCCCGTCGAGGTCGTCATGCGCAATATCGCCGCCGGCAGCATCAGCAAGCGCCTCGGAATCGAAGAGGGCACGGACCTGCCCTTTCCCGTGCTGGAGCATTTCTACAAGAACGACGACCTGCATGACCCGCTTATCAACACCGACCACATCCGGGCCCTTGGCCTGGCCTCCGAAGAGCAGATGGACGCGGTCAACGCGATGGCGCGCAAGATCAACGGGCTGCTCCGGGGGTTCTTTGCCCAATGCGGTCTGCTGCTCGTGGACTTCAAACTCGAGTTCGGGGTGACGAGCGACGGTCGCATTCTGCTGGCCGACGAGATCTCGCCCGACACCTGCCGCCTGTGGGATGCCGAGACTCGCGCAAAGCTGGACAAGGACCGGTTCCGGCGGGATATGGGCGGCGTCGAGGAGGCCTACCAGGAGGTTCTCAGGCGGGTGGAGAAAGCGGCAGGCTAAGCAGAGGGATTAAGGAGTGAGCGGCGTGGCGCCAGTCCTTCAGTTCTCCGTGCTGTGCGATGACGTCGGCCGCAGCGGAGAAGGCAAGCTGATTATTTATGGGGTATTCGAAGCCATCGCCAGCACCGCCTATCCGGCCACTCATCGCGCCTGCTATGTATGTAACCGCTGGACGGGCGCAACCGGCCCGCACCGGGAGCGGATACGCATCCAGTCACCCGACGGCCGCACGACGGTCGTCGACGGACCGGAGACCAGCTTCACTCTCGCCGACCGGACGGCCTGCCACACAGTGGTCTGCCGTCTCGAGGGGCTGACGTTCGAGCGCCCCGGGACGTACCGTGTCCAGGTCTTGCTGGATGATCAATTGGTGATCGAGTACGGGCTCAACGTGCAGGATCCCCAGGCCGGTTCGCCGTCTGTGCCCGGGCGGGCGCCGGCGACGCGGCCGCCGCTGCACGACTAGGGCCCAAAGGGGGTCGGGGCAGTGCGGCAGGCCGATCTTGTGGTCACTAATGCCAGGGTATACACTCCTCACGGTTCGTTCCGCGGCGGCGTGGCAATCAGCGGCGGCATCATCACGGCGGTGGGTGACGATTCATCGCTCCCATCCGCCCGCGAGACCATCGACGCGGACGGCAAGGCGCTGCTGCCCGGGCTGATAGACGCCCACGTTCACGTGCGCGCGCCGGGGCGCGAGGACCGCGAGGACTTCTACTCCGGCACCTGCGCGGCCGCGGCCGGCGGGTTCACGACCATCCTCGAGATGCCCGTGTCGACGCCGGGGGTGTCCACCGCGGATATCCTGCTGCGGCGCGCTGAGCTGGCCGCACGCGATGCGGTGGTTGACTTTGGGCTGTACGGCGGCGGCGGGGCGTCCAACGTCGATCACATCGGCGAGATGGCCGAGGCCGGCGCCGTCGGGTTCAAGACATTTATGCACGGGCCGCCGCGCGGCCGCGAGGCCGACTACGACGGGGTACACGTCCTCGACGACGGCGCGCTGCTGGAAGTGTTCCGGGCGGTGGCCCGGACGGGCCTGCTGGCGTGCGTGCACGCCGAGAACGACGCGCTGGTCCGGCAAGGAGTGGCCCGGATGCGGGCCGCGGGCCGGACGGACCCCTATGCCCACGGCGAATCGAGGCCGGCGATCGCGGAGCTTGAGGCCGCGAGCCGCGTCATTCTCCTCGCCAAGGAAGCCGGCTGCAGGGCAAGCATCTGTCATGTGAGCCTTCCGGAGACCGCTCTGATGGCCAGGCGCGCCCGTTTCGGGGGCCAGGAGGTACGCGTGGAAACCTGCCCGCACTACCTCCTGCTGACGGAGCAGGCGATGGGCGACCTGGGCCCATACGGCAAAATCAACCCGCCGCTCAGGAGCGAGGAGGACCGGCAGGGCCTGTGGCGCTGCGTCGACGAGGGTTGGGTGGACTACATCAGCAGCGACCACGCTCCGTTTACGGTTGCCGACAAAGAAGGGCCCGGCGGCGACATCTTTGAGGTGCCGGCGGGCGCGCCGGGCCTTGAGACCATGATTCCCGTTCTGGCGGACGAAATCATCAGGTCAAGCGACGAGGGATTGTCGTTGCTGGTGCGGATGTGCGCCCTCAACCCGGCGATGTACTTCGGGCTGTACCCGCGCAAGGGGGCTCTGCAGCCGGGTGCCGACGGCGACCTTGTGTTGCTCGACACGGATGCGCCGCGCGTGGTCCGGCGCGAGGCGATGCACAGCAAGTCCCGCGGCAGCGCCCGGCTGTATGACGGGTGGGAAGTCACCGGATGGCCGGTGCTGACCGTTGTCCGTGGCGAGGTCGTCATGCGTGACGGCCGGATCACGGGGCGGCGCGGCCACGGGGTCATGGTGCGGCCTCGACCCTGACAGAGGCCAGGGGGGAGCAGGTTGCCGGTACCATACTACCCCGACGAACCGTGGGAAGTGGTCCACAAACGGATGAAGGACGGCAAGCTGCACATGATCCTGCAGTCGCCGTGGGATGAACAGCGGGTCGCACGGTTTAAGTTTGGCTTTGAGCTGGGGGTGGACCCCGACAAGCGGGGTCCGCTATCAGCCAACGAGCGAATTTCCTACGAAATCGGCGAACTGCTGGGCCTGCCGGTACGCCCGATCCAGTTTTACACGTACCACGGGCTGCGCGGGCACCTGGCCTGGGCGGTGACCCAGACGGCCAAGCCCTGGAGCCTTCTCGACCAGATGATCAAGCGCGACCCGGCGCGCTTTCTGAGCCAGCAGGACATCCTGCAGCGCATGTTTGTGTTTGATCTCTTCATCTACAATCACGACCGGCACGAGGGCAACGTGCTGGTCACCGAGCGCAGCTACTACGGCGCCCACGACGTGTCGCTGATCGACCACGACCTGGCCCTGTTCGGGACCTACGGCAAGTGGCGGACCCACCGGTGGTGGAGCCCGGCATGGAACGACCCGGGCATCTTCATCCGCATCCCGGAGGTCAAGGGGCAGATCTCACGGTTTGAGCAGCTTGAGTCAGCCGTGGAGGAGATCGAGAGCCTGCCTGGCAGCAAGCTGGACGCGATAGTCGACGGGGTCCGGGAGCTCGAGGACGACTACCTGACGCACTTCGAGGCCCACACCATCAAACAGATGCTGTCCCGGCGGCAGGAAACCCTGCGCGACACGCTCCGGCAGTGGTGCATGAGCGAGGCGCTGTTCTAGTTGACGGGGCCGGAGGAGGAGGACACGACTTGACATCCAAAGGCAACCAAACGGCGGCAGAGGGCGTGGGCATCGTGCTGCGCAGGCCGCAGGGCTATCCGGTGTACCAGGAGATCGCCGGCTTCCTGGAGCAGTGCGCGACTGCGCATCCCGAGCTGTGCACGGTGTACTCAATCGGCAGGAGCCACGGGGGCCGCGATATCCTGTGCTGCGAGCTGACCGCCCGCGCCACGGGACCGGGCCGGGACAAGCCCGCCTATCATCTAGATGCCAACCACCATGCCGGCGAGGTAACCGGATCGGCCGCGGCGCTATACACGATATGGTATGTGCTCACGCGTTACGGTCAGGACGAGGCGGTTACGCGGCTTCTCGACGAGCAGGTCCTGTACGTCGTGCCGCGCGTGGCGGTGGACGGAGCGGAGGTCTACCTGACCACCCCCGAAATGATGCGCTCGAGCGTACGGCTGTACCCTGAGGCCGAGGAGAAGGAGGGGCTCTACGCGGCGGACATCGACAGCGATGGACACATCCTGACGATGCGCCAGGAGGACCCCAACGGCTCCTGGAAGGTTTCGGCTAAGGATGACCGCCTGATGATCCGCCGGGCGCCCGGCGAGAGCGGCGGTCAGTACTACCGTCTCTACGTCGAAGGCCTCATCCGCGACTACGACGGCGTATCCGTGAGGCCGGCGCCCGCCAAATGGGGGCTCGATTTCAACCGCAACTACCCGGGCACCTGGGCGCCGGAGCACGTTCAGGCCGGGGCGGGACCCTACCCCGGCAGCGAGCCCGAGGTCCGGTCAATCATCGAGTTCGTCGCCGCTCATCCCAACATCGTCGGGGCCATGAGCCATCACACGATGGGCGGGATGGTCCTGCGCCCGCACTGCGCCAAGCCCGACGAAAAGCTCCCGCGGGGGGACGTGGCGGTGCTCAAGGCCCTGTCCGAGATCGGCGACCGCCTGATCGGCTACCCGACCTGGTCAATCTACGAGGAGTTCACGGTGGACAAGGACCGGCCGCCGGTCGGGAGCTGGATGGACTGGATGTACGATCTCAACGGCGTCTTGCCGCTGGCGACCGAGCTATGGGACATGAACCAGCACGCCGGGCTCCCCAAGCGAAAGCCCAAGGAGATGATGGAGCTCAGCAGCGACGAGATCGAGGCGGTCGGGCTGGCCCAGTTGACCTGGAACGACCGCGTGCTGGCCGGCACGGGGTTCGTCCGCTGGCGCCAGTTTCGTCATCCGCAACTTGGGCCGGTGGAACTGGGAGGATGGCTTCCAAAGACCGTGCGGCAAAACCCGCCGCCCGGGCTGCTTGAGGGCGAATGCCACCGGGCCACGGTGTTCACGCTGGCCCATGCGGCGGTCGCGCCCAGGCTGCGAATCACCTCCTGCGAGGCCGAGGGCATCGGGACCGGAGCGGACGGCAAGACGCTGTACAAGGTCACGGCCGTGCTCGAGAACCAGGGGTACCTGCCGACAAACGTTACCCAGCAGGCTATTGTGATGAAAACGGCAAAGCCCCTGCAGGTCAGGCTGAGCGCTCCGGACGGCGGCGAGCTCGCCTTCGTGTCAGGCAAGGCCAGAACAGAGCCCGACCATCTCCCGGGTCACGCCGTCGGGCTCAGCGCGCACGGTTTCCTTTCAGGCGCGCCGGAGGGCAGAAAGAGGCTTGAGTGGGCTGTCAAGGCCAGGCCGGGCCAGGTGCTGAGGATCGAGGCCGGCAGCGACAAGTGCGGCCGCCGGAGCAGGGAGATCACCCTGCCGGGGGTCTGACCCGTCCGGCCAGGGCCATTAGCAGCAAGCCGCCGGCGGCGATGAGCAACGCCTGGGGGCTCGCGCCCGCCTCCTCATACTCCAGCAGAGCACCCTGCCTAAGCCCGGATAGATCCATACCCGGCCTCCCGCGGTTTTGATCTTGCCTGGCGGGAAAAAGGCCGCTCAGCGCAGAAAGGCTCATCTCTGAAACAAGTTCGGGGGCCATAAGATTACGCAACGCGGTCCGGGCGGCGGACAGGTCGTCCGGCGCCAGTTCCCCGGTCAGGCCGGCGAGGGCGCGGTCGAGGAGCCTCTGGATCTCGGACGAAGAAACCGTGCCTGTATAGCAGCCGCAATACGTTCTCGGAAAGGGCCTTGGCCTCAACAGCTCACCGTCCTACGGCCACCGGAACGGGCCTTGTGCCACCGGTCGCCCCCGGCTTGGGCCGGCGATGGCTTTTGTTCTCTGTCCTAATATCCGCCGCCATGCGCCGGGCTAAACCGGCCCGCAAACAGGCAAATACACAACGCACAAGGAGCCACAACATGAACCAGGAACTGAAGCAGGAGCGGGCCGCAGGTTCCCTGACGCTATTCGCCCTGTTGCACGGGGTCAACGACCAGTACACCGCTTTCCTCGCGGCGCTCATGCCGCTGTTGCTTGAGCGGTTCGGTTTCGGCCTGGCGATCGCCGGCCTGCTCGCCGCCGTCCAGAGTACGGCCACCTCGTTTGCCCAGCCCGTCTTTGGCTGGTTTCTCGATAAGGCACGCCGTCAGCCAAGCATCCTCATGTGGCCGGTGATCACCTCGACCTCGCTCAGCCTTGTGGGGTCTGTGCCTTCTTACCGCTGGATATTCCCGCTGCTTGTCGCCGGCGGGCTCAGCACCGCCGCGTTTCACCCGCATGCGACGAGTTCGGTGCCCTCCGTTGCGGGAGGGCGCGCCGGACTGGCGATGGCCGTGTTTGTTTCCGCGGGCACCATCGGCTACGCGCTCGGCCCGGTTTTCGTCCTGTGGATCGTAGGCACTTTCGGCCTTGGGTTTACGTGGCTGACGGCGCTGCCTACGTTGGCCGTCTGCCTGTACATGGACAAGCGCGGGATGGGGAAACCGGTGGTCAGGACCGCGCCGCGGGCATCGGCCGGCCTGCGCCTTAACGGGCGCCTCGGGGCGCTTGTCGCGCTCTGGCTTATCGTCGTCCTCCGCAGCACCGTCGGAACCGCGTTTATGGCGTTCCTGGGTGTTCACCTGCGTGAGATCGGCTTTCCGGTGATGCACATGGGGGTCGCGCTCATGACCTTTACGGCGACGGGTGCCGTGGGCAGCATGATCGGCGGCCATCTGGCCGACCGGCGCGGCGGCAAGACTGTTATCCTCTGCGGTCTTCTGCTGATCCCGCCCCTTTTCTTCTGGCTTCTGCGTGCCAACGGGGCGGCTCTGTGGTTCTTGCTTGCGGGGGCCGGCTTCGCCATCTCGTCCTTTAACCCGGTAACGGTCGTAATGGCCCAGAACTTGATCCCCGAGAACCGCGGCACGGCCGCGGGGCTGATCATGGGGCTGGGCTGGTCGGTCGGCGGCCTGCTGGTCGGGCTTGTGGGGTCCGTCGCCGAGCGCGCCGGGCTTGTCCCGGTGCTGTCCTCGCTATTGTGGCTCATAGTGCCCGCCCTGGCCCTCGCGCTGGCCCTGCCCGGCCGCATCGGCGCGCCCGATCTGGCGCCTGCGCGGGAGCGGGCGACGGAGGCGGCTGGAGCGGATTAGCTGGAGGATGTGGCGGGCAGGTGTCAATTAGCCAGGTATCTGCCCATCTGCCGGGGCTTGCCATATTGTCCGCTACCCACGAAGGGTGCGGTTTCCGCCAGGCGCACACCCGACGCCGGACGCGTTCACGTGGTGGAAACTCTAGGCTGCGGTGTCCATCCAGAGCGGGCGAGCGTGTGCGCACAGCCCGTATCCGCTTCCCTTATAGCCTGACCAGGCCGAGGCATACGAGAAGGGCCCCCGGCACGGCGGTCCACGGCCATCGCGAAAGGGGCCGTACGTTGCCCAGAGCCTGCCCGCAGAGCTGTCCGGCGGCGACGAAGCCCGGGCAGGCGAGGAGTACCGGGGGCACCACCGATAACCCTACGCCGCCGACGCCGGCACTCAGGCCGGCCGCGAACGCGTCAAGCCCCAGAGCGAGCCCAAGGGCGCCCGCCTCGCGGCTATCGATGCGTCCGGAGTGGTCAAGGTCCGCCTGCAGGGGGTCGCGCAGGATCTCAACCACTATGCCCAGAGGCGGCAGGCGGAACCTGGCCAGCGGGGTCTCCGAGTCTGTGTCCGGCCGCAGCACGCCGAGGCGCCAGGCCCCGGCCAGGTGCCAGACTCCCAACCCTAACAGAGTCAGGGCACCGAGGCAGGCCGCAAGTTCGGATGGCATAAGAGTTCCGAGTGCCTCGCCCGCGGTCACGGCCGACAGCATGAGCACGCCGCTCGCCATCCCGATGATCAAGTAGGCCGCCGGCGTGAGGCGGATGTTGCGAAAGCCGTAGGTCATTCCGGCAAAGAGGCTGTCAAAACTGACTGCCAGGGCCAGCAGCAGTGGTGTGATCAAGACGCAGCCCACCTCCGCTGCTCATGGTACGGCTGGAGAGGCTGGTCGGTGACCAGTAGACCTGCCGCGGAGGCCGGAACCCCGCAAACCCCGCACACCGCAGTGCCGCTACAGCAGCTGCTCGACCATTGCCATCAGGGCGTACCCTCCGATCAGGCCGGCGACGACCTCGCGCAGATGACCGTGGCTGAAGGCCTCCGGCAGCATCTCGTCCGCCGCGGCGTAGATCATGCAGCCTGCCGCGAATGCCAGCGCAAACGGCAGGAGCCCGGCGGCTATCCGGACGAGACCAAGGCCGAGAACGGCCGCGAGCGGTTCGGTCAGGCCGGCCAGGAAGGTATACAGCACCGCCCGTCTGCGCGATGTCCCCGCGTTGATGAGGGGCAGAGCGGCGGCCAGGCCTTCAGGCATGTTTTGCAGCGCTATCGCCCCCGCGAGGACCACAGCCCGGTAATGGTCGCCGGCGGCGAAGCTGACGCCCACCGACAGCCCCTCGGGGACGTTGTCGAGGGCCACCGCCACCAGCGCCAGCCAGACCGCCCGGCGGCCGCCCCCTCCGAGGTTGCGGTCCCGGCCATCACCGCCGAGAGACCGTCCCCGCTCGTTGACGCCCGGGTGCAGGTGGGGCACCACATAGTCGGCCGCGGCGAGCAGGCCCGATCCCGCGAGAAGCCCAAGGATCGGAAGCAACACGCGGCCGCCCTGAAAGGCGGGCACCATCAGGCTGAATGATGCCGCCGACAGCATCACGCCGGCCGCAAAACCCAGCAAGCCATCGACAACTCGTCGGGGAATGCTCGTAAACAGCAGCAACGGCAGCGCGCCGGCTCCCGTCGCGATGCCGGCGATGCCGATCATCAAGGCGGCCTGTACTTGCATTGTTGTCATGCTGTTATCTTGGCCGGGCAGGGGTCACCTCAGGCGATCCACTTCCAAGGTCCGACTTCCCAGTCCGGGCATGTTTGGCAGGAGCGCCCGATCCTTGCCAACTACGCTTTGATTTAACCTGCCAAACTAACATTTACCTGGCATACGGTCATCGGCGCGAGAGACACGCTATGTCGCGAGGAGGTGAAATCAAACGATGGCAACAGGTCAACGTTCGAACAGAAGTCTTGTCCCTGGCGCCGAAAGGGCCCTCGAGCAGTTCAAATACGAGGTGGCCCGCCAAATCGGCGTGCAGCCCCCGGCCAGCGGTTACTGGGGTGAGCTTACCTCCCGCGATTGCGGAGCCGTCGGAGGAAACATGGTCCGGCAGATGATCCAGCTCGCTGAGCAGCGTCTCTCTGGCCAGCCCGGTGGCACCGTCGGGACGACAGGCGCGGGTGGCGCAGCCGGTGGCACAGCCGGCTTTGGTGGCGCGGGTGGCGCAGCCGGTGGCACAGTCGGCTTTGGTGGCGCGGGTGGCGCCGGTGGCGCAGCCGGTACAACCGGTCGGACCACCAGGTAACACAACACTACGACACTAGCGAAAAAGGCCGCCGCCTCCGGGCGGCGGTCTCATTTACGGCAAATCATCGTAGCCGGTTGAAGCCCACACCATAATGCGACGCAGCCGGATTTAGCTTTCCGCCGGGCCGGGGTTTGCCACACCACGCAGGGCCAGCTCAATTGGGCCGGTCACGCCGGTCTGAATCTCGATACCGCGTTCCTTGAGCGCGCGGGCCGCCCGCTCCCCGATTTCGCAGGCGAGCACCAGATTGACTCCAAGCCCGGCCAGGAATATTGCGGGACTGCCTTTTCCGCGCGCGGGAAATGCGACGATTCGTACATCCCGGACCCTGCCCGGCGAAACCTTCGCAAGCACGAAGAAGGAAGCTCGCGAGAAATGCTCCGCCACCAGTTGCCCGTCGGCAGGCACACCCACCACAGCAACGTTGTCTGGGGCAGAGGACTCAGTAGCTGGCATTGCGCTACTCAACCCAACGAGCGAGATCCGCCACCCAAGGGGCCGTGAACGACTCCAGGCCGCCCTGGTCGCCGGCGGCGGACAACTCCGGGTCCAGCGGCAAGCGGCCAAGAAAGCGGATTGCGCCCGAGGACGCGGCAGCCGCGGCGGTCCCGGGACCGAAGACTTCCACCTCATGCCCGCAATGAGGGCAGCGCAGCGAGCTCATGTTCTCAACGAGGCCGATCAGGGGCACCTGGAGGGCCTGGGCCATCTTGACCGCTTTGCGAACGATCATCAGGGCCAGCTCCTGAGGCGATGAGACAAGGATGATCCCGTCAAGAGGAATCGATTGCAGGACGGTAAGAGGAACGTCGCCCGTGCCCGGCGGCAGATCGACGATGAGGTAGTCGAGCCGTCCCCAGTGCACGTCGGTGAAAAACTGCTTTGCCGCGCTGGAGAGTATTGGCCCGCGCCAGATAACAGGGTGATCCTCTTCGGGCAGCAGCAAGTTGATTGACATAACTCGAATGCCGGTTGCTGTTTGAACAGGCATCATGCCTTCTCCCTGAGCGGCGCGCGGACGCCCGCGGAGGCCGAAGAGCCTTGGGATGCTGGGCCCGGTGATGTCTGCGTCGAGCACGCCCACATCACGTCCGGCCCGGCGCAACGCTACGGCCAGCAGCGCGGCGACGGAGGACTTGCCCACTCCGCCCTTGCCGCTCATTACGGCAATCACGTGTTTGGCGGCACTGCCCGGCGCCAGTTCGATCTTTCGCAACGGATCAGGGGTTTCTGCGTTCTGGTGCGGCTTCTCCTGGCTCAACTGCCGGACCCTCCAATTCGTGGCTGTCTGGTTCTGCCCATCCGCGTCCCCGGCCCCAGCGTCCCCGGCCCCGGCACGACCGCCCAACACCTTGGACCGGATCGAGCTCGCTTGGGGCCACGGGCCCGCCCTGGATACGGAGCGCCTTACCCGTGACAAGCGCCCCGGTGACTTTGGCTCTTGCCACCGTCAGCATTCGTTGCAGCGTGCTCTGGGACACGCCCATCCTGTGCGCGCATTCGGTCTGGTCTAGTCCCTCCATGTCCTTGAGGCGCATTGCCTCCAACTCGTCCAGCTGGATAACGACCTCCTCCAACGTGCGGAGCGGCACGCCGGCGGGCTTGAAGTAGGTTACCGCAGGCCAGAACGATATCCAGCGGGACTTGGGCGGCCTTGGCACCGGTTTCTCACGCTCCTGCGGCTCTTTTTCAACAGTGAATATATACCCAATACAAGCCCCAAGTCAACTGGCCACGTGTGTCTCGCCGGCGAGGCAGGAGTCCGCCCCTTCCCTGGCATGATTTCCAGGGGAATAGATGCCCGCACGCGAAAGGCTACACGCAAAAACCTCAGAAAGGTGGCGACTCTCGTGTCCGAGTCCGATTTGCAGGCCCTCTTGCGCATCACGCCCGACAAGCTATCGGCCATCAATGATGTGCTCCTCGACCCGGCCAACGAGGTCGTCTCCGGACTGCTCAAGATCGTCGCGAAATACGGCACGCCGGACGAGATCAACCGCAAGGCCCGTGAAGCACGCCGTCTGGACAACCTTCTGTCGCGTCTTGATTCGGCGGGTTCTGCGTATCTCGACGACGTCCGTTGGCTCATCCAGCAGCGCGATCGCGGCGCTTTCATTAGCGTCTCCGGCTTTCGGCGGAAAGTCCTGGGCGACCGGGCAGGCGAGATGAGTTTTGCCGAAGACCGTCCCGTGACCCTGGAGATCAGCGCGGCCCAGTACTTCCCGTGGCTGCGGGCCGAGGCCGAGCAGGCTATCGCCGGCGGCGAGTTGATGCCCGGCAGGTACATCCGCGTCCGCAAGATGAAGGAGCAAGAGGCCGACCTTGCCGACATTGTGGCCTTCGCCGCCGCGATGGAGGTCATGGGCGCCAGCTACGTGGAGACCCTGGACACACGCGGGACCGACGGCGCCAACGTCCATCTCGGCGGCCCGGCCACCATCACGGGCTACTTCGGCGGCGTCGGGCAACCAAACGAATACCCGCTGCGCTGGGTGGACGAGCTGCTCTACTACTACACCACATACGGCGTCAAGCAGGTTCTCAACGTCAACCCGGGTACGGTCCTGGCGGGCTACATGCTGTACAAGATGGGGATCGACCTGGAGTTCAAGATCTCCGTGTTCATGGGCAACGACAACCCCCTGGCCGCGCTATGGACCCTCATCGGGGCCGGCCTCTTCGCGCGTCCCGACGGCACCAGCCCGCTGATCGGTTTCAACTGGTCAAACTCCACAGACAACAAAACGCTGGAGACCGCGGCACGTTTCCGCGAGCAGCTTGGGTTTGAGGATGTCGTCCGTTTCGAGCACCACGTCGTCGAAACCTGGCGCAGCATAGTCCGCCAGCCGTACGACCGCCGCCGGGAGCTGGTCGAGGTGGCCGCCAGGGTGCGAAACATCTCGGCCAAGCACGAGGGCGGCGACGTGGAGGTCGAGCAGGCCCTGGAGGCGCGGGGCGGGCACACCTCGGACATCCTGGACTACTTCCGGGACAAGGCCGAGATCATCGCCAGCGGCGACTGGGATGCGCTCACGCGCAACTACCTTGACAAACACAATGCGGTCAACCGGACGGCGTGGGCCCTGACCGAAAGCGGGCTGGCGTTCATCGCGGCGCCCAGGCTTCATCACCTCTAGCCGGGGGGCAGGAGTGGCTCTTTCGCCGCCCGAATAGACGACGCAGACCCGCGCGTCAAGAAGGAGGTTTGCCCGTTGTCCCTGGACCTCAAGTTCGACCATTTCTACCTCTATGACGAGATCAAGGCTTTTCTGGACAGCGCCGTCCGGGAGTACCCGGCGCTCTGCTCCCTGGCGTCGATCGGCCGGAGCTATGAGGGCCGCGACATCTGGTGTCTTACGATCACCAACTCCGCAACGGGGCCGGCGGAGGACAAGCCGGCGATGTACATCGACGGCAACATCCATGCCGGCGAGGTCACCGGTTCGCATGTCTGCCTTTACACCGTGCGCCACCTGCTCTGCGGGTACGGCAAAGATGCCGAGGTCACCAAGCTCCTCGATTCGCGGGCGTTTTATCTCATGCCGCGGGTCAACCCCGACGGTGCGGAGCTGTATCTCACCACGCCGACGATGCTCCGTTCCTCGGTACGGGCGTACCCGGAGGAGGAGGAGAAGGAGGGCCTTCGCGCGGAGGACGTCAACGGCGACGGGATGATCCTGCAGATGCGAGTCGAGGACGAAAGCGGGCCCTGGAAGGCTTCCGAGAAGGATCCACGGCTCCTGATCCTGCGGGCGCCGGACGATGACGAGGGGACCTTTTACCGCATATATCCGGAGGGCCGGATCTACGGTGAGCCTGAAGTACCGCTTCAGGTCGCGCCCACCAAGTACGGCCTCGACATCAACCGCAACTTCCCCGCGAACTGGGTTCTGGGGCAGAGCGGCGCGGGGCCATACCCCCTTTCGGAGCCCGAGACGCGGGCGCTGGCTGAGTTCGTGCTGGCGCATCCCAATATCGGCGCGTTTCAGGCCTACCACACGACCGGCGGCGTGATCTACAGGGCCTTTTGCAGCAAGCCAGACGACAAGATGAATCCGCAGGATCTCCAGCTGTTCAAGGTGATCGGCCTGCGCGGCGAGGAGATCACCAGCTATCCCTGCATCCCGGCCTCGCACGGCGGGCTGGGCGCGAGCCGGGCGGGCATTTTCATCGACTGGGTGTATGAACACCGCGGCATTATCGGCTTCACCACCGAGCTCTGGGACATGATGGGCCGCGCCGGGGCGGACAAGAAGAAAGAGATGCGGGACAAGACGCCTAAGGACATCGAAGAAGATCAGCTCAAGCTGCTCAAGTGGCAGGACGGGGAGCTTGGCGGCAAGGGCTTCGTCAACTGGGCCCACTACGACCATCCCCAGCTCGGAAAGGTTGAGATCGGCGGATGGGTCCCCAAGACCGTGCGGCAGAACGCTCCTCCCGGCAAGTTGCTTGAGGATGAGTGCGAGAAAAACTGCCGTTTCACTATCAAGCACGCGCTGACAACCCCGCTGCTGCGAATCTCCGAAGCCTGCGCCGAGCAGGTCGGCGAGGGTGTCTACCGGGTCACGGCCGTCGTCCGCAACCTGGGGTACCTCGCGACCAACCTGACCGAGCAGGCCAAGACGATCAAGGTCGCCAAGCCGGTCGAGGTCAAGCTTGAGGCCGCGGCGGGCTCCCTGGAGTACGTCGTCGGGCAGCGCGAGCAGGAGGTCGGCCACCTGGACGGCCGCTCCGCCGTATCGTTTAACCCGTGGGGGCCGGGGGCGCAGCCCAAGCAGGAATGCCGGCTGGAGTGGGTCGTCAAGGCGGCCGCCGGCACCGAGGCCGTCGTGACGGCGAGCTGTGCCCAGGCGGGGAAGCACGGGGTAAGAATCAAGCTCTGAAAATGAGACGGCTGTAGTACGCAAGGCGCGGGCTATCCGCGACAAACGACTTGCCGGTGCCGGGCTTGCCCGGCACCGCGTCTGTCGGCAACCGGGGGGACGGAGAGTGGCTTCAAGGAGGATCATCGCGCGCATCGTCGGGAGCGCCGCGCCGTGTCCGAGAGGACACAGCGGGCAAGAGGAGTGGGATGTCACGGACGGGCCGCCTGCGGGCCTCTGTCATTGGGCCTGGAGCAGCCTGTATCCTTTCTACGTGGTACTGCGCCACGGCGGGCGTTTCCCGTGGCACAAGCACGACGGGCCAAGCACATACATCGAGGTCGGTTGCCCCGATCCGGACAACGCGCAGCGCTACCGGCTCGAAGTGGTCGAGAGGGGCTAGTCGTCCGCCGCCGCCGAGGCAGGCAAAGACGCCACCGTGCAGAATAGCAGAGCGATCGACGAATAGCTGCGTCAGGAGTGACCGATTGATGCCGACAGCCAACAAACCGACAAAGTCCGCGCCCCGGGGCGGCAAGGGACGTCCCGCGCCCAAGATGACCCGGCAGGCCGCGAGGCATATGCCCGAGCGCAAGCCGCGCAACAAGCAGACCGTGCTCATGTACGGGGTCATCGCGCTGATGGTCGTGCTGGCTGCGGCGGTCATCTTCTGGCCGTCCAATCTGGGGCAGCCGGTGGCCTATAAGATCGAAACCGACAAGGGCGAGATCACCCTAAACGTCTATCCCAAGGTCATGCCAAAGACCGCCGCCAACTTTGAGAAGCTTGTTGCGGACAGCTTCTATGACGGTCTGACGTTCCACCGCGTCGAGGACTGGGTCGTGCAGGGCGGCGATCCGGCCGGTGACGGGACGGGCGGCCCCGGATGGACGATCGAGCTGGAGATATACCGCAAGCTCAGCCACGTGCGCGGCGCGGTTGGCATGGCCCGGTCGCTCGACCCCGACTCGGCCGGGTCGCAGTTCTACATCGTCAAGGAAAACCAGCTTTCACTTGACGGCCAGTACGCGCTGTTCGGCAAGGTCGTAAAGGGCATGGACGTTGTGGACCAGCTGGCGGCGGGGGACAAGATGACCCGCGTGACCAAAGTCACGGCGTCGCCGTAGCGCCGGAGCGACGGCCGTGGAGCTTGACTGGCAGCGCAACAGGAAGATCGCGGAGAGCATCTTTGACACGGCCGGTCTGACGCCGCTCGTGCGGCTGGGCCGCTCCGTGGCGGGGACTGCCGGCGGCGCGGAGATACTCGCCAAGCTTGAGTACTACGGCCCGACCGGAAGCCTCAAGGACCGGATCCTGTTCAGGATGGTCGAGGCCGCCGAACGGCGCGGCGAGCTGCGTCCGGGCATGACGATCATCGAAGGCACGACCGGAAACACGGGCATCGCCGCATCCATGGTCGCCGCGGTCAAGGGATATCCCTGCATTATCGTCATGCCGGCGGGTATGAGCGAGGAACGCAAGCTGGCGATCACCATGTACGGCGCGGAGCTTCGCTACACAGCCGGCGGCGAGAGCGATGTGGATGTGGTGCTGGACACGGTCCGGGAAATCGTCGAGGGCGATCCCGGCAGGTACTGGGAAGCCGGGCAGTTTGAGAACCCGGACAACGTCGCCGCGCACTACGCCACGACCGGCCCGGAGATCTGGGAACAGACCGGCGGGCTGTTGGACGTGCTGGTCGCGGCGCAGGGCTCCGGCGGCACGCTGAGCGGCGCCGGCAGGTACCTTAAGCAGCAGGCCGCCGGGCGCGGGCGCCGCGTCCTGGTCTACGCCGTCGAGCCCTCTGAATGCCCCGTGCTGTCGAGGGGCGAGTGGGGCACGCACGGTATCGAGGGGATCGGGGACGGCTTTGTGCCCGGCAACCTCCACCTCGACACCCTGGACGGCGTGGTGCAGGTCAGCACCGGCGAAGCCGTGGCCACCGCAAGACGCTTGGCTCGCGAAGAGGGGATCTTCTGCGGCATCTCCAGCGGGTGCAACGTTGCGGCCGCGCAGAGGATCGCGGAGCGGCATACGGAGTTGCGCCGGATCGTGACGTTCATTAACGATCACGGTTTCCGCTACTTCAGCACCCCGCTCTGCGGGCACACCAAGCAAGTGGAGGTCCCCGACCGGCAGCATCCGTTGCTCGAGCGCGACCGGGCCAAGATCGTGGCAGCGGCCCTGGACATCATCAGGTAGGTCTAGCGAGCCCCCTGGCTGAGCAAGGCCCAGACTCCGCGTCCGGGCTGGCGGTCGTCGGCGACGTCCAGGGCCGCCCTGGTTGAGGGCTCAGGAACGCCCATATCCCACCCAAGGACCAGCGCCTGCTCGATGATGTCGTCCATGGTCACCAGTTGCAGACCTCGGGTTTTCAGCGCGACGATGATCCCCGGCAGGGCGCTCAGCGTTCCCGCCCGGCTGGCGCCGCTTGACTTGAAGAAGTCCCCGCTGTCGTGGAAGAGAAGGATGTCCCCGGACCTGACCGCCTTGCCGAGGCTTGCCACTATCCCGGATGGGGTCGGCTGAAGCCAATCTTGAGATGACTTGGACCACAGCGCGAGGGTCATGCCCCTTTCCGTAAGCAGGCGGAAGAGCTCCGGGCTGCCCATACCCCGGGGCGGCCGCATCAGGTGCGGGCGGATGCCGCACGCCTGCTCGATCGCGTCCTGAGCCAGGTCGATCTCCATGGCTAGCTGCTGGGTTCCCATCGTCGAAAGGTTACGGTGGGTGTGGGAGTGGTTTCCGATCGTATGCCCGTCGGCGACGATCTGGGCTACTATCTCGGGATGGGCCAAGACCTTGCTGCCTACGACGAAGAAGGTCGCCTTCACGTCGGCCTGGCGTAGGAGCCTCAGCACCTTGGGCGTGTAGAGAGGGTCGGGACCGTCGTCGAACGTCAGCGCCACCAACCCGCCGGTCGGCGACCCGCTCAGGATCTGGGGGCACACCACGGTTCGCGCGAAACCGGAGCGTCCGCTGTTGACCTGGCCGAGGCCCCAGAAGACTACGAGGCTGGCGACGATCAGCCCGGCAGGCACGAGCCGGTTGAGAAATCCCCGGTAACGCTTGATCACCCCGCGGGCGAGGAAGATCAGGATGCCCGTCATGGCGACGACCAGCCATGCCGTGTGCGCGTCCTCGCTAAACCAGCCTGGGGCGACCAGCAGGATGCCCGCCGTCGTGGGGCCGGTAAGGTATAGCAGCTGCAGGTGGTCAACGTAGCGCGCAGCGAAGGCCATGGCGGCCACGATGGCCGCGAGTTCCCAGAGCCGCAGCCCCAGAGTTGCGCCAAGAATGTACCAGAGCAGGAGCCGGCGACCGGAGGTGAGCAGGTGCGCGAGCAGCCCGGCGATGGCGGTGGCGACCGGCAGCATGGGCCCGGACGAGAAAAGGGTGGCGATGCCCACCGGGACGAGGCCCTTGAGCAGCACCACGACCGCGGACACGGGGCCCCCGGGAACGAAGCCCTTTCTGCGGCTCAGGAGCTTGCAGAAGTCCGGCCGGCCGGCCACCGCGCCCAACACCAAATACCAGGCTGGATGGGGCACATGCCACCTCATTGATCGCCAGGACAGGAATGCGGCAACGAGTTGGGCGGGTCGTCAAGAGGAACTGGCGACAGTTTTGGCTAACATTCGCGCCTTTTCGCGCTACACCTGCTGCTACATGCTATGCGCAGTATATGCGGTGATTGCGTGGCAGGAGGTTTCAGCCGGCGGGGAGTACGTGAGGCTAAGGTCACCCGGGCGGCCCGAGGCTGAGGCCTGCCAAGTTGGGACCAACGTTGCTTTGGAGGTGCGTCGATGGACGTTCTTACCGCCATCAAAACCAGGCGGAGCATACGCAAGTACAAGGATGTGCCGGTGCCCGAGGACAAGCTCGCGCAGGTGCTTGAGGCCGGCAGGGCTGCGCCTTCCGCGGGCAACCGCCAGCCCTGGAGGTTTCTCGTCGTCACCGATCCCGAAACGCGCAAGAGGCTTGTTCCCGCAGCCCGCAACCAGGAATTTGTCGGACAGGCCGGTGCCGTGATAGTCGCCTGCGCCCCCGATCCTTCGCTCAAGTGGCACATGGTCGACGTCGCCATCGCACTCGACCACATGACGCTCGCGGCCCACGAGCTGGGCCTTGGCACGTGCTGGGTCGGGGCCTTTGAGCCGGATCAGGTAAGGCAGCTTCTGGGTATCCCCGAGGAGGTCAAGGTTGTAGCCCTGCTCCCGCTGGGGGTTCCGGACATGGAGGGGACCCCGCGGCCGCGCAAGCCCGCCGAAGAGGTCTTTGTCTTTAACCGCTGGGCCTAGGTCATGCGGTCCCTGGCGCACATTGCTGCTCGGCCTAGCGCATATTGGTAGCGGGTGGTCAATGTGCGGCCAGGTGATCTTTCCGGCTTGGGCCCGGACCGGACCGTCGTGCTGGCCATGGCCGCGATCCGGGCCCTCTCCGTGCTGGCCGAGGTGGCGGGCCTTGTCCTCATTCTGACCTCGGCGCGTATTGAGCGCGCCCTGAGGGTCAACAGCGCTCTCGGGCTGGTCGGTCCGCTCGTTTTCATCACCGTGAGCGCCGTGGGCCTTACCGGGCTGGCGGACAGGGTCGGGGCCTGGCGGCTCGCGGTGATCGCGCTCGGCGTGCTCCTGGTCTTCCTCGGCACGTTCAGCCGTGGATGACCAAACGGATGCGGCCGGCATAGCTGCCCCGACCTCCCCCCCCAGCGATCAGATACTCAATGATGCGCCCTCTCACATCTGCGCTCTCAATAGTGCTGCCAACAGAATCCCTGTCTCCAACCCTGCGCAAGAAGCTCATCGGTCTTCGCCACGATGGCGGCGAGCAGGCTCTGCATCCCCTCTGTGAAGGTGCGGAAACAGGATCCTAAACCACCCGTATCGCGAACTGCGGGCAAACAGGGGCGCAGTAGCCGCATAGCAGGCACCGCTCGCGGTCCACGACCGCCTTGCCGCCGACGATGGCCAGGGCCAGGTTGGGGCAGGCCTCGACGCACGTTCCACACCCCTGGCAAAACGAAAGCACGTTCATGGTCTTGGCCTGAAAGACCTTGGCGCCGGGGCCCGGCGCCTCCGCGATTCCCGAGAAGATGCGGACGTTGGCCGCGACCTCCGCCCGGGACACCATGCCCACAGCCATTGAAGCAAGTTCAGGCAGGCCGAGCGCAAAATCGAGCGCCGAACGCATGTCGTCGAGCAGGTTGCCCCCGCCAAGGACCTTCATCGCATATACGCCCTTGCCTTGCCTGCCCGCGTAGCTGATCGCCTCGACCATCTCATCCCGCGTCCCATGCAGGATGCCGAGGCCCCTGACGTTGATGATGGGCATGATGACGTCGATCTCGTCCCGGTCGGCGGCCTCACGCGCAGTGATTACGCTGTGGGTCGCGACGGCCACGGCCTGGATCACCCCCGCCCGCCTGGCTTCGACCAGACAACGCAGCGCCCCGGCGCGCTGCTCGAAGACTTCGGGCGTCACCCGCGCGGCATGGAGGTGAAAGACGCTGATCCGCTCAAGTCCCAGCGCCGTCAGCGCTTCCTTTATCGCCGCGCGCATGTCCTCGTACGTGGCGGCCGCGGATTTGCTGGCGACGACAACGCTGTCGCGCCGCCCCGCCAGCGCCGGCTCGATATACGCGTAGGTCCGGTAGGACTGGGCCGTGTCGATGAAATTGACCCCCGCGTCAAGGGCAAGACCGATGACCTCGGCGCCTTCGGCGACCGGCACTGAAAGCTGATTTGGGCCGATGGGCAACGCACCGAAGCACAGCTGGGTTACATTCAATCCTGTCTGCCCCAGCCGGTTGATCTTCAGTCCAGAGCTGACATCAGGTGACAAACAAAGGTTCCTCCCCCTGTGTTTCCGTCCCCCAGCCTGTGTGGCCGCTGCACCTACGTTACGGCAGGTCCCCGCCCGGCGGCGGCCCGGCGACAACCAGCGCCAAGCGCCCGGGGTCAAGGCACCGCCGGGACACCTGGAGCAGCGCCTGAGGCGTCACGGAGGCCAGGCTTTGCGTGTAGCTGTGCAAGTAGTCGAGCCCGAGCTGGTGGACCTCCATGCGCACAAGCAGCCGGGCGAGGCCCGAGGCGGACTCCACCTCCAGAAACAGGCTGCCCCGGGCAAACCCCAGCGCGGTTTCCAGCTCCTCCAGAGTGACCGGTTCGCGCCTGATGCGGTCAAGTTCCTCGCGGATGGTGGTTATGGCCAACTCCACGTTGGCCGGATTGACGCCTGCCAAGAGAACCCACGGACCGCGGCCGATCCGCTCCGCGAGTCCGCTGAAGCAGTAGTAGGCAAGCCCGAGATCCTCCCGGACGCGCTGGCCCAGACGGCCGCCAAGGCCCAGACGGCCGAGGATCAGATTAAGGACAGCAAGGTTCTCGTAGTCCGGATCGCCGCGCGCGAGCGCCGGAAGGGCCATGGCCACGTCGCTCTGGGTCTTGCCCTGAAGATGCAGATCCCGGCGGACCGGGGCGGCCATATCGCCGGCCGTGGGCGGCGGCCCTGCCGGCGCGGCCTGAGTCCGCCAGCCGCCAAAGGCTTTGCTGACCATGTATAGGAGCCTATCCGAAGCGAGCGGGCCAACCGCCGCCACGACGGTCCGCTCAGGCCCGTAGCACCGGGAGTGAAAGTCGCGAAGGTCCTGCGGGCCGAGCCGGGTCAGCGACTCGAGCAGGCCGAGCGGGTGGCGGCCATAGGGGTGCCCTCCAGGATATGCTAGCTCCAGCGCGGTTCGTTGGGCGAGTTCCCGCGTGTCCTGATCCCTTTCGCGAATGCGGGTCGCCAGTTCCAGGCGGAGCCGCTCGACGTGCTCGGCTGGGAACGAAGGGCGGTCAAGCGTTTCCGCGAGCAGGTCCGCCACGGCCGGCAGATCGCCTGAAAGACAGCTCCCGCGCCAGCGCGCCGCGTCCGGGCCGCAATCCGCCGCGAGCGATGCGCCCAACGCGTCGAGCTGCTCGTTGATCACTTCGAACGGGCGGTCCGCGGTGCCGAGCAGCGTACCGCGGGCGGCGAAATTGGCCAATCCGCCTGTTTCCGGCGTCTCGCAGGCCGATCCCGCCGCCATATGCATGGTCAACTCCACGTGCTCTGCAGCCGAATTGCTGCACGCGAGCAGCACCATTCCGTTTTCCAGGCGCAGCCGGGCTATGTCGGATGGCCCGGGGAGGCCGCGGACCGGGCGCGGTGCAGCCGAAGTCCCTTCCGGTGGCGGCCCGCCGGGTGCCTTCCACCCGCTGAAACCGGAGCGGCGGTCCCTGGAGTCGGGCTCGGGCGCCTGGGCCTCCGCCTGCGGGCGGCTGTCCTTTGTCCGGGCCCGGTCCTCGCCCGGGTCGGCCGGCAGAAACCAGCCCGTGGTGCTGTTGTTGGGCACCAGGTATTGCCGCGCCACGCGTTGGACGTCGTCCCGGCCCACGGCGGCTATGGCCTGCTCAAAAGTCTCTGCAAGGCCGGTGTCGGCGATCATGGTGAACATTCCGAGCCAGGTGGCGTGGCCGAGGACCCCGGCCCGTGAGTAGGCTATTTGCGCACGAAGCTGTTGTTTGGCTGTCGTCAGTTCGCCGGGCGCAATACCGTTCGCTCCGATGTCCCCGAGCTCCGTCCCGATGGCCTCCTCAAGCGCGCCGGCGTCCGTGTCCGGGCACGCCGTAACGAGCGTTTCGAAGACAGACGGGTCGGCCCGCAGGTCGACCGCCGTCTGGACCCTGACCGCAAGGCCGCTCTGGACCAGCCTGCGGTAAAGCCGGGAGCTCTTGCCCATTCTCCGGCCGAGCCACGCGACGGGGCTCTGCGCTCCGGCCAGAGCAGCCTGCAGGCAGAGCAGCGCGGGGATATCGGGGTGGGCCACCCCCGGCACGTGGTGCAGCAGCAGCAGGTACGGCGCGGGGCCGGGACGGCGCACGGTGAGCCGGCGCGGTCCCTCCTGCGGAGGCTCGACGGACCGGAGCGGGCGCCGCGGCGAGCCACGCGGAATGGCGCCGAAGCTTCTTTCAACAAGTGAAAACAGGTCCGTGGCGGCAAAGTCCCCGCTTGCCACGACGACGGCGTTGTCCGGGCTGTAGTACGCCCTGTAGTGGGCCCACAGGTCTTCCCTGGTAATCGCCTGCAGGTCGCATTTGGCCCCGATCACGCCCTGACGGTAAGGATGGACCGCCCAGCACACCGCCTGCGCGGTCTCCGTCAGCCAGAAAACCGGCTGGTTTTCCGCTCCCTCGCGTTCGGAGATGATTACCGAGCGCTCGCTGTCGATCTCCGATGGGCTGAAAAGGGAGTTGGCCATGCGGTCGGCCTCGATATCCACCGCGATGCCGATATGCTCGCTGGGCAGCACCTCGTAGTAGGCGGTGAAGTCCTCGGTGGTGAACCCGTTCCATTCGCCGCCGCGCGACGTGACGAGGCGGTCAAGAGCGCCCTTGCCGAAGCGTTCGGTGCCCTTGAACATCATGTGTTCGGCCCAGTGCGAGATACCGGTGATGCCGGGGACCTCGTTGCGCCCGCCGACGCGGTACCAAACCGAAAAAGCTGCAACAGGGGCGTGCCGCATCTCCTTGGCGATTACGACCAGCCCACTCGGCAGAGTCTGTGTCTGCATGACTGCACCTCCGGCAGGTAGCTTCTCCAGGCCGGCCACTGGTCCTTCGGGGAGCCGTCCGCAGGCCATCGCCCCGCGGGCCTCGGGGTGGGGCCTGCGGCAAGGGAGAAGTGCTGCTTCCGGTGCGAACCCGCTAGCGGCCGGCCGTCTTCCTCCGGGTGGCGGCCTAGCTCGTGGCTGCCCGACCGGGCACGGTCAGCCCGGGTGCCTGGTGATCCGCCGTCACCAGCTCGAGTCCGCTGAGCGTGCGTGCGAGCCGCCCGCTGCGCGACACTTTGCGCGCCATTGCCAGGGCCACGAGCGTCAGCAGGTTGCCCGCGAAGAATGTGGCCGGGATCCCGAAGGCCTGCGCCGTCACCCCGGCGAGCAGTGGCGAAACCAGGGCGCCGAAGTTCATGGCCACGCCGTCGAGGCCCATCGCCAGCGAGCGTTCGTTGTCCGACGTGGCGTTGGCGTATAGCGTTTTGATGGCCACGGGCAGGACGCCGGAGGCGCACCCGGTTACGGCGGAGACGAGCATCAGCGCGGGCAGGTTGCGCACCCAGGGCATCATCATCATCGCCGCGCAGTTGATCGCCGCCGTGCAGATCATCGCCCGGTCCACCCGCAGTCCCGCGGACACCCTGGCGTAGCTAAACCTTGAGATAGCGACAAAGATGCCCTGCCACGTCATGAGCATGCCTACCGTCGTGGCCGAGAAGCCGAGAACGTCGCGGACGTAGATGGAGTAGACCACGCTGCTGATGCCCCAGCTGAAGAAGATCACAAACCCGCCCCAGGCGGCCAGCAGCACCTGCTCGCGGGCCAGAAGACGGCGCGCCGCGGCCAAAGAGCCAAACAGGCCCGCGGCGGGCTTTGGCCCAAGGGGTTGGGCGCCGGATCTCGCGGCTACGCTTTCCCCGCCCTCGGCCGGGTCGTGGTCGGAAACCGGCTCCAAATTGGGCAGGAGGCGCGCCACAAACAGCCCGGCTCCGATGAAGACCAGGTAGATCAGACCGTTGAGCCAGAACCCGTAAAGGTCGAAGACCCTCCCGGCCATATAGGGCAAGGCCAGTCCGGCAAGTCCCTGCACCCCCATGACCATGCCCACCACCGTGCCCTGGCGCCGGCGGGGGGCCAGCGATGTGACGTAGGCCCAGTTGGCAGGCCAAAAGAACGTCTCGCCGAGCGCGACGCACAGCTGGGCCGGGAAGAGCAGGAGCGGGGTACGGGTCAGTGTCAGGATCAGGGCGCCGACCGCCGTCACCATGAACGACAGGATGATCATCCTGCGCTTGCCGAAACGCACCGCGGCCGCCCCGCTGGGGATGCGCGTGAATATTTGCACCAGCGGCGGGACGGCGACGATCACCCCGACCAGGGCCGTGCTGGCGCCGATGTTGGTCGCAAAAAGGGGCAGCATCGGCTTGATGAGCGTCCACGAGAAGCCTTCCATCACGCCGAGACAGATCAGCAGTCCGAGCTCGCGCCGGCGCCGGATCTCATCCAGTTTCATGAACCTCAGAACGGTAGCCACAGCCGAGACTCATTCGCTCCAGCAGCAGTAAGTCCTTTCGGCGAAGTGTTCGGTATGCGAAACTTAAAGCCGGGCTGCGACGCGGGCCCTGCCGAGCCGGCGCGGAGCGCCGGGCAGGAACGATTTGAGGCAAGGAGAACTCAAACGAGACGGGCAGCACGGTTGGGCTCAACAGGAGGAGCAGGCTGTGGATTTGAAGCAGGCTTTCGCCCTCATAGACCGCAAGGATACCGAGCTGGTGGCGGTGCTGCGGCAACTGCTGTCGATCGACACCACCAACCCGCCCGGATTGGGCTATGAGCGGATGGTCGAGTACCTCGAGTCTCGTTTTCGCCTGTTGGGATTTCGAAACCAGCGCGTGCTGGTCCCGGAGGAGCAATGGCGCTCTCTGCCCCTCCCGCTGGAGGGCCCCCGCGTCAACCTGGTCAGCCGCCGCCATTTCGGCAAGGACCGAGAGGAAGTGACCATCTACGGCCACATGGACACGGTGCCGGTGGAGGGCGAGTGGGCCTATGACCCGTTTCTCGGCCAGGTTGAGCTTGGCCGGATCTACGGGCGCGGCGCGGCCGACTCCAAAGGCGCCATCGCCGCCCTTATCGTCGCCTTTGAGGTGATCGGGCAGCTTCGCCTTGACTGCAGGTACAACGTCACCTGCTGCCTCACCACCGACGAGGAAATCGGGGGCTATCCCGGCGTGCTCGAGCTGTCGCGGCGCGGGTTTTTCACCGGCCATGTGCTGTGCCTGGAGGGCTCGCAGGAACCGGAGGAGTTCGTCGCGGCGGCCGGCATGGTTGACGTGCACATCACCGCAAAGGGGCGGTCATGCCACACCGGGGTCAACTACCTCGGCGTCAACGCGGTCGAGGAGATGATTCCGGTCCTCGAGGAGATGATGCGCCTCAAGGCCGACGTGGAGTCCCGCGAACCTTTCGTGCCGCCCGGCGCGGCCGCCGGCGGGTCCGAGCCGGTCGCCATGCGCCGGAGCTTCACCCTGGCGGTGCTGCGCGGAGGGGAGAAGTCCAACGTCGTCCCGCCGGAGTGCACCCTGATCATCAACCGCCGCTTTACCCCCGACGAGACGCGCGAGCAGGCGGTACAGGAGATCATGGACGCCGTGGCGGCGGCCAAGGCCCGCTCAAGGGCCCTGGGGATCGTGACCGAGGTGCTGCCCGGATTTCCGGCGTTGCGCGTCAATCTCGACAATCCTCACGCCGCCCGGCTGCGCGACGCCAGGAAGGCCGTGATGGGCTACACCGATGCGGATTTCCGGCGGCTGGCCTCAACCAAGGCGTATGACCTCGGCTTTGTCCAACAGACGACCGGCAACGCCGATTTCTACTTTCTCGGGGTCGGGCGGCCGGACTCCCACGAACACGGGGCCGACGAGTCCTGCCGCCTGGCGGATATGCGTAACCTGACCAAGGAACTGGTCTACTATCTGGCGTTCTAGCGGCGCGATGCGAGGAGAGGCGGCTTGGCCAGGATCGTTCACGTGGACATGGATGCCTTCTTCGCCGCCGTGGAGCAACACGACCGGCCCGAACTGCGCGGCAAGCCGGTTATCGTAGGCGGATCGGCTGCCTCCCGGGGGGTTGTCAGCACAGCCTCGTACGAGGCGCGGCGGTTTGGGGTACGTTCCGCGATGGCGGCCCGTGAGGCCCAGCGCCTCTGCCCGCAGGGGGTGTTCCTGCCGGTCCGCGGCTCGCGCTATGCCGAGGTGTCGCGCCAGATGATGGCCATTCTGCGGGACGAGGTGGCCAGCGTCGAGCCTATATCGGTTGACGAGGCGTACCTCGATCCCGGCGGCGGGGACGCCGTCGCGGTCGCAGCCCGGGTCAAATCGAGAATTCGCGAGGAAACCGGCCTGACCGCGTCGATCGGCGTGGCCCCGAACAAGTTCCTCGCCAAGCTGGCCAGCGACCTCGGAAAGCCCGACGGGTTCGTGGTCATCAACCCCGAGGATGTCGACCGCGTCCTGCTCCCCCTGCCGGTAAGGATGCTGCCGGGAATCGGACCCAAGTCGGCCGGCGACCTGGCGGCGCTGGGGATCCACACCGTCGCCGAGCTGCGGTCCGCCGACCGCGGACTGCTGGGACTGCATCTCGGGCGCCGCGCCGGCGAGCTGCTGCGGCTCGCCCACGGCGAGGATGACCGGCCCCTTGAGATCGAACGCGAAACCAAGAGCCTGGCCGCCGAGACAACTTTTTCGGTCGACGTGGGTGACCGCGATGTGCTGCGCGGGCAGTTGCATTCGTTTGCCGCGGAGCTGGCCGGGCGGATGGCCGCCGCCGGGCTCAAGGCCAGGACGATCACGGTCAAGGCCCGGTTCCGCGACTTCCAGACGGTTTCCCGGAGCCAGACCATGCCGCGTCCGGTGTCCGAGGCCGTGGAACTTGCGGAGGTTGCCGACGATTTGCTCTCCAGAATCGAGCGCCGTGACCTTATGCGGCTAATCGGGCTGCAGGTTTCCGGTTTCGGCGAAGGGCCGCGTGCGGAGCAGCTCCGTTTTGATTTTGCCCAGGGCATGGGGGAGGTGCAGGGCGGCCGGTGAATACCCCTGCTGTGCCGCGGTACCGGCTGGTGGTCGTCGACCTGGACGATACGCTGCTGGACAGCTCACGCCGCGTGCACCCGGAGGTGCACGCGGTTGTGGCCAAGGCCGGGGCCATAGGTGTCCGCTTCAGCGTCGCGACGGGGCGGGTCTTCTCGTCCGCGGCGCAGGTCGCTGCGGAGCTGGGCATCGACGTCCCGATCATCAGCGACGGCGGGGCCGTGCTCCGGCACCCGTCCGGGCAGCCGTCGCTGCGGGATTTGCGCATCGCGCCGCTGGTTGCGGCCGCTATTTTGGCGGCCACGGCTGGAGAGGACGTGGACCACCACGTCTTTTACCCCGATGAGATTCTCGTCAACCGGGCCAGCCCGGCGGTCGCCCGCTATGCGACCCGGTTGAGGGTCGAGATGCGGCCCGTCGAGGACCTGTCCGCCGAGGCCCGGCGACGGGAGATCGGACCGACGATGATTGTTCTTCGCGGGACCGCGGAAACCGCTCCTGCCATGCGGGCAAGGTACCAGGCCAGATTTGGGGGGCTGGTGCAGGTTACGAGCACGGCGCCCCATTTTGTTGATTTTGTGCACCACGATACAAGCAAGTCCTCCGCGCTGGGGCAGCTGGGCCGATACCTGGGGATAGGCCCAGCGGAAACCATCGCCGTCGGCGACGGGGTAAACGATCTGGACATGCTGGCCTACGCCGGTCTGGGCGCCCTCGTGGCCAACGCGGATCCCGGTCTGTGGCAGTACGCCGATTACGTGGCAAAGAAGCCGCACCACCGCGGGGTGGTGGAGGTAATCGACCGGTTCTGCCTTGGCCCCCATGAACCAACCTGAGAGCCGCACAACCCGAACATCCGAACGATCCGAGAGGAGACGTCTCCGTGCGACAGTGGCCCTGGTCCACGTGGTCCAAGCCATTTATCTACGTTGTTCTTTGTGCTCTATTCCTGCAGTTTGGTCTGGGGATGCAGCGCACGCTGTTCAACAACTTCGCCGCCGAGGAGTTCGGAGCCGGGGCGCAGCAGATCGGGTGGCTTGAGTCGGTTCGCGAGATTCCCGGTCTTTTGACCTTCCTTATCGTGGGGCTGACGGTGCTGCTGGCCCGCAACCTGATGTTGGCCGTCAGCGTCTGTCTGGTGGGCGCGGGGCTGATGATGTACGCCGGCGCCGGCCAGATGGGCGGTCTTGTCATTGCCACCCTGGTCTACAGCACGGGTTTTCACGTTTTCTTCCCGCTGCAATCGGCCCAGGTGCTGGGCATGACCGATCCGGGGCACAAAGCCAAGCGGCTGGGCGAGCTCAACAGTGTCGCGGCCCTCTCGTACCTGCTGGCCATGGGCTTTGTCTACCTGGCTGCGCAGTGGCTTAACTTCAGGCAGATGTTCATCATCGCCGGGGCAATCACCCTGCCCGGGGCGCTGATCATGCTGGCGCTGCCGCGGACAGTCCAAAAGCAGCGCCCCCGAGGTTTCGTCATCCGCCGTGCGTACAGCCTGTACTACGCGCTGACCTTCCTGGCTTCGACCAGGCGCCAGATAGTCACCAGTTTCGCGATATTTGCGTTGGTCAAAGTGTACGGGGCGCCCGTGCGGACGATCGCGGCGCTGCTCTTTGTCAGCAATGTCCTCGCCGTCCTGACCCGTTCGCTGTGCGGGCAGATGGTTGACCGCATCGGTGAGAGGAACGCCATGTGGATCACCTATGCGTCGGTGATCTTCATCTTCCTGGGCTACGCCTTCATCCCGTGGCCGCCCGTGCTCTACGGCCTGTACATATTGGACAACTTTCTGATGGGCTTCGACGTCTCACAGTCGACGTACCTGGACAAGATCGCCACGCGGGACGACGTCCCGCCGACGCTGGCCCTTGGCAGCACCATCAACCACATCACGGGGGTCACGGTGCCCCTGATCAGCGGCTACCTGTGGGCAAGCTTCGGACATTGGGCAAGCTTCGTCTTTGGAGCCGTGGTCGCGGGATGCTCCCTCTACCTTGTGAGCCTGATGCGGGTGCCGGCAACGCCGTACGCGTCGGCCCCGGCTGTTGTGGCCGGAGGCGGGTCCGTTTAAGGTAATTGGTGGGGTGATCCGTTGAGCAAGAGCCTCAGACGCCTGCCGTCCGTCGGCGCGGTCCTGTCCCAGCCTGAGCTGGCCCTGCTCCTGGGGCAGATGCCGCGCGAGCTGGTGGTGCGCGCCGCGCAGCAGGCCGTCGCGGAGGCGCGCGAGCACCTAACCCGGTCAGGGCCGGAGTCAGCCCCTGATGAGGGCGAGTTGCTCGCGGTTGTCGCTGTGCGCGCCGCGGCACTTGCCAGGCGGGACGGCGCGTCCAGCCTGCGGCGGGTGATCAACGCGACCGGCATCGTCCTGCATACCAACCTCGGCCGCGCGGTGCTCGCCCCGGAGGCCCTGGCGGCGGTGACGCAGGCCGGCGGAGGGTACAGCACGCTCGAGTACGACATGGCCGCAGGGCAGCGCGGGTCACGACATGACCACCTCAGAGAACTCGTCAAGCTCGTGTCGGGGGCGGAGGACGGTTTCGCCGTCAACAATAACGCCGCAGCGGTCCTTCTGATGCTCAACACGCTGGCCGATGGCCGGGACGTCGTCGTATCGCGGGGTGAGCTCGTCGAAATCGGCGGATCGTTTCGGATCCCGGACATCATCCGCAAGAGCGGCGCCAGGCTCGTCGAGGTGGGGACAACGAACCGCACGCACCCCGAGGATTACCGCAGGGCGATCACCGGCCAGACCGCCCTGATCCTCAAGGTGCACACCTCCAACTACCGAATTGTGGGGTTTGCGGCCGAGGTGCCGGCCGGGCAACTCGCCGCCATGGGGTCTGAGCTGGGCGTGCCTCTGCTGTACGACCTCGGCAGCGGCGCCGTCCACGACTACGCCCTAAGCGGCCTACCGGGCGAGCCCACGCTCAAGGAGGCTGTCGCGTCCGGCGCCGCGGTTGTTACGGCGAGCGGGGACAAGCTTCTCGGCGGACCCCAGGCGGGAATCGTCGCCGGCCGTGCCGGCCCGCTGGCCGAGGCCCGCCGGAACCCGCTGGCCCGGGCCCTGCGTCTGGACAAGCTGACCATAGCCGCGCTCGAGGCCACGTTGCGGCTGCATTTGCGGTATGCGGGCGATCCGGCGGGTCTTGCGGGGAGGCTGCCCGTCGCGGGCATGATCACGCGGGACACCGCCGAGTTGCGCGGGGCCGCGGAGCAACTTGCCGCGTCCGTCCGGGACGCCGTGGGGCACGTTTGCCAGGTACGGCTTCTCCCGGGCAGTTCGGGCGTCGGCGGAGGGGCGTTTCCGGCCACAGAGCTGCCCACCTGGCTGGTTGGGATCAGGCACGGCGAGATCGGCCCGGATGTGCTGGCCGCGCGGCTGCGCGAGGCGGAGATGCCCGTGATTGCGCGCATCGAGCAGGGCGAATTGCTTTTTGACCCGCGCACGCTGCTGCTGGGCGAGCCGGAATCGCTTGTCGCAGCCCTGCGGGGAGCCTGCCGGCTTGACCCGGGAGCCGGGGCCGGGCCGCCCAGGAAGGAGGTGGACAGCTATGCCGGATCATAGGCCGTTTCCGAAAATGACCACGCTCAGCAGCAAGGCGGGCTGAGGCTGCAAGATCGGCCCGGCCGATCTGGCGCAGGTTCTGCGCCTCATACCGCCCGGCAGCGGGGACGAGCGGCTGCTTATCGGCATGGACTGCCTCGACGATGCCGGTGTCTTCAAACTGTCCGACGAGCTGGCCTTGGTGCAGACGGTCGACTACTTCACCCCGGTCGTGGACGACCCGCGCGACTGGGGACGCATCGCCGCCGCCAACGCGCTGAGCGATATCTACGCGATGGGCGCCGTGCCGATCACGGCCCTCAACCTGCTCAACTTCCCGGTCGGCCGCCTTCACCTGGATGTCGCCGTTGCGGTGCTGTCGGGGGGCCAGGAGAAGATCAACGAATCCGGTGCGGTGCTTCTCGGCGGGCACTCGATTGAGGACGACGAGCCAAAGTACGGGCTGGCGGTTACCGGGGTGGTCCACCCCCAGCGTATCGTATCCAACGCCGGGGCCAGGCCGGGGGACTACCTGGTGCTGACCAAACCCATCGGCTCCGGGATCGTCACCACGGGCCTCAAGCGGGGCTTCCTTGACGCCGCCGGGACCAGGCGGGTGACCGAGGTCATGGCCGCCCTCAACCGCGGGGCGATGGAGGCGATGACCTCCGTCGAGACTCACGCCGCCACGGATATAACCGGTTTCGGCCTGCTGGGACACGCCTGGGAGATGGCTCGCGCCAGCGCTGTCGGTCTGGAGTTCAGGGCGTCGGCCATTCCGGTGTTGGAGGAAACCTTCTCGATGCTTGCACACGGGGCCCTGCCGGGAGGCAGCCGCGCCAACCGTGCCTATCTTGCCGACGAGGACGCCGTGGACTTTGGACCGGACGTGGAAGAGACAATGCGCACCATAATGACCGACGCCAACACCTCCGGCGGCTTGCTGATCGCGGTGGCCGAACGCGACCTCAGCCGCCTGACCGAGATGCTGGCGCAGAAAGAAACGCTGGCGCGCGCGGTCGTGGGGCGAGTCGTGGCCAGCCATCCACGGCGGATTCTGGTCGGCGGCTAGACGAGGGCCCGGAGAGGCCCGCACGGAGGGAGTATCGCAGTTTGACCGTGCTTTTCACCGCCGCCCCGATGGTGATGGGCGGCCCGCTCTATCAGGCCTACACGTCGCATGGCCCTGTGGCCGGCGCCGGGGCCGTCCGCTCTTGCTTTGACCACGACCCCTGGCAGCATGAGTCCGAGGCGGCGAGACGCTCCGCCGCGGTTGACCTGGAGTGGACGGGCGATCGTGCGGCGCTTGCGGAAATGCTCGTCGCCCTCAACAGGCACCTGGGGGCTCCCGCGCCCGCTCTGGGCGCGGCGGCCCGGCTCGCGGAGCCCGGGGCCCTTGCCGTGGTCGCCGGCCAGCAAGCCGGGCTCTTCGGCGGCCCGCTGTACACGGTGCATAAGGCGCTCGGCGCGGTCGCTCTCGCTCGGCGGATGGAGGCCCTGCTCAGGCGTCCCGTGGTTCCCGTGTTCTGGGCCGCCACGGAGGATCACGATCTGGCCGAGGCCGACCATGCCTGGTTTCCGGACGGCGCCGGCATATGGCAGCGAGTGCGCTACGTGCCGCAGGGCGTGCCTGAGGGGCTCTCGGTGGGCGCCATACCCCTGCAGGCAGGCCCCCTGGAACAGGCGCTGAGCGGGCTGGCGGGAGCTCTGCCGGGGGGATACGCGGGCCCCAAGATGGTCCAGCTCGCGCGCGACGCGGCCGCGTCTTTGGGGGCATCAACCTACGGCGCCTGGTTTTGCCGCCTGATGGCCGTCCTGCTCGGTCCGCTCGGCCTGCCGGTCGTCGACCCCATGGCGCCGGCGGCGCGGGCGCTCGCCGCCCCCGGGGTGCGCCGCATCCTCGAGCACGGGACGGCCGTGCAACTTGCGCTGGGGGCCGGGGTTGCGCGGATCGAGGCAGCGGGCCTGTCGCCGCAGGTCCAGCCCGCCGCAGGGGAGGTCAACCTCTTCTTCTACCCCGAGGGGCCGGCCGGACCGCGGCAGGCCCTGGTGCGGACCGGCGACGGCCGCCTGTGCACGCGCGAAGGCAGATCTGAAGCGGGCTTGGACCACTACATCCGCCTGTCCGGCCAACACCCCGAGCTGTTTGGGGGCAACGTGGCAACGCGCCCCTTGCTCCAGGACGAGATCTTTCCGACGCTGGCCTATGTTGCGGGACCCGGGGAGATCGCCTATTATAGTCAATTCCGTGAGCTCTACAGTGCGCTCGGCCGCACGATGCCGCTCATCTGGCCGCGCCCGTCGGTCACGCTGGTCGAGCCCGCCGCTCGCCGGCGGCTTGCGCGTCACGGTCTCTCGCTTGAGGGCCTTCCGGACGGCCTCGATGCCCGCCGCCGGGAACTCCTCCGGGCGGCGGACGAGACGGGTGTGGAGGCGCTCATCCAGACCATGCAGGAAAGGATCGCCGCCTCCTACGGGCCCGTCCTGCCGGCGCTGGCCGGTTTCGATGAGGTGCTCGGCCGTCTTGCCGCCGACAATCGCCGGCGGGTCATGGATCAGACCGCCTGGCTGGCAAAAAAGGCCCGGCAGGTTCTGACGCAGCGGTGCCGTACCGGCCTCGATCAGCTGGAGCGGGTCCGGTCCTCGCTGTGGCCCCGCGGCGGGCCTCAGGAGCGGACGGCCAACATCCTCTACTACCTTGCCCGGTACGGTCCCGAGCTTCTTGTCGAGCTGGCAGAGCTGCCCGCCGGGCCCCCGTTTGTGCATCACTACGCGATGATCGGCTGAGCCTCTCGCCGGCCGGGGAGGAGGGGTCGTGTGTTCGAATACGTTATCCGCGGCGGCGAGGTGCTCGACGGCACCGGCCGCCCCGCCGTGCGCGCCGATGTCGCAATCGCCTCCGGACGCATCGCGCGCGTCGGTACCATAGATGAGGGCGAGTTGCCCCCGCCGGAGCGGGTACTCGATGCGTCGGGCTGCTGCGTCACGCCGGGTTTCATCGACGCGCACTCCCACTCCGACCTGACGCTCCTGGTGCACGCGGCGGCGGAGAGCTCGCTTTGCCAGGGGATCACAACCGAGGTTGCGGGCAGTTGCGGCTGGTCCATGTACCCCTACAAGGCCGAAACCGGCCGCGGCGTTCTGCGCGGGTTGCTCGAAGGGCTGACCGGTTCCGCTTCGCCCGACCTCGGCGCGTGGTTCTCCTTTGCCGATTACGTCTCGCTCCTCAAGTCGCGAGGCACAGGCACCAACCTCTATCCTATCCTCGGGCAAAGCCTGGTCCGGGCCCATGTTGTCGGTACCGCCAAGCGGCCGGCCACCTCCGAGGAGGTCGCGGCCATGCGGGCGATCGTGCGCGAGGCGATGGCCAACGGATGCCGTGGGCTGTCCACCGGCCGGGGCTATCTTCCCGGCGGAAACGCGAACACCGACGAGATCGTCGCGCTCTGCGAGGAGATCGCGCCGTTTGACGGGCTTTACACGTCGCACGTCAAGAACGAGGGCCCTGGGCTGATCGCCGCGGTCGAGGAGGTTATTGAGATCGGCCGCCGCGCCGGGGTCAAGGTTCAGGTTTCGCACCACAAGGCGATCGGACCGGCCAATTTCGGGCGGGTCGAGGCAACCCTGGGGCTGGTCGAGCGTGCCCGCCAGGACGGTGTGGACGCCAACAGCGACGTCTATCCGTACGATTTCGCCCAGGTTTTCAGGATGCGGGACGGGCTGTTCAGGAACTGGCTCAGACACAAGCCCGAGGAGGTCCTCCGCAGGCTCTCGGAGCAGCCCGGGCCGGACGCGCACTGGGCCCGCGCGGCCCGGCGGATGCTCAAGTCGGCCGACAACTACCTGCTGGTCAGGGCGCCCGGACGCGAGGAGGTCGAGGGGCTGACGATCACGGCTGCCTCTGCCGACGCCGGGCTTGACGCGATCGAATTGTGCCGCCGGTTGCTCCTGGACACGCGCCTTGGGGTATTAATCGCCGCCCGGATGTGCGAGGATGACGTACGGCGGGTTCTGGCCCACCCGCTCACGATGGTCGGCACGGATGCCTTCGCAATCGACGGCGACGCGCCGCCGGAGGTCCCGCTGCACCCGCGGCACTACGGAACGTTTCCGCGCGTGGCCGGGCACTACGCGCGCGACGTGGGCCTTTTTGGCCTGCCCGAGGCCGTGCGCAAGGTGACCGGCCTGCCGGCAGGCAAGCTCGGCCTCGTCGACCGGGGGAGGGTTGCCCCAGGCTGCTTTGCCGACCTGGTGGTTTTTGACCCGCTGCGGGTCAGGGACCGGGCCACGGCAGGAGAGCCATGTGCGCGCCCTGAAGGAATCAGTGCGGTTTTGGTCAACGGGGAGGTCGCCTGGATTGACGGGCGGCCGAGCGGCGCCAGGGCGGGGATGGTCCTTCTGGGCCAGAGCTAGCCGGGGTGCCTCGCTGGCGTGGCCAACGGGGCTCCTTCCACGGTTGAGAGGAGTTGGTCCGGCTGGATCTGCTGCAGACGATGGAGACGATGTTTCACCCGCGCGCCGTGGCCATTGTCGGTGCTTCGGCGCGGGAAACGCAGTTCACCCACGGGGTGGTCAAGGGCCTGCGCGAGGCCTGCTTCCCCGGGCCCGTGTACCCTGTCAACCCCAAGCTGGACGAGTTGCTCGGCTACAGGGTCTACCCCAGCGTCGCCGACATCCCGGGACCGGTGGACCTGGCGATGGTCGGGGTGCCTTCGGCCGCGGTGATGAGCGTGGTGCACCAATGCGGCCGGAAGAACGTGCCGGCGATGGTCGTGTTCACGGCCGGGTACGCCGAGGTCGGCGGCGAAGGGGTCATGCTGGAACGGGAGCTTCTCGACACAGCACGCGGCTATGGGATGCGGATCATGGGGCCAAACTGCTTCGGGCTGGCGTGCTCGGAGTCACGCCTGACCTTTCGCGCGGGCGTCCCTGTCGAGCCCGGCCGCGGCGGGCTGATCGCCCAGAGCGGCAGCATGGCCTGGTCCCTGGCCCTGCTGGCCGCCGAGCGCGGCGTCTACTTCGGGAAGGTCGCCAGCATCGGCAACGCGTCCGACCTCGAGGCGGCCGACTTTCTGGCCTACATGGGCCAGGACGAACGGATCGACTTCATCTCCCTGTACCTGGAGGGGCTGCACGACGGGCGACGTTTCCTGGACGCCCTTCGCGACGCCTGCCGGCGCAAGCCCGTCGCGCTCTGGAAGGCGGGGCGCACCAAAGCAGGCTCCGAGGCGGCGGCATCGCATACCGCGGCGCTGGCGGGTGAGGCGGACGTCTTTCGCGGGGTCGCCCGGCAGGCCGGCGCCATCTGGTGTGCGGACCTGGCGGACATGCTGGACATGATTCCCGGTATGCGTCACGCCGGCGTCCCTCAGGGGCTGCGCGTGGCGGTCGTATCCGCCCCGGGCGGCGCAGGCGTGGTCACGGCGGACGCGTGCGAGGACCACGGTCTCCCCTTCGCGCGGTTTGCCCCCGAAACCGAGGAGCGGTTGCGCGCATTCCTGCCCCAATTCGCCAGCCCGCGCAACCCGGTCGACCTGACCGGGGCGATCTTCGGAGATATGTCGCTATATCCGCGGGCTCTGGATGTGGTGATGGAGGACCCCGGAGTGGACCTGGTCTTCGTGCTTGGGCCATCTGAGATAGATCCCGGGCTATTCGGCCGTACGATGGCGGAGGGCGTGTCGCGCGGGCGCTGGCCGAAGCCCGTCGTGGTTCCGTGGATCGCATCCGGCAGCGCGTTCGAGGCCGGCGCCGCGCTGCTGCGGCAAGCGGGAATCGCCTGCTACCCCGACCCCGCCCGCGCCGCCTGGACGGTCGCCCAGCTGTCGGCGTACGGTCGGTTCAGGGCTAGGCGCGGCCTGCCTCCCTGGGGAGGTGTGCGGGTTGACTGACACAGACGCCCCCCGTCCCGCGGTGGGCGGCCTTTTCCTCGCCGAAGACGACGCCAAGGTCCTGCTGTCGAGTTACGGCGTCGAGACGCCGCGCGAGGAGGTCGCCGGCAGCCTGGCCCAAGCGGCCGCGGCCGCGGAGCGGATAGGCTTCCCTGTCGTGCTCAAGGTGATAAGCCCTGACCTGCCGCACAAGACGGAGGCCGGCGGCGTGCGCCTCGGTCTGGACAGCGCGCAGGCCGTGGTCCGGGCGTACGACGAAATACTGGCCAGCGTCTCAAGGCACAGCCCCGGGGCGCGCATAAAAGGCGTGCTGGTGGCCGAACACGTTTCCGCGGAGCACGAATTGCTCTGCGGGATCAAGCGCGACCCGCAGTTCGGGCCGGTGGTGGCGCTCGCGCTGGGAGGCGTGTTCGTGGAGATACTTAAGGACATCGTCTTCGGCGTCGCGCCCCTCGACCGGGCCGAGGCCCTGGACATGATCGACGCCCTGCGCGGCGCGCCGGTGCTGGCGGGGGCCCGAGGCAAGGCGCCGGTGGACCGGGAGCGGTTGGCGGCGGCGCTGGTTTCGCTGTCCAAACTGGCCATGGAGCACCCCGAGGTCTGGGAGCTGGACGTTAATCCGCTGGCAGCGACGGCCGGCGGGAGGCTGGTGGCCCTCGACTGCCTTGTGAGGCTGGAGGGCTGACATGGGTCTGAGCCGCTTCGCGGTACAGCGCAAGATCACCGTGCTGATGGGCGTGCTGGTCATCGGTCTCCTCGGCGCCGTCTCCTACGGCCGCCTGCCGATCGACCTGTTCCCGGACTTCAGCTTTCCCGCCGCCGCGGTGATCACGAGCTACACCGGAGCGGCCCCGGCCGAAGTGGAGGCGCACCTGACGCGCCCGATAGAGCAGGCCCTGGCCACCGTGACAGGCGCCACACGAGTAAGCTCCTCATCACAAGAAGCCCTGTCCATTGTCATGGTTGAGTTCGGCTGGGGTACCGCGATGGACTTCGCCGCGCTGGAGATGCGCGAGAAGGCGGACCAGGTGCGAAGGTTCTTCCCGGCGGAGGCCGGCGTGCCGCTGGTGGTCAAGTTCGATCCGTCAATGCTGCCCGTCATGCTGATCAGCGTGACCGGCGGCGACGACCCCGTCCTGTTGCGCGAGCTGGGCGAGGGACTGATCCGCGAGCGCCTTGAGCGTCTCGAGGGCGTGGCGGCGGTCGGCGTGACCGGGGGGGCGCTGCGCGAAGTAACGGTCGAGGTTGACAGCGCCCGGCTGGCGAGTTTCGGCATCAGCTGGGCCCAGCTGCGGGCGGCGCTCAGCACGGCGTCGGTCAACCTTCCGGGTGGCCGGGTCAGCGAGTGGGGCCGTGACTTCCTGGTCCGATCGGTGGGGAGGTTCGAGGATCTCAGCGACCTCAGGCAGCTTGTTGTCGGGATCAGGTATGTGGCGCCGCGGCTGGGCCAACCAACGGCGCCGGTGCCGGTGCGCCTTGAGGAAGTTGCCCAGATCAGCCTGCAGGACTCCATGGGCGATTCCCGCTCACGGCTGAACGCGCAGGACAGCCTGGTTCTGAGCGTACAGAAGACGTCCAAGGGAAACACCGTGCAGGTTGCAGCCCGTGTGGCCGACGAGCTGAACGAGCTCAAGAGCCGCCTTCCGTCCGGCGCCGAGTTCGCCGTGACGATGAACCAGGCGGAATTCATCAACCGTTCGGTCCAGCACGTCGGGCAGAGCGCGCTGTGGGGCGCGGGCCTGGCCGTTGTACTCCTGCTGATCTTCCTTCTCGACCTTGGCTCCGTTCTCGTGGTGGCCCTGTCCATCCCGGTTTCCGTTGTCGCGACGATGATCCTGCTCTATTTCGGTGGGCTGACCCTCAACCTCATGACGCTCAGCGGGCTGGCCCTGGGTGTCGGGATGCTGGTCGATAACTCAATCGTCGTTCTGGACAACATCTTCCGGCATGCCCAGGAGGGCCGGGACCCGCGCACGGCCGCCGTCGAGGGCGCCGCCGAGGTGGCCGCCCCCATCACATCCTCCACGCTCACGACCGTCGCCGTATTCCTGCCGGTTGTCTTCGTGGGTGGCATCGCTGGGACCCTGTTCCGCGACCTCGCGATCACGGTGACCTTCGCGCTCGGGGCCTCACTTCTTGTGGCTCTAACCTTTGTGCCCGCGGCAGCTTCGGTCATGATCGGCAGCATCGCCGCCGCCAGCCTGGCCCGCACCGAGCGAATGGGCAAGGGCTACGCCTGGTTGCTTCACCGTGTCATGCGTCACCGGGCCGAGGTGGTGGCAATGTGCATCCTGGCCCTTGCGGCTACGGTGCTGGCCGGAAGGCAGTTGGGCGGCGAGTTTCTGCCCCGCCTGGACCGGGGGGAGTTCGTGATCAGCGTGGAGATGCCGCCGGGGACGTCCCTCTCGCGCACGGACGAGACCATCTCCGAGATCGAGAAGACAGCGCTGGTCATCCCGGAGGTCCGCTATGTGACGAGCGCGGTCGGGTCGGATGGGATGATGCGCATCAGCCGGCAGGGCGACGGGGGCACCGCCGCCGACACGGGGTCGGTGACCGTCAAGCTGGTCTCGAGGCGCGCGCGGTTCCGGTCCACCGCTGAAATCATGGCTGAGCTCGAGCGCCGCATCTGGGTGCCGGGGGCGAGGGTGACGGTGGAGGAGATCACCTTCTTCGGCGCAGCGGGTATGGTCACTCCCGTGGAAATCCTCGTGCGGGGCCCGGAATTGGGCGTCCTTCAGGATCTGGCCGAGGCAGTTCACCGCGAGGTGGCGGTCATAAGCGGCGTCAGCGACCTCCGGACCAGTTCGCGGACGGGCCGTCCTGAACTCCGCATCCAGTATGACCGCAACAAACTGGCAGCCCTGGGGCTTAACCCGGTGGCCGTCGGCGAGCAGGTCCGAGGCGCACTTGCCGGCGTTACCGTGGGCCGCCTGCAGCTGGCAGCCGATACGGGGGACGGCGCCGCGGGAGGCGTGGGCGCGGGTGAGGTCGACGTCGTCCTGCGTCACCGCCCCGAGGACCGGGCCTCGGTCGAGCAGGTCCGGCGCATCAGCATCGCGCTTCCCAGCGGCGGTGCCGTCCGGTTGTACCAGGTGGCCACCATCACCGAGGCCCTGGGCCCCACCGCCATCCAGCGCGAGGGCGGCCAGCGGGTCATCACCCTGTCAAGCGGCGTGAGCGGGCGAGATCTGGCCTCCGTGACGCGCGACATCAGGAGCGCGGTGGCGCGGCTCGAGGTGCCGGACGGATACGAGATAGAGTACGGTGGCGAGCAGCGGGAGATGGCAGACGCCTTTACCGGGCTGGGGCAGGCCATGTGGCTGGCCGTCGCGCTGGTCTACATGGTAATGGCCGCCCAGTTCGAATCCCTGTGGCATCCCCTGGTGATCGTGTTCACCATCCCGCTTGCCGCCATAGGCGCGATAGGTGGGCTTAATCTCGCCGGATACCCCTTTTCGGTTTCGTCGATCATCGGGCTGATCTTGCTGGCAGGCATCGTGGTCAACAATGCCATCATCCTCGTCGACCGCATCAACCGTCTCCGGGAACGCGGCCTCGGGCGCGACGTGGCGGTCGCCGTCGCGGCCCGCGACCGCCTCCGGCCGATCCTGATGACCGCGCTGACCACGATCCTGGCGATGGTCCCGCTTGCGGCACGGGGCGGCGAGGGCTCGGAGATCGCCGCCCCGATGGCCGTGGCGGTCATCGGCGGGCTTACTTCCGCCACGTTGCTGACGCTCATCGTTATCCCCGTGGTGTACACCTTGCTTGACGATCTGTTGGTCCGCATCTGCGGCGGCCGCGGTGCGCCGCTGCTCAGAACCGACGATCTTGTCGACTGACAGGGAACCTCCGCCCGCCGCGACGAAACAACGCTGCGCCTTTCGTGTTGTATGAAGGAGCGTCCGCGATGATCGAGGTAAGGCCGCAGCTTTGCTCCGGGTGCCGGAGATGCGAGATAGCGTGCGACACAAAGCACGGCGCTACGCCGGGGCGACGGACCGGCCGCGTCTGGGTCCTCAAGGACGAGACGACGGGCGCCGACATCCCGCTCGTCTGCCGCTGCTGTACCGACCGCCCGTGCGCCGCCGCTTGCCCGACCGGCGCGTTGGGCGAGGAGGTCCTGGCGTGCGGCAGCCGGGTCCTCAAACTCACCGCGAACCTCTGCACCGGCTGTGGCCAATGCGCCTCGGCCTGCCCCTGGGGTTTGATAGAGCTTAGCCCGGAGCGGTCGTCCCCCTGGGTCTGCGACGGCTGCGGGGGCGAGTTTGCCTGCGTGCGGGCCTGCAATCTCGGCGCGCTGCTCATTGCCGGCCAAGACGGGCGGCCGGCTGGCGCGTCAGGCCGGGAGGAAGGCGCCGGTGTTGCCGCCGGGTCCGCTGACCCCGCAGCGGCCCGCCGGTTGTCCGCGGCCCGCGACGCGGCCCGCCGGCTTCCCTGGCTCGACAAACCGGGTGCGCCGAAGCCTTTTGACGCTGCTGCGGCCCGCGGAGCCGCCGTCCCCGGCGGCGCGGCCGGAAGTGCGGGGGAAGCCGCCGCAAGGCGCCGGCCGGGCTGGACTGGCCACGCCTACGCCGGAAAGATCCTGCGCGTTGATCTTGACGGGCCGGTGATCCGATCCGGACAGCTTGAACCCGAGTTGGCGCGGGCCGGCCTGGGCGGCCGGGGAATCAACTCGCTCCGGCTGCTGCGCGAGCTTGCCCCCGGCACGGACCCGCTCTCGCCGGCGAACCTGCTGATGATCGGCGTCGGGCCGCTGACCGGGTCGGCGCTGGCGGCGTCCGGGCGCTTCACCGTCAGCGCGCGCAGCCCGCAGACGGGCTACCTTGGCGACGGCAACGCCGGCGGCCACTTCGGGCCGGAGCTCAAGTTTGCCGGTTTCGATCAGGTTGTGGTTTGTGGGCGCTCTCCCAAGCCCGTCTACCTGCTGATATCCGACGGGGAGGCCCAGCTGCGGCCGGCGGCGCATCTCTGGGGGCTCGACGTGTGGGCGACGACCGATGCCGTCCGCCGGGAGCTGGGCGACTGGGGCCTGCAGGTCATGGCCATCGGACGGCCCGCGGAGCTCGGTGTCCGGTACGCCGGGGTCGTCACCGGTCATGCGCGGGCCGCGGCGCGCACCGGCATGGGCGCAGTCATGGGCAGCAAGAACCTCAAGGCGGTCGCCGTCCGCGGGACGCTCGGGCACCCTCCCATGGCCGACCCGCATCGCTTCGCGGCCCTGGCCGCCGGGATAGAGAGGCGGATCCTGGACCATCCCGGATTTGAGAAGCGGATGAGGCTCGGCACCACGGCCCTGGTCAGCGGGCTGCAGTCCCTCGGAATTCTCCCGACGCGCCATTTCCAGACAGGGCAGTTCGAGGCCTTTGAGCGGGTGAGCGGCGAGCGGCTGGCCGCTGAGTACAAGGTCAAACACAAGTCCTGTTTCAACTGCCCTGTGCATTGCTCGCGCTTTTACCGGCTGCCGGACGGGACGATGGCTGAGGGGCCGGAGTACGAAACCCTCTGCGGTTTCACCTCACGCATCGGCAACGCGGACCTTTCCTTTGCGCTGCGCATGGCGGCCCAGGTCAACCGGCACGGCCTTGACTCCATAAGCCTCACGGAGGCCATCGGCTGGCTCATGGAGTGCGCCCAGCGCGGTCTGATCTCGGCGTGTGACGTTGATGGGCTCGACCTTGAATGGGGAAACCGGGAGACGATCGCCGCCATCACCGACCGCGTCGCCCACCGGCGCGGGGCGGTGGGCGAGCTGCTGGCGGACGGCGCGCTGGCAGCGGCGCGCAAGCTCGGGCGGGGCTCCGAGTCACTGGTCATGCATGTCAAGGGACTCGATATGATCTGCGGCGACCCCAGGGGTATCAAGGCCTACGGGCTGACCTACGCGATCGCCTCGCGCGGCGCCGACCACCTGCGCGCGGAGCCGTTTTTCGAGCTCACCGGCGACCGGCAACTGGCCGAGCAGAGATTCGGCACCCCGGACGCCGCCGATCGCCTGGCCTGGCGGGGCAAAGCGGCGCTCGTCAACTACAGCGAGGAGATCGCGCTTTTCACCGACGCCCTGACGATGTGCAAGAACGTCGGCCTGTGTATGGATATCCTGACCCACGAGGGCGCCGCGGAACTGCTCCGGGCGGCTCTGGGCGAGGACGTGACGGCCGGCCGGCTGCGGCTGATCGCGGGCGGCGTGCTCGACGCGGAGCGGATTTTCAACCTGCGCGAGGGCCTCGAACCGGCCGCCGACAACCTGCCGGAGCGTTTTTTGAGCGAGCCGCTGGCATCGGGGCCGTCCGCCGGTCAGGTGGTTGAGATAGACCGCATGATCGGCGAGTACTACCGGCTCCGCGGTTGGGGCCCGGACGGCCGGCCATCCGAAGGCAAGCGTCAGTGCGCCGAGGATGCTATTCCTGACGCATACGCCGACGATATATGCTAGGTGACGGGAGTCCTTCCAAAACGCGAAGACGCCGGGAGCGGACTAGATGCTGGCCCAGTTGCGGCTGATGGGATTTTGGGACATCGTGCGCACGGTGCTCGACATCAGCATCGTGGCGTATGTGCTGTATCGCCTGTTGCTGTTGATCCGGGGCACAAGGGCGGTCCAGTTGATCAAGGGCGTAACGGTGCTTTTCATCGCCTCCTGGGCAAGCGAGCTTCTCAACCTCAGCGCGGTGCGCTTCCTCCTCGATAAAGCCCAGGTAGCGCTGGTCGTCGCCCTGCCCATCGTCTTTCAGCCCGAACTGCGCCGGGCCCTGGAGCAGTTGGGGCGCGGCGGGTTTATCGTGCGCACGCCGCAGCTCGGGGAGGAAGAGCTCGTCCGCGTCATCGCCGATGTCGTGCGCGCCGTCGGCGTTCTTTCCAAGAACAAGACGGGCGCGTTGATCGTCTTGGAGAGGGAGAGCGGTCTCAAGGAAGTCGCCGAAACCGGGACGGCGATCGACGGCAGGGTTTCCGCCGAGCTGCTTATCAACATCTTTATGCCTCATACGCCGCTGGAGGATGGGGCCGTGCTGATTAGGGGCAACCGGGTCATCGCCGCCGGCTGTTTCCTGCCGCTGTCCGAGAACCCCGACCTCAGCCGCGATCTCGGCGCGCGGCACCGCGCCGCGATCGGGCTTACCGAGGAATCGGACGCCCTGGTGGTCGTTGTCTCCGAGGAAACCGGCGCGATCTCGCTGGCCAACGCCGGCAAGCTGATCCGCCACCTGGATCAGGAGACCCTCAATGAGATGCTGTCGGCCATGACCAACAGGCCGGTCACCGGCCTACCCTGGTTGAGAGGGACGGAGTCTTGATGGAACGCATGCTGGAGCGCAATTTGGTGCTCAAAATCCTGTCGGCCTGCCTTGCCGTTCTGCTTTGGCTGCAGGCGACGGCCATTTCCGGCCCGGCGCTGCCGCAGACCGTGCGGGACATCCCGGTGCAGTACCGCAACCTCGCTTCGGGTCTCGTCCTGCTGTCCGGCCCGGCGAGCGTCAACGTCACGGTGCGCGGGCGCAGCGACCTTGTCCGCCATCTGTCGCGCGACGGTTTCACCGCCTTCGTCGACCTGCGGGGGGCGGGCCTCGGCCGCAGCACCTTCACGGTGAGCGTTGAGGGCCCCGAGGGCATCATCATCGGCCCAATAGCGCCGGACAACCTCCCGGTTGACATCGACGCGTGGGACAACCGGCAGGTCCCGGTCGCGATCTACACGCTCGGTTCGCCGGGGACCGACCATGCAATGAAAGACCACCAGACACGCCCGACGGACCTGTACGTCGAGGGCCCGCGAAGTGCCGTGCAGCTCGTGTCGCACGTCGTGGCCAAGGTGGACATCTCCGGCGCCACCCAGACCATCGCCCGCACCGTCGTGGTCAGGCCCGTCAACGCCGAAGGGGCTGAGGTGCAGGGCGTAACCGTGACCCCCTCGACCGTTGACGTTCAGGTGTCGATAGTGCGCCTGCCGCCCGCCCGCCAGGTTTCGGTGCGGGCGAATCTGCAGGGCCGGCCGGCCGCAGGATACGTTCAGGGAGAGGCGGTCGTGGTGCCGGCTGAAGCACGGATGTGGGCCCAGAGCACGGTCGGCGATGTCCTGAGATACCTCTGGACCCATCCGATCGACATCGAGGGCGCCACGGGGACAGTGGAGCGGGATGTGTTGTTGTTGGTGCCTGAGGGAGTGGACAAGGTCGAACCGGTGCTCGTCCATGTCACCGTGCCCGTCACCGAGGTCACGGAGGAACGCGAATTGGGCGAGGTCCCGATCAAGATGACCGATCTCGGTCCCAACCTGCGTGCCCGCCTTGAGCCCCAGTTCGTTGCGCTCACCGTTTCCGGGCCGCGCAGCGCCCTGGCCGCTCTCGATGTGTCTGAAATCGAGGTCAGAGCCAGCCTGGCCGGGCTGGCCGCCGGTACCCATCAGGTCCGCCTGACCATCGTGCTGCCGCAAGAGCTCACGTTGAAATCCTCCGCTCCCGTGGAGGTCAAGGCGGTGCTGGAGACGCTGTGAGCGCGGACATGGACACCGGCGGCAGTGGCGGTGAGGGCGTGCACAGGCCCTTTGGAACGGACGGCGTCCGCGAGACTGCCAACACCGTGCTGACCGCCGAGCTCGCACTGGCCCTGGGGCGAGCGGGCGCGCACGTTCTTGGGGGCCGGGCAGCAGGGGCGGCGAACGAGCCGGCTTGGGGAGCGCAGGGGCGGCCGCGGGTCGTCCTCGGCCGCGATACGCGGGTATCCGGCCCGTTGCTAGGCGCCGCGGTCGCGGCGGGAGCGATGTCCGCCGGCGTGGACGTTATTGACCTCGGTGTTTTTCCGACCGCCGGCGTCGCGTGTCTGACCCGCTCGCTGGCCGCAGCCGGCGGAGTCGTCATCTCGGCGTCCCACAATCCCTATGAGGACAACGGCATCAAGTTCTTCGGGGCCGACGGGACAAAGCTGAGCGACGAAGTCGAAGATGAGATCGCCGCCCACGCCACGACACGTCAAGACCGCGTGCCACGGCCTGGTGGATGCGCCGTGGGGCGCGCGCTGGCCCAGCCGGATGGCCGGGAGCTCTATCTGCGGCACGTGGTTGGCACGGTGGCGGTGAGGCTGGACGGGCTGCGGGTTGTGGTCGATTGCGCCAACGGGGCGACAACCGGTTTCGCCCGGGAAGCGCTGGAGCGGTTGGGCGCCCAAGTCCGCGAGGTCGCGGCCTCGCCGGACGGGTGCAACATCAACGCCGACTGCGGCTCGACCCATCCTGCGAGCGTGGCTGCCGCGGTGGTCGACTGCGGTTACGACCTCGGGCTGGCCTTTGACGGGGATGGGGACCGCGTGGTGGCGGTTGACGGCGGCGGACGCGTCCTCGACGGCGATGATCTGCTCGCAATCGTCGCGTGCGACATGCTGGAGAGAGATGCCCTGCCGGGCCGGGGCATCGTGGCCACAGTGATGAGCAACATGGGCCTTGACCTGCTGCTCGCTTCGGCGGGCGGTCGCGTGGTACGGACGCCGGTGGGCGACAGGCAGGTGTACCTGGCGATGCGCCGGGAAGGGCTTGCGGTGGGCGGCGAGCAGTCCGGGCATATCATCTTCCTCGAGCACCACACCACGGGGGACGGATTGATCACCGCGGTGCAGCTCCTGCAGGTGCTGGCGCGGCGCGGCCAGACCCTCGGGGAGGCGGCGGGGAAGTTCGAACGTTTCCCGCAGGCGCAGCGCAGTGTTCGGGTAGAGAGCCGCGCGGCCCTTGCGGCGGTGGCGGGTCAGCCGCGGGTGGCGGAGGCCGTGCGGGAGGCGGAACGGTCGCTGGGCTCGATGGGCAGGGTTGTGCTGCGTCCTTCGGGGACCGAGCCTGTGATGCGGGTGATGGTCGAGGCGCGTCAGGCGGAGGTCGCCGAGCGTTTGGCGGACGAGCTCGTCGAGGCGATCGGGCGCGAGGACTGTACTGGAGCGCGAAGGCAGCAAAGGCAGGTGGTGCCCTGACCCCCGGACCGCATATGATTGATTCGAAGGAACGTAGTGACTGAGGATCGTCGGCCGGGTGGCTGGCTCGACAGCGGAGGAATCGCATAGGTAGGTTGGCAAGCGCCGGAACTCCGCCTGCTGCGGCGGCGGAGTTGACGAGGTGGGGGATCTCGAGGTTTCGGCGGGTGACCCCCGGTTGGCCACAACCGACAGAGGCACAGCAAAACCCGCGGGCGACCGCGGGGACAATGGTGCCGGGTGGCGCAGGCCGCGTGTGGTCAAGCGTGCAACTGCCGCTTGGGCTCGGATTGGGGCCGGGCTTACAGC
>JAUYEG010000038.1 GCA_030691505.1 Bacillota bacterium | reverse complement strand
AGGTAGAGATCCTGTTCCAGGGCCGACGCGTTGACCACCGCGATGAGCAGGTCGGGGCGCTGGTCGAGCACGTAATCACGGGCGACGACTTCATCGACTCCCAGCGTCGCGCTGCGCCGCGAGCGTTCCGTGCCGATACTGTAGGTCCCCGGCAGGTCCACGACTCGCACGGCTTGTCCTCCGGCGAGGCGCATGATGCCCTCGGCGAGCTCGACGGTCTTGCCCGGCCAGTTGCCGGTATGCTGCGAGGCCCCCGTGAAACCGTTGAAGATCGTGCTCTTGCCGACGTTGGGCCGTCCGACGAGGGCGATGTGGGCGGTCGCGCGCATGCTGGTCATTCTCCTCCCACCGGCCTCTCGGTCTTGCTGAGCGGCTTTGCTGTCGCCGTTCCTTCCGGTATGCCCGGCCACGATGGCCGCACCAGAATCCTATGCGCCTGCCCGCGTCCAACTGCTACATGCGCGCCGCGGATGGTGACGATGACCGGGCCGCGCCCGTAGTTGGACTGCACGGCCAACCGCGCACCGGGGACAAAGCCCAACGCCGCCAGTCTTTCTTCAACGGCTGACGCGAACTCCTGGCCACCGCTGCCGCCGTGCCGCCATCCGCCGCGATGTCCCCGCCGCCCAAAACCGCCCAGCGCCCCGGCCCCGGATATCCTCTCCACCAGGGCCTCGCATCCGGCCGGCAGCCTGTCCAGATTGGTCAGTATGGTCCGCGGCATTGTCGCATCCTCCCAGACCCGGCGCCAAGGCCGGGCCGATCTCGTCGTGACTGCCCTAGACCCCGTACAGCACTGTACACAAACGGCCTAGGGATGTGATTCGATGCCTGCGTCGCCTACCACGCGAACGAGCCTGCCGACCCGCGCGCCCACGGTCAGCCTGCCTCCGCTTCGGCTCCCTTTTCCGCTCCCGCCTTTGTCCCCATCCCCGCCCGATGAAGCGGCGGGGATATCGCGAACCGCGACCTCGACCAGCTCGTCCAGGGGGTGTACGTGCACCACCTCTACGCGCGCTCCGGGGACCAGCCCTACACCGGCGCAGTACTTGAGAAGCTCGGGTTCCTCGGCAACCGATACGACATGCCCGCTGAAACCTGTGGGCGCGTCCAGCAGCGCCACCGAAGGATCCTCCTGGTCCGACGCGTGCGGCCGATCGGTTTCAGCCGGAACGGCGTAGCCATGCGGACAGGTCGTGGGGTGGTCCAGAAACCGGCTGAGGGCCTCCGCGAGGCGCGGCGAGGTCGCGTGCTCGAGTCGGCACGCCTCGTCGTGCACCTCGTCCCAGCTCATTGCAAGGGCATCGACCAGCATGCGTTCCCAGAGCCGGTGATAGCGCACCACGCGCGAACCCTCGTCGACGCCGCGCCGCGTCAGGCTCGCGCCCTGGTACGGGAGGTAGGCGACCAGGCCGAGGTGCTCGAGCCGTCTGAGCATCTCGCTTGCTGAGGGGGCCGAAACCGACATCTGCGCCGCAAGCTCGGTGGTGGATACGACGTGGTCGGCATCCCCGCCCGTCAGCTTGTATAGAGCCTCAAGGTATTCCTGGATGCTGGCACTTGCGGTCAAGCCACACGCCTCCTGACATCCAAACCGACTTGTGATTTAGGGTCACCTTAATAGTATATTAGGGCACCTGGACTTGACAAGGCACACGTCCTAAATCACCGGTTTCGAAAAGGTGTCGCGACGGCAGGGGTGCTCGTCCTCACGGCGAAACAAGGAAGTCCTCGCACCCGCGAGGGGCGTTCGAGGTTTGCACATGGCACATGGCACATGGCACACGGCATGCGGCATTCGCGTTTCGGAGGGGAGTGCGGGGCGGGGTTGACAAGTCCGGGACAGGGCTCCAGGACTGCGGTTGGGATGCGCGACGGCGCCCCCGAGGGGTGGCGCATATTCGGGCGCATCCGCGTAGCCGTCGGCTCGGGAGCGCTTGTGCTGGGAGCGGCCATACTGCGCTATGGGCGCTCGCCCTGGTCGTGGGGGATCGTCGTCGTTGCGGCGCTGGTTGTCCTGCTGGCGCTGTACGTGTTCCAGGCTCACCTCGGGCCCCGCGCGAGGCGGCAGCTTGAGTTCCTGAGCGCCGCGCTCGGCCTTGCGCTGTGCCTGTGTCTCGTTCAAGCGATGGGCGGGGTAGCGGGCCCGTTTGCATTCGTGTACCTGGTGCCGGTTTTCGCCTACGGGCTCAGTTTCGGCCACGGCGCGGCCTACCGGGTTGCGGCTGCGTGCAGCGCTCTGATGGTTCTCTCGATTGCGTACGAGGCGAGGTCGGGGGTGTCCTTCCGCGAGTTGCTCGCCCCGCTGGCCGTGCTGCACCTGACGTGGGCCCAGGCCTACGGTGTTGACGCCATCATCGGACACGAGTCCGCACGGCGCGAGGAGCTGGTGCGCCTCGCCGACATAGATCCGCTGACAGGGCTGATGAACCGGCGTACCCTGCAGAGGGCTCTTGAGCACAGCGCGGCGCGCGACGAGCGGTTTGCGCTCTTGTTGCTGGACCTTGATGGTTTCAAGAGCGTCAACGACCAGTTCGGGCACGTGCGGGGCGACGAGGTCCTTCGCGCCGTGGCTCAGGCCACGCAGGGGGCGCTGCGTAAGGAAGATGTGGTCATCCGCTACGGCGGCGACGAGTTCGCGGTGCTTGTCAAGGGCGGCGAGGAAGACGCCATGCGCGTCGAGGATCGCCTGCGGGGAGCGATTCAGGGCGTCGGACAGGAGATGGAGGTTCGCCTCGGATTCTCCGCCGGCGTCGCTGTCTGGCCGGACGACGGCGCGACGCTCACGCGGCTGTTGCAGGTCGCGGACGGCCGGTTGTACCAGAACAAACCAACTCACCAAAAGACAACGACGGCGGCGCAGGGCGATGCCTAGAACTTGCTTACCAGCTTACTCGGCGTCGGCGGCTTGCTTGGCTGTTGTGCCCGTATGACGCATGTGCTATTATCGTGCTTGCGCGACGCGGGTTGTCGCGCCCGGTTTAGCCGAAGTGGTGGAATTGGCAGACACGCGGTGTTCAGGGCGCCGTAGGCGAACGCCTGTGTGGGTTCAAATCCCACCTTCGGCACCAGAGAAGAGCACCGCAGGGGCTGGCAACGGCTCCTGCGGTGATGTTGAATAAGCACGATGGTAAGCACGATGGGCCTTTGTCGAGGTGGCGGAACTGGCAGACGCGTACGTTTGAGGGGCGTATGGGGAGACCCGTGCGGGTTCAAGTCCCGCCCTCGACACCAAAAACAAACCCCGCGAGTCCATGTGGCTACATGGGTCGCGGGGTTTTCTTTTTTGCCTTACCGGAGGCTCGCCTTTGCCTTACCGGAGGCTCGCCGGCGCGGGGTCATACGCCGCGGCTAGCGGCGCAGGTATGCGGCTGCGATAAGGGCGGCTACCACGGCCGCAATGACCACGGCGAGGACCCGTGACCGCACCCACACCCGGCCGAAAATCCGTCCTCTTACCTGTATAACTGTGACGATGAGGCCGCTGGCAAGCACGATGGCCATCAGGTCCCAGGACGCATCGCTTAGGTAGTAGGAGCGACGGAGCACGGCCAGCAGAATGCCGAAGTTGGCAACGACGTATCCCCAGCGATAGCTGGTGTTTTCCACGGCCTCGGTCCGCTCGTCTCTTTCCACAGTACGCACGGCCTTCTGTGACATCATTTGGATGACTCCTCCTCCAGGTAAAAGAGGTCTTCAACGCGCTTGCTCAGTTTTAGGGCCAAGATCAGCGCGAGCTTGGTCGAGGGTGAGTACTGGCCAGTCTCGATGTAGCTTATCGTCTGACGTGTGACGCCGGCCATTGCGGCAAGCTGTTCCTGCGACAGGTTGAGCTCGGCCCTGGCAACCCGTAGCCGGTTGACGAGCCGGTAGTTGTCCTGCACGCTCAAACACCTCCCAAGGGAAATGTAAAGGACACTTGGCATGATGTCAAGTAGTTGTTGCAGTCTGTCCGGGGTGCTTGGCATTGGCCAGCTGCCCATGGGGAAAAGAAGACCCCGCGAGTCCATGGCTACATGGGTCGCGGGGTTTTCTGTTTTCCGGATCGGGCGGCGTTCTCCACGTCGACCTCTAGGATGAGGCCTGCGCGGCGTCAGGTCCCCGGTTTCTAGTCCACTGCGACCAGATCAAAGACCGCGTTTACATCCCGGTGCGGGTAGACAAGCACACCGCTGACGTCGGAGAGCATCTTGGCCGCGGCCAGCACGACGTTGAGATCTGACAGTCTGTTGTCCGTGTCCACGATCAGCGGCCGCAGACGCACCACATCCACACCGGCCTCGACGAGCAAATCGATCACTGCCTGATTGACTTGACCACCGTGACGGACCTCGATGCGCTTCATCTATACCGTACCTCCCCTGCATGGTCTTACCTGATCTCGCATTATAATAAGCCACTTCAGAGAAGTCAATATGTTATATCACATATATTAATCACACCATAAACTACGCTTTCTTTGCCTGCCGGTAGATTGTCGGTGGGGCAGCCTGCAGGTACGGCCCGCCCACGACCGGAACTTGAACCTCGCGTGTTATAGGCAGAGGATGGTGAAGCCGAGTGCGTGGTGTGCTGTTGGAGACCGTGTCCTGGACCAGCGCTCAGAGCCTGATGGCGGAGGATCTCGTTGTGGTCGTGCCGGTGGGTGCGGCAACAAAGGAGCATGGCCCCCATCTGCCGCTTGGCACCGATTTCTTCGTGGCCGAGGCTCTCCGCCGCGAGCTCGCGCAGCGGGTCCGGGTGATCTGCCTTCCGGTCGTCAACTACGGGTACTATCCGGCTTTCGTGGATTGGCCGGGCAGCGTGTCCGTTGGGCCGGAGACGTTTGCCCACTATGTCGGCGATATCGTGCGATCGCTGGCCCGGCAGGGTTGGCGGCGATTTCTGGTGCTCAACACAGGGGTGTCAACGACTGGGCCGCTGGATCACATGTGCCGTGAACTGGCCAGTGAGTTGGGGGTGCGAGTCGCGATGACCCGTGAACTTGGCGCAGCGATATGGGCGCACCTCAGGGAAGAGCAGGCAGGCACGCATGCCGGCGAATCCGAAACCTCGCTCATGCTCGCCGTGCGCCCCGACCTGGTCGACATGGCCCTGGCGCCGTGCGAGGTGATGACCAAGCCAGCGCCGTTCGAGACCGGCCGCAGCCGTCCGCCCCTGGCCACGCTCTACGGTCCCATGGTGCCCGGCCCCCACGGGCCCCCCGACATGATCACGGCCAGCGGCATACACGGTGATGCGACGCTGGCAACCCCCGAGAAAGGACGGGCGCTCCTGGCGGCAATGGTTGACGATCTGGTGGAGGTCGTCGAAGAACTGGCGCGGGTGCCTTTGCCAGCGGACACGCCCCCATCAGCCGGGGACGGCCCCACCTAGCCGCTTGCCCTGGCCTTGCTGAGGTGCAGGTAGAGCCGGCCGATGGTGATGTCTGCCTACGCAACGAGGGTTTTCGACACCGGAGAAGAACCATTATGCATCGATGTATGGCGGCGGATGCGACCAGTAGCCGTCGCACGGGTCGCGGCGTAATGAGTCAGTGAAGGTGTGTCGCGCCTCACCGGTCAAGCCCGATCCCGGCATGTGAGCCAGGAAGGAGCGTGAATGCAATGCCCCGCACAGAGGAGATCATCCGACAGACTGAACACTTCGGGGCCAGGAACTACAAACCGTTGCCGATGGTTATCGCCAAGGCCGAGGGAGTGTGGGTTTGGGATCCCGAGGGCCGCAAGTACATGGACATGCTGAGCGCATACTCGGCGCTCAACCACGGGCACCGGCACCCCAGAATCGTGCAGGCCCTCAAGGATCAGGCCGACCTCTGTACCCTCACGTCGCGCGCCTTCAATAACGATAAGCTGGGCATTTTCTACGCCAAGGTTGCCGAGATCACCGGCAAGCAAAAGGTCCTGCCCATGAACACCGGGGCCGAAGCCGTCGAGACCGCGATCAAGGCGGCGCGGCGCTGGGCCTACCGGATCAAGGGCGTCCCCGCCGACCAGGCCGAGATAATCGTGTGCGAGGGCAACTTCCACGGCCGCACCACCACGATCGTCTCCTTTTCGTCCGACGAGGCTTACCGTGCCGACTACGGGCCCCTGACGCCCGGCTTCCGGATCATCAAGTACGGCGACATCGGCGAGCTCAGGGCGGCGATCAACGAACGGACGGCCGCTTTCATGGTCGAGCCGATCCAGGGCGAGGCCGGGATACGCATACCTCCGGCCGGTTTCGTCCAGGAGGCCTATGAACTCTGCCGGCGCAATAACGTGCTGTTCCTGGCCGACGAGATCCAGACCGGCCTCGGCCGGACCGGGAAGATGTTCTGCTGCGATTGGGAGGGCGTTGTCCCCGAGATGTACATCATCGGCAAGGCCCTGGGCGGCGGCGTCTACCCGGTATCGGTCGTCGCGGCCGACGACGACATCCTCGGCGTGTTCGAGCCCGGTTCGCACGGCTCCACATTTGGCGGAAACCCGATGGCCGCCGCCGTGGGCATCGCGTCGATCGAGGTCCTGCAGCAGGAGAATCTGGCGGAGCGGTCGCTGCGGCTCGGTGAAGTCTTCCTGTCCCGGCTGCGCGCCTCCGTCCGCAATCCGCATATCGTCGAGCTGCGCGGGCGCGGGCTGTTTGTCGGTGTCGAGCTGGACACCGCCGCGCGCCCGTACTGCGAGCGCCTCATGCGCGAAGGCGTGCTGGCCAAGGAGACCCACGAGAACGTCATCCGCTTTGCGCCGCCCCTGGTCATCACCGAAGAGGAGTTGGAGTGGGCCCTCGAGCGCATCGTCCGGGTGCTGTCGGCAGGGGCGCAGACCGCGATGGCGGAGGGTGCATCAGGATGACGATCAAGGCCGGGATCACCTTCTTCTACTACCGCGACCTTGCCGCGGCCCATGCTTTCTACCGGGATGTGATGGGGCTGCGCCTCGTCCGCGATCAGGGCTGGGCCAAGATCCTCGCTTTGTCTCCCTCGGCTTATGTCGGCCTGGTTGATGAAACCCGCGGTTCGCTGCGCGCTGCGGCGGACAAGCCCGTGATGCTCACGTTTGTCGTTGAGGACGATCAGGTCGACGTCTGGCACGCCAGGCTTGCCGCAGCCGGGGTCGCGGGGTTGATTGCACCCAAGCTGCACGAGGGGATCGGAGTATACGGTTTCTTGGCCACGGACCCGGAGGGATACCGGCTGGAGGTTCAGAGCTTCCGCGAGCCGCTGGCCTGACGCGCGGGCTGCGCAGGCCGGAGCCAGTCGGGGCGGACTCGCGCCCCACGCACGCTAGAAGAAGAAACCGGGGCCCCCTTCGGCCACGCTGCTTACGGTCGGGCTGAAAACATAGGAGCCAGGCACGTAGGTGTCGTCATGACGGTAGATTGTTTCGCGGCCGAGGCCGCTGTAGGTGTAGAACGACACAGCAGGCCTGCCGTCGCCGTCCACACGGTAGGCCGGCCTCCAATCGTCGGGAGGTGCCGCCAGCCAGCACCACTCCTCGCGCCCGCGGCCGGGCCAGCTCAGCGGGTCTGGGGTCCGCCGGGCACGTTGGGCACGCCGGGCCGAGGGCTGTGCACCACCCGTCCACGGGTCGGCGCACAGCATTACATGAGTGCCCCACCATCTCCCGTGCGAGACGGCCCCGAAGTCGCCCAACTCGCGGATTAGGATGGAGGCGCACAGGTAAGACCACGGTGAGCCGTCGCCGTGGAGCGCTTCGGGGACAGGCACCGCCCCCGGCGGCCGCGGGCGGGCAGGGCGGGCAACGCCGGCGGGCTGGGCCTCCACGCCCTCCACACCCCCGATACCCTCCACACCCGTCATGCAGTGCACGGGGTCCGGGGCCGCGCCCCCTCCGACGGGTAAGGCCCAGATGACCGCGTTTCCGTTGGCCCCCGCCATAAACCTGTAACCGCACAGCGCGAAGCCGTCCCTCAGCGCAAGCGGGGGAAAAGCAGCCAGCAGGGGCCCGAAGTCCGCGTCCGCCCTGCTCCACCCCTCGGGTGCATCTCCGCAGACAGGGCAGGCTTTCTGGGCGCGCCGACGAAGTCTTTCAACCCTCACCGGGGAAAACGGGATAAGGCTGTCCATCGTGGATGCCCCCCTTCGGGCCGGGACCGCGGGCGTGGGCCACGGGCAAATGCTGAGAGGTTCAATTCGGCGTTCCTGCGTCAAGCCCTGCGTTCGCTGGGGCAGATTTCCTCGTGAGGCACCTTGGCCCATATGGGAACGACAGTAACGACAGGAGTGAGGATCTTGCAGGCCGAGGTCGCGGGCAACTACATCGACGAAAAGGCCGCCACCATCACGGCCGTCTCCAACCGCATCTGGGCGCTGGCGGAGGTCGGCCTGCACGAGGAGCAGTCGGCCCAATACCTGGCCGACGCCTTGCGGACGGAGGGTTTCGACGTCAGGCTGGGCGCGGGCGGCATGCCGTCGGGGCTCGAGGCAACCTGGGGCGAGGGCCGCCCGGTGATCGGTTTCCTCGGAGAATATGACGCGTTGCCCGGAGTGTCCCAGAAGGCGCTGCCGCTGCGCGAGGAGCTGTCCCCTGGCTCGGCGGGGCACGGCTGCGGCCACAACCTGCTGGGGGCCGGCGCGTTTGGCGCCGTGATCGGCCTCAAGCGGGAGATGGAGGCCAGGGGGCTGACGGGGACCATCAAGTACTTCGGCTGCCCGGCCGAGGAGAACTTCGGCGGCAAGGCCCACATGGCCCGCGAGGGCCTTTTCACGGCCTGCGACGCCTGCCTGACCTGGCATCCGGGGCCGCTCAACTTCGTCCGGAGCGCCGCGTCGCTGGCCGTGGACTCCATGAACGTGACCTTCCGCGGCCGCACGGCACACGCCGCCGCCGATCCGCACAACGGCCGCAGCGCGCTTGATGCGGTGCAGCTCATGAACCTGGGCGTTGAGTTCCTGCGCGAGCACATGCCGGCCAAGGCCCGGGTGCATTATGTCATCACCAACGGCGGAGGACAGCCCAACGTCGTGCCGGCGACGGCGACGGTCTGGTACTACGTGCGCGCCCCGCAGCGCGGGATGGTCGATGAGCTTTACCAGCGGGTGATACGGTGCGCGCGCGGGGCGGCCGAGATGACCGAGACCGAGTGCGACATCGAGCTGTTGGATGCGATCTGGGAGCTGCTGCCCAACACCACTTTGGAGAAAGTGCTTGCCGAGTGCATGGCCAGGGTCGGCCCGCCGCGATTTGGCGAGGCCGAGCGCGAGTTTGCGCGCAAGCTCAGCGAGTCGTTCCGGCCAGGGCAGAGGGAGGCCTTCCTGGCGGCGGCGTTCGAGGGCGCGGCGGCGGTGCCGGAGGAGCTCGGCGGTCAGTTGCTCAACGACACGGTGGTGCCGCGGGTGGAGGCGGCGGCGCAGCCGCGCGGGTCGACCGATGTGGGCGACACCAGCTGGTGCTGCCCGACGGCCCAGTTTGGCATGGCCTGCTCGGCTATAGGCACGCCGGGGCATTCGTGGCAGTTTGCGGCGCAGTCCGGCATGGGCATCGGGCACGCGGGGATGCTCCAGGCGGCCAAAGTGCTTGCCGAGGCGGGCCTGGTGCTGCTGACTGATCCGGCCACCCTGGCGGCGGCGAGGGAGGAATTTGCGCGCCGCACGGGCGGCAAGGCCTACCGCTGCGCGATGCCCGATGGCTTCAAGCCGCCATTCCACCAGTTGGCGAACAAATAGGAGGCACCGGGGCACCATTACGCTGGTGGCAGCCGCGGTGGTCTAGCCGGTCGCCGTGGGGGGCTGCGACGATGCGGTGTCGGGAGTGGGTTTCGACAAGACGGCTCGTCGGGGTACTGGCTCTGGCATTGGTAACGGCGCTTGCGGTGGCCGGCATTGCCGGCTGTGCCGGCCGGGGGGCAAAGCCCGGAACGGGCGGGGCGGGTTCGGGCATGGTCGTGCCCGCCGACGCTCCGGTCCGGCCTGAGCGGGGCTACTTCCTGGGAGTACTGCCGATGCCCGCCGCAGGGCAGGATCCCGGCGAAGCGTACCGGCAGGCGGCGCGGCACGCGTCGGTATTGAGCGTGGAGGACTAATCGGCGGGCCAGGATTGTGCGCCAGAGCCCAACGCGGCGGCGGCGATTGAGCTGTGACGCACAACCGCACCCGACGTGGACCATCGGCAGGCGGCTGCCCTGTGACTTGAAAGTCCATTATCTATCCTCGAGCACCAGCCCGAGCCCGTTGCTGCTGCCTGACCTGCCTGCCCGTCTTGTCGGCATATGCTGTGCTGATCCTGGCTAGCGCCTGGTAGTAGGGGCCATCCTCGTCCACGTGGTACTGGGGAAGATCGTCGGGCAGAAGTCTCTCGAACACGCCCGGCCGAAGGTCATCAGCTGTCACCACAATCAGTCTCACGCCAGCGTTCCTGCTTAGTGACTCCTTGATGAGGTCCCTTTCAATGATCTCCTTCTGTGCCTGCTCGTCTCCAAACGCCTGCGTCGCGAGGAAATGCTGTGAGCCGTTGAACTCGAACGCCACGGCCAGGTGTGTGTAGAAACGGTCATACTCAAGGGGCTGGTCTGTCGTCTTCCTTGTCAGGAACTCTGGGCGGGCGTTGTCGACGAACTGGTCGCTTTGGATCCGCAGGTCGAGGTGGCTTTTCATCAGGAACTCGCCCTTATTTGGCGCTTGTGCGTAGTTCTTCTCCAACTGCAGCGCCAAGGCTGACTGGCACCGCAGGGGGGTAAGCGGAACGGGCCGCCGAGCCTTGGCCATGGTCACGAATGTCATCCATTCCGTCGCAGCTAAGCTGTCACACGCCGTGGCGACGGATCGCCACGGGAGGCGAAGCTTTGTTGCCGCCTCTCGGACAGTCCTGGGCTGGTAGATGAAACACCAAAGGTACACTGAGCGATCCGTGAAAGTAAGCTGCGGCTGCTTCTGAAGTTCATGCAACACGTGGTCGGGAATTCTCATACTGGACGCCGACCTCCCTATCCCCTGGTGTGACTATTCTAGCACACATGGGAATATATGGGTGATAGCGCGGTCGGCTCTGGGGGTTGAAAGAAACCGAGGACCCCGCGGTTTGCGCCGGGTCCTCGTCCGCCAAGCCATCCATTGGGCCACGGGCTGGGCTATGGCTGGTCATAGCTGCTGCGGCCGTATCGTTTTACGGCGCAGGATACACGATCGTGCTGCTCCCCTTGATGCCGTTCTTGCTCGCGTCGGCCTTGATGGTCCACGGGAAGTAGTCGTTGCTGTAGGTCCAGACCTGCGCCCTCACGACGCCGGAGCTGTTCGTGTACGTTGAGCCGCTGTACAGCCGCGTCGCCGTCCGCATGCTGAGGGAGACAAACGCCGACGGCACAGGCCTGCCGGCGCTGTCGGTCACCGTGACGACGATTTGAGCGATCCCGCCTGGAGAGCCGGTCATGGTGATCTTGACGTTGAGGCCCGCGTTTGTGCTTGACTGGGCCGTCGTCGTAAAGCCCGCCGTCGCGCTCACAGTCGCGGTCTCGCCCCCGGTGCCGCCGCCCCCGCCGCCGTTCGACGACGCCCTGAGGGTGCCGCTGTCACTTCCTCCGGCCGCCGCTCCGGGCACCGAGTGGGTGACGGTGACACTGGCGCTCTGCCCGGCCGCAAGGGTGACTGACGCTGAGCTTGCGCTCGCGGTCCAGGCCGTCGCCGTAGCCGTCAAGGTGTAGGTATCGCTTTCGGTGCCTGTGTTTTTGACCGCATAAGTGTACGTAGCCGTTCCGCCGGGGGCGGCGCTGCCCGACTGGTTGGCGGGGGTCACCGTGACCCCGTATCCGCGGGCCGTGGTGGTGAAGTCCGCAACCGCGGAGACGCCGTTCGCAGAAACCGTCAGCTTATCAGTACTGCTGATTCCGGGGGCGGTTTGGGCCGGAACGGTATGGGTCACCCTGATCTCCCCCGAGGCCCCCGCAGCCAGGCTCACGCTGGTCGGGCTGGCGGATGACGCCCAGGCACCCGAGGTTGACGCCGTGAAGACGGCAGCCGCGCCGCCCGTATTCTTGACGATGAAATCGTAGCTCGCGCTCTGGCCCGCAAACGCCCATCCGGTCTGAGTGCCTGGGCTAACGCTCACCGCGGGCGCCGGCTCGGGCGGCGGCGGCGGTGGCTGTGAAGGCGGCTGCGAAGGCGGCTGCGAAGCAGCCTGACCCGCGTACGCGAGAGGCTCACGGTTGGCATCCTGATCGCGTGTGTTGCCGTCCGGGCGCCACTGGCTCTGAGGCTGGCCCGCGTCGATGACCGCCTGCCGGACCGCGTACACGCTGGCCGCGCTGCTGGGTCTGATGTTGTTGTACGCCATGTACAGGGCGATCACCCCGGCGGCGTGCGGCGAGGCCATGGATGTGCCGCTGGCCGTTTTGTAGCCGCCTTTCATCCAGGTTGAGTAGATGCCGACTCCTGGGGCGGCCACGTCGATCGGCCCGCCCGGGGATTTGACAGGATTGCCGGCAACGACGTTTCTGCCGAAATTGCTGAACGTCGCGATTGTGTCGTCAGGTCCGGCGCTCGTGCCGTAACCGGCCCCGCCCGGCCGGCCGTCGGTGTCCGACAGTGCCGAAACCGCGGCAACCTCGGGGTATGAGGCCGGGATGAAGTCGTCGCTGGTTCCAAACGTGCCATCGGCGCCGTAGACGTCCCGGCCCGAATTGCCGGCGGCGACGACGTGCACCACGCCGGCGGCCACGCTACGCTGGAGCGCAGCCCGCAGCGCATCGCTGCGGCCGGTCGTTCCGAGGCTCATGTTGGCGACCTCGATCGTTGCCGCGCGCTGCGTCACCCAGTCAATGCCCTTGATGATGTCGGACATGGATCCGCTGCCGCTGCTGCTGAGCACCTTGACTGCCCAGAGCCGGGCGCCCGGCGCCACGCCGACCACGCCGCTGCCGTTGTACTTGGCGGCGGCGATGCCGGCCACGTGGGAGCCGTGTCCGTGGTCATCGGCGTATGAGGAAACCCCCGGCACAAATGAAACGCCCCCCACGACGTTCAGGTCGGGGTGGGCCGGGTCGATGCCGGTGTCGAGTACGGCGATGTCCACGTCAACCGCCTTGCCGAGTTCGAACAGCGGGTGCCGGTCCGCATCCACCCGGTCGACGCCCGTGCGCATCTCGGCCGCGATCCTTACCTCCAGATCCGGCTCGACGAAAGCGACGCGCGGGTCGCGCGCGAGCGCCGCAAGACGGCCCGGCGGCACCGTGGCGGCGAATCCGCGCAGAGCGTTGCGGAAAACGTGCCCCATCGCGAGGCCGTGTTGCGCGCCGAGGCCCCGCACCGCCTCGTCAATTTCGACGGTGTCCTTGAGCACCACTATGTACCGCTGGCCCTTGCCGGCCTGCGCCGCGAAGGCCGGCGCAGCCGGGCCGATGACAAGCGCCAGAATCAGCGCCAGCGATGCTGCCAGCATATAGTGGCGGTACTTCCGCGCCGGCAAAACCACAGCAGATACCTCCTCAATGAAAGGGAATGCTAAACCTCAACGAAAGCCCGGCTAGACGAAAGCTGGCCTCCTTCGAGTGAACGAACCAATTGCACGTGGGCATATGCGAATCCTGTGTAAAAGGCCAGGTAAAACATGGTGTGATTGGCGCGGTCATTCGTTGCGGGCCGTTGCGAGGCTCTCAAGCAATCCTTCAATCCTTGCCGGCACAGCAAAGCCGGCCCGGGTCATCCGCCCGGGCCGGCTCCAGGGACCGTGGATCCCCGGCTAGTTAGTCTCTTCTGGCCTCTGATCCAGTCCTGCTACCCCACGATCAGGTCCGCCAGGGGCCGTTTCGGCACGTGATGCACGCCGTGCTCGTCACGCCAGTACCCCGTGCTGCCGTCCGGCGGCAGGGGCTCGATGACGATGGTCTCGGCCGGCTTGCCCAGGGCCAGCACCAGGAGGATGTCGTAGCGGGCGGGGATCTCCAGGGCCGTCCGCAGTTCGTCCCGCATCACGGAGCCGATCATGCAGCCGGCAAGCCCGGCTTCGGCCGCGCCGAGCAGGATGCTCTGGCTGGCGATGCCGTGGTCGCAGCCGAAGCTTTCCTTGACCTGCCTATCACCCAGCACCACGATGTACGCCGCCGGCCGCTCGCCGGGCTGTGGGCCGGCCCAGTCCTTGAGGTGCCGCGCCCAGCGCACGTGGGGGAAGATCAGGGCATTGCGCTCCGGCTGGCACGACAGGATGTACTTCAGCGGCTGGTCGTTGTTGCCGGTCGCCGACAGGCGCGCCAGGTCTACCAGGTTGAGCAGCGTCTGCCGGTCTACGGCCTCGCTTTCGCTGAAGCGCCGGCAGCTCCGGTTTCTGATCACCAGGTCTTTGAGCAAGAGAGGCCGCCTCCGTTCCTGGATCTGCGCATCTCGCCTTGCTAGAGTGTTCGCTAGTGCTTGGGCAGCTGGTCGAGAGGCGGCGTGATGCCCTCGGGGATCGGGGTCTTGTACGGCCGGTCTTTGGTGCGCCCGGCCCACTCCTCGCGGGCCTTGCTGACCTCCTCCGGGTTTGTGGCCAGCTCGAGTCCTGCCAGGGCCAGAATCTTAGCCGCCATGAGCATGCCCTTGTGGCCGATGCTCATCCCAGAACACGCCGCAACCTGCCATGAGTGTCCCGGCTGACCGAGCACGCCGGTTGCCGCGGCGAAGCGCCCCGTCGGGGTGATCCAGCTAACGTCGCCGACGTCCGTCGAACCCCCGCCCGGCGTCTCATCGTCCCGGTAGGGGAGGATGGTATCGTTGATCAGCTGGCTAAACACCTCCGGCGGCGCCTTGGACGCACGGAGGCCCGCCTCTTTCTGCCCGGCCGGGAAGCTCTCGTTCATCTTGCGGGCAAACTCGAGCTCCTCCTCGGTCCACTTGTTCGGACCGACCTGCTCCATCGTCCGGTGCAGCAGGCGGTTGAGCGACTGGTTGGGCAGGTAGTTGTAGCACCCCGCCAAAAGGCGCACATCAAACGTGGTCTGGGTCATCAGGGCCGCGCCCTTGGCGATGTCTCGGAGCCACGCGTAAATCTCCTCAACCTGGGCGCGCTCCGGGGCCCGCACGTAGTACCAGACCTGCGCGTGGGCCGGGACGACGTTGGGCTCGCCGCCGCCGTCGGTGATCACGTAGTGGATGCGCGCCTTCTCGATGATGTGCTCGCGGAGGTAGTTGGCGCCGACGTTCATAAGCTCGACCGCGTCGAGCGCGCTGCGCCCGTGGTGCGGGTCGCCGGCGGCGTGCGCGGTGCGCCCGTGGAAAGTGAACTTGACCGAGTTCATGGCGTTGGAGCTGCCGTTTCGAACTACATTGGCCGCTCCCGGATGCCAGTCGAGGCAGACGTCGAGGTCGTCGAATATGCCGTCCTTGGCCATGAACACCTTGCCGACGAGCGTTTCCTCCGCCGGGCTGCCGTGGTACCGCACCGTGCCCGGAAGCCCGCTTAGCTCCAGCTCAGCCTTGAGCGCGCAGGCGCCCGCGAGGCCGGCCACGCCGAGGAGGTTGTGCCCGCACCCGTGACCGGGCTTTCCAGCCTGGACCGGATCCTTGACAGGTACAGTTTTCTGCGAAAGCCCCGGCAGGGAGTCGTACTCTCCGAGGAAACCCACCACCGGCCTGCCCTTGCCCCAGCTGGCCACGAAGGCGCTGGGCATCCCGGCCACGCCGCTCCTGACCTCGAAACCCTGGGCGCGCAGGAATTGCTCCTGATCGGCTGCCGACCTGAGCTCCTGCAGGCCCACCTCGGCGTAGTCCCAGATCTTGTCGCTCAGCTCGATGAGCGCCGCGCTGTTGCGCTCGATCCAGCCGAGCGCGCTGTCTCCTGCCTTCAAAGACCTCCCCCTCCCGTGGAAATGGTCATTCGGGAACAATAGTACCTGAGTACCTGGCCAGTTTCGGCGTGCGGAGGCTCCGTACCTTCGCCGTCTGGCGCCCGCCCTGCCTGAAGGTAACGGCAAGCCCAGCGCAGAACGCACATAGGGTTTTCGCATGCCGACGGGCGGAGGGGATTGCTTCTTGGGAGGGCACCAGACTGGTTGCACCGATAGCACTTTCATAGACCCAGGCACAGTCGCAACTATCATGAATCGCGCGTCCGTGCGCCAGTTTGAGCCGCGCGAGGTGCCGCGCGAGGTCGTCGAGCGACTGGCTCGGGCGGGCCAGCAGGCGCCTTTTACCGGCCAGATGTACTCGCTGGTGGTCACGGGCGACCCCGAGAAGCGGCGCCGGCTGTCGGACGTGTTCGGGCCGCTGGTACTGCGCGCGCCGCTGTTCATGCTCGTCTGTATCGACTTCCGCAAGCTGGAGAGGTTCATCGCCTACCGGGGGCGCACCAACCGCACCGACGACCTCGGCATGCTGTTCGTGGGCATCCAGGACGCGTCGTACGCCGCCCAGAACATCGTGCTGGCGGCCGAGGCGGAGGGCCTGGGCAGCTGTTTCCTCGGCGCCGCGCCTTTCCGCGCCGCGGACCTGATCCCGCTGTTCAAGCTGCCCAAGCGGGTTTACCCGCTGGTCGGGCTGGTGCTCGGTTATCCCGCGGAAAGGCCCGCCGCGCGCCCGCGCATCCCCCTCGACAACTGCCTTTTCTGGGAGGAGTACCAGGACCTCAGCGAGCAGCAGGTGGCGGCGGCCATGGCGGTCATGGACGCGGGACTCATCCGCGAGGGCTACTACGCCAAGCTCAATGCCAAGATCCCGCTGGTCCGCGGCGACGACCCGGTCGGGTACGACGAGTACGGGTGGAGCGAGCACGTTTCACGGAAGTACGGCGAGCGGGGCGCGGCAAGGGCGGCCGCGCTTCTGGACACCCTGCGCCGGCAGGGCGTCAACTTGGGCATAAATCAGGGCGTCGAGGAGGAGCGGCCGTGAAGTACGATTTCGACAAGGTCATTGAGCGCAAGGGGACCAACTCCGCCAAGTGGGACCAGAACCAGACCATGTTCGGACGCGAGGATGTCCTCGACATGTGGGTCGCGGACATGGATTTTCCGTGCCCGGCGCCGGTCGTGGAGGCCGTCAGGCGGCGCGCGGAGCATCCCATCTACGGCTATACGTTCCCCTCGAGCTCGCTCTACGAGGCCATCATCGAGCGGACGCACCGCCATTTCGGCTGGAAGATCAGGCGTGAGTGGATCGTCTTCACCGCAGGCGTGGTCAACGGCCTGTACTCGGTGATGCGGGCGTTCGCGCACCCCGGCGACGAGGTCGTCGTTCAACCGCCGGTCTACTACCCATTCTTCAGCGCGGTGGCCAACACCGGCTGCCAGATCGTGCGCAACCCCCTCGTGCAGGAGGACGGCCGCTACCGCATGGACTTCACGGGCCTGGAGGAGCTGTTCAAGCCGGTGACTACCTTTCCCGTGCGGTCGCCGCGCATCAGGATGCTCGTCCTCTGCAGCCCCCACAACCCGGTCGGCCGCGTCTGGGAGCCCGACGAGCTGGCCACACTGGCCGAAATCTGCCTGCGCAACAACTGCCTGATCATCTCGGACGAAATCCATTGCGACCTGCTCTTCAAGGGCGCGAAGCATACCGTCACGTCGACCCTTTCCGCCGAAATCGAGCGGCGCACGATTACCCTGATGGCGCCAAGCAAGACGTTTAACCTGGCCGGGCTGGGCACGTCTTACGTGATCATCCCCGACGACAACCTGCGGCGCGAGTATGTGCGCTCGCGGGCCGGGATGCCCGGCGGAAACCTCTTCGGGTACGCCGCGCTTGAGGCGGCGTACCAGCACGGGGATGATTACCTGGATCAGCTGAGGGAGTACCTCAACGGCAACCTGAGCTACTTCATGGGGCGCGTCGAAGCCGAGATGCCCGAGCTCAAAGTCGTCATGCCGGAAGGCACCTATCTGGCCTGGGTGGATATGCGCGGGCTGGGGCTCGGGCCGATGGAGCTGCAGACTTTCATCCGCAACAAGGCCAGGCTGGCCCTGGACGACGGCTACGCGTTCGGGCCGGGCGGCGAGGGCTTCCAGCGCATCAACCTCGGCTGCCCGCGGAGCATTATCAAGGAGGGCCTGGACCGGCTGAGCAAGGCGGTCCGGGAGCTGCGGAAAGCGTAGGGCCAGGGCGTAGGGCTGTAGCTGGCGTTGGTGGCAGGGAGGCGGGAGGCCCCACAGGGATGACCGGGATTCTTGCAGTTTCGTTTCTCTACAACTTGTCCCTGTTTATGTTGCAGACTCTCACGCCCCTTTTCATGCACGACTCCGGGGTTAGCCCGGCGGTCCTCGGTGCTCTGATCGCCTTCCCGTCGGTGTTTCAGATTTTCCTGCGCATCCCCGGGGGCGTGGCCGCTGACCGCTGGGGCGAACGTGTCGTACTGGGCATAAGTGCCCTGCTCATGGCCCTCGCCGCCCCGATGTACATTGCCGGTGGCCTGGGCTGGATAATCGCTGCCCAGACGCTGACGGGGCTGTCGCGAGCGGTGTTTTGGCCGTCGTCGCAGTCGTACGTGACCAAGATGCGGGGGGCAGCGGTCGGGCGCCGCCTTGGGATATACAACACCTTCATCGGCGCGGGCAACATCGCCGGCCCGGTCATTGCCGGAGTGTCCATCGGGGCCATTGGCTACGGAGGAGCATTTGCCATATTGGGTGTGGCGGGGAGCGCGTGCCTGGTCGCCGTGCTGCTCATGCCTCCTCCGGCGGGGCGGGCGGCAGGGCAAGTGCGGGGCCCAGGGCAGCTGCGGGCTGGGACGGCCACCGAGGCGACTTGTGAGGCAGATGGCCGGCAATCTCCGGCAGAGCCACGCGGCAGCAGCCTCGGCCAGTTGATCAAGATCCGCCCGCTCGTGATGGCAGCCCTGTGCCAGTGGGCCGCAGCGGTGCCGATGGCGGCGATCGGTTCGTTTTTGCCCGTCTATCTCCGCGAAGTAGGCATGGACTCCGGGCGCATCGGCGCGCTTTCCGGGATGCGCGGCGCCTGCATCGTGGTCGCCAGCCTGTTCTTTGCGTGGGGCTTTGACAGGCTGCCGCGCCCGCTGGTATGGGCTACCGGAATGGCCGCGGCGGGAGTGGGGCTTGTCGGCGTCCCGTGGCTGGTGAGCTTCGCACCGCTCGCGGTGTGCGTGGCACTGATGGGGCTCGCATCTTCCTCGCTGCAAATGCTCTCGCTCGCCCTCGTCGGCGAGCACACCCGCCCCGGGGAAAGGGGCCTGGTCATGGCCGCCACCGGCACGCTGTGGGGCGCTTCACTTTTCGTCCATCCGCTGCTGTTCGGGCTTATCGCACAGAGGGCCGCAACAGGGCCGGCGTTTTACGTCGCCGGCCTGCCACTGCTTGCGCTCGCGGCCGCGACCGCACCGGTTTTTAGGTGGGCGTACCGGGGCGGCGCCTTGACCTCCCGGTCGACAGCCGCGCAAAGCCCAGGCTAGAGGCTGTCCCAAAACTCCTTTTCGCTGATGCAGAGCCGATGCCGCACGATCTGTGCCCATTGGTGGGGCGGTATCTCTTTGTGCAGGGCTTGGATCACCTTTGTGCTGAGCACCGTGCCGTCGGCCAGAACGCGCTCATAGTGCCAGTGGGTTGTGTTCCGGACAAGGCTGAAACACCGGTCGCAGTAGTCCTTTAGTGCAGTTGCACCGTGACCGCGTCCCGGTGACCGGGCCACAAACAGGAAACCAGTCCCCTTTGCCGAAAACGGGAAGGTACTTCGCACGCAGTATTACATCGAGACAAGAGGATTGGGGAGCAACCGCTGCCTTGAGAGAAGCCCTGCGTCTGGTCCGTTACGCAAAACCTTATCGGAAATACGTGATCGTTGCCGGCATCAGTCTGGCGGGTGTCATCGGGCTCAACCTGATCGGCCCGTGGATTATCCGCCAGCCAACGCCCACGAATTTGTCGCGGCGCTGCCACAGGGCTACGACACTCAAATCGGCGAACGCGGCATGAAGCTCTCCGGCGGCCAGAAGCAGCGGCTGTCGATCGCCAGGGCCGTGCTCAAGGATTCGCCGATCCTCATCCTGGACGAGGCGACCTCCTCGGTGGACACCGAGACCGAGGCGCAGATCCAGGAAGCGCTGGAGTGGCTGGTCCAGAACCGCACCACGGTCGTCATCGCCCACCGCCTGTCCACGGTACAGAACGCCGACCGGATCATCGTGCTTGAGAACGGCCGCATCGTCGAAATGGGACGGCACGAGGAACTGATCCGGGGCGGCGGGCTGTATGCGCGACTGTCGCGCGCCCAAGCCTATGGCGGCGGGGGGGCTGGGGCGGCGTGACTGAAGGTGTCGGTTTCCACTAGGCGGAAGCCACCAGGGCGGCGGCGTCACCCAGGTGAACACTGCGTAGCCGACGACGCCTGGCTACCCACGCAGGGCGATCAGGACCACGCCGGCCATAATCAGCCCGGCGCCGCCCAGCTTGACAGCCGGGAAAGGCTCGCGGAGCAGGGTCACCCCAAGTATGGTGCCGATGAGCGTGGACATCTCGCGGGCGGGCACCACGTAGGCCACCGGTGCCAGCCGCATGGCGAAAAGGACCAGGATGTAGGCCATGTTCTGGCCCAGGCCCGCGGCCCAGACCGCCCAGCCCGCCCGCCGTGCCTCTGTCCTGATCGCCGGCATGGCGTGCCGCATCCGCACCGCGTAGTAGCCGGCGAAGGCGACCGCGTGGCTCGACCAGATGTAGAGGACGGGGTGGACGATGGACACGCCAATCTTGTCGACCAGCGAGTAGCAGGCGATGACACAGCCGGTGGCCAGCGCGATTCTGCCCGCCGGCCCCCTCAGGGCATCCATGATCGGCCACCTAAGCTTGCCACCATCAGATATCCTGAGCTGCAGCGCAGCTATTCCCGCCACGACCAGCGCTATGCCCGCCAGCCCGCCGCCCGTCAGCGGCTCGCGCAGAATAAGCAGCGAGACGAGAGCGACCAGCACCGGGCTGGACCCGCGGGCGGTCGGGTAGGTAAGCGAGAACTCGTATTCGTACATCCGCGACAGGGCGTAGTAGTAGCCAGAATGTATGAGCCCTGAGGCGAGCACGTAGAGCAGCCCGCGGGCGGGCGGCGGAGCGGCAAACGCCAGATACAGGGCCACCGGGGCGTACAAGATGAGCCCCGCGCCCAACACGAGCCACAGGAAGACGAGCCGATTGGCCGCGCGTTTGGTCAGCAGATTCCACCCGGCGTGTATGGACGAAGCGACAACAACCAGCGACAGGGCCGCGCTGCTCATGCCGCAGTGAGTTCGGGCCGCTACATGACCGTTCCTGCAGCAACAGGCCTGGATCCCGCCCGTATCCGCGCCGGCCTTGCACCCTTCTCTGCACAACGAGGCTATGCATTCTCGTACTGTGTCATAGTCACATCGGCTTCAGGGGGAGAAAAAGGTTGCTAACCGCTCACGCACGACGCTACGGTATATGTCTGTCTGACGACTTCGTCGCCGGCCACGGTCCGCGCTCCGGCGAAACCTTCGACCAGAACGCCCCGGCGTGGGCAGCTGATCTCGCGAGCCGCAACTTGCCGACGCTGCGCCTGCTTGTGCCGGGGGCTACACTTGAGCAGCTTGAGCTGGTGGGCGAGGGCCGTGAGGGCATCGTTTACCGAATCGACGAAACCCGCTGCGTCAAGTTCTCGCGCCGAAAGCACAAGGAGGAGGTTGCGGCACTTGAGCAGGGGCAGGGGTCGCCGTTCTTCCCGGTGCTCCACTACGCCGGCCGCGAGTTCATGCTCCGCGAGTACATCGACGGCCTGCCCCTGAACCGCCATTTGCGCCGCCATAAGCTCACCCGCGACCTTTCGGCCCAGCTGATAGAGCTGTTCAAGGAGCTGCGCAGGCGCGGTTTCCGCCGTCTCGACATGCGTCTGAGCCACATCATCGTCACACCAAGCGGACGCGTCGGGATAATCGATCCGACCAACCTCAACAAGGACCGCCGGGATTTCCCGCGCAAGTTTTTCAAGGGCATGCGGCGCCGCGGGTACGCCGGCAAGTTCATTGAGCATGTGCGTGAGCTTGCCCCTGAGTTGCTGGAGCGGTGGGGCGGGCGGCTGAGCCAGTTCAATCCTGACGCGGTCAGGGCGGATCGTGGCGGACCGCGGGCGCGGCGGCCCCTGCGGGCAACGGCGGCCCGAGCGCGGTAGCAAACGGGAGCAGGCAGCTGCCCCAGCACGCACAGGCATTCGGAAGGTCGCCCGATACTCTCTGCCCGATATTCTCGTTGCCCGCCCTTCGCGGCGGGTGCTATACTGTTTGAGGCACGCGAGGGGAGTGAGCGCAGTTTGGCAGCACCAGTGAGCAAGTGCGCGCATGCGCTTTTCCCTGTCTCGGGTGCCTTGGCCGCCGGCTAGTCTGACCGATCTAGCCACACAGTTGGCCGCCAGATGCGGTAGTTGATCACCGGCCCCGGGCGGGGAAGAGCATCTTGCCCGGGGTTATTGCTGCCGGCGGACGTTTCTGTTGGGCGCAGGGCCACGGGCAACCGTGGCCCTTTCAACGTTAATCCAGGGGTTTAGCAGGCATTCATACAGTGTCTACAGGCATTCCAAAGGAGCGATCCTCATCCAAATGAGCGCTGAAGTACGTGCAGCCCGCCTAAGCGAGTATCCGCTCGTCCGCGATCTGATAGCAGCGTCTTTTACGGCCTCCGGAACCCAGGACGAGGCCGACATCTGGGATTACCTTGTCGAAAACGACTCCGCGCTGCGCCCCGAGGGCGTGCGGCTGGCCGTCGTGGACGGCCGACCGGTGGCATGCACCATCGCCCTGCCGCGGCGCGTGCGCGGCCGGACCGGTTGGCTGCCCGGAGCGGTGATCACCCTGGTTTGCTGCCATCCCGACTTCCGCCTGCAGGGACACGGCGGGAGCACGGTGCGCGACGCCATGGCGTGGGTAACCGCCCAGGGCGGCGCGGTGAGCATCCTGTACGGCGTGCCGCGGTTTTACCCGCGTTTCGGTTTCGCCCCGGTGCTACCGAGACTCGAAACCACCTTGCCCGCGGAGGCGGTCTCGGATCGGGCCGGCCGGCTCGACGCCTTCGACGCGCTCGTCCCGCTCGACCCCACGCCCGCCGGTTTGGCGACGGTGGGGCGACTTTTCGATGAAACCCTGGCCCGCTATCCGCTCGCCGTGGCCCGCGAGCAGCAGCTGTGGCAGTGGCGGTTCCGCAATGCCCGGCCGCGCGGGATCCTGGTGCTCCGGGGCGGGGACGGGTACGCCGTCGCCACCCCGGAGACCAAGAGCGAGACCCTGATCGTCTATGAGGCCGCCGCGGACGGGGTGGCCGCCGCCCGGCACCTGCTGTCGGGGCTGGCCGGAGAGGCGCGCGGCGCGGGGCTCGCCCGCATCAGGCTCCTTGAGCCGGCAGGTCACCTGATGACCCGCATTGCGCTGGCCTGCGGCGCGGAGCAGGTGTACCGTCCGGCGGCTTCGGGGATGGCGTTCGTCAACTCGTGGCCGCTGGTGCTCCCGGACGGCTACGGGACAGCCCCCGAAGGGCTGCTGCACGGTGGGCGTCTGGTTCTGCGGTGCCCGCATGCGGCAAAGGTCCAGCTGGCGTTGGGGTACCGGAGCATCGACGAGCTGCTGCTCGTGCCGGAGTGCGAGATCGCGGACGACACCCCGGGCGGGGGCGGGGCGGAGCGGCTGCACCGTGATTTTCCGCGGCTCTCGCCGCGCTGGCACGAGGCCCCGTACTGGTGGTGAGAGGGGAGGGTAGCGATCCATGAACATACTGCGCAAGGCCATGGCAAAAGAGGCTGCGGAGCTAAAGCCGTTCCTTGACGATGTATACGGCGCGATCCTGCGCTTTCAGAGGCAGCGGACGGCGGCCAATGAGTTCCGGCTCCGTGAGGCGACGGATCCGGCCGTGACGCAGCTGATGGTGTTTCGCCCGTATATGCCTGTGTACAAGCAGGTGTTCTTTGGCTTGCTCGAGGAGCAGTGGCGGGCGATGCCGGCCGGAGACCTGATCATGCTGTTTGACCACTGCGTCAACATCATGCACCTGCGCTTAAGCCGCGACGTCCCCGAGGGCGAGGCCCAGCAGCCGTGGAGCCGCGAGCTGCTTCTTGCCTTGGACCGGCGCCGTGCGTTTCCGCACATCCGCGCCGCCGACGGCGACTATCTGGTGAGCGGCATCGGGGCCTCGCCGGGCCGGGCAGGCGGGCCCGCCAGAGTGCTCCGCGACGGGGGCGAGCTCGGCGAGCTGCGCGATGGCGACATTCTTGTGTGCCCCATGGCGACGCCGGACCGGGTGGGGAACTTCCGGCGCATCCGCGCCCTCGTCACCGACCAGGGCGGGATGCTCTGTCATGCTGCCGTGATCGCGCGGGAGTTCGGGCTTCCCTGCGTGACCGGGTGCGGCGACGCGACGGAGCGCATCCGCACCGGGTACCAGATCGAGGTCGACGGCGACCTCGGCCTGATTACCCGTCCCGGCACGGAAATTGCTCAGTAGTTGCGACCACGAGGAGTCACACGAGGAGTCCGGAGTCAAGCGTCCGGAGTCAGGAGTGATTGCTTTGCGTGTTGAAACGAGACCACTGAATCCCGAGGACCTCGCCGCATACGGAGATGTCGGCGCGTACGCGTACAACCTGCCGCTGGCACGGATGAACGACTACGTCCAGGAATCGGCGGCGCGCCCGATGTACGGCGCCTTCGCGGACGGCCAGCTGGCGGCGGCCCTGCTGGACTGGCGTTTCGACGTCCAGCTCAACGGCGGTACGGTCAAGGCCAACGGCATCGGGATGGTGGCATCGGCAATCGAGACCAGGCGGCGGGGCCTGGTCCGCGAGATGCTCGCCGGGCACCTGCGGCAACTGCGCGAGCAGGGCGTGGTGCTGTCGTTGCTGTACCCGTTCGCGTATGGTTTCTACGCGCGCCTCGGCTGGGCAATGGCCGCGCGGGGGGTGGAGGTCAAGTTTGCGCCGCAGGAGCTCGCCGCTTACGGGCGGCGGACAGGCACCGTGCGGCGCCTGCTCTCCTCGGAAAAGGATGTGCTGCAGGTCGCCGAGGGCGAGACCCTTGTGTCCATCAGCGCCACCTTGGACTGGATCTACCGGGACGAAACCCGCGGCCTCAACCTGGCTGCGGTGCGCGAGAGCGATGCATGGGAGAGGATGCTCAAGGTCAAGCGCGGGCGCAGGTACGTTTTTGTCTGGGAGGATGCGGACGGGGTTGCCCAGGGCTACGTGGTCACAATGGTCCGCGCCGAAGACTACCCGGCCGACCTCATCATCCGTGAGGTCTTCGCGCGCACCCCTGAGGCCTGGCGCGGGCTGCTCTTTTTCCTTAGCTGCCATGACTCGAACATCCGGCACATCGTCGCGACCCTGCCGATGGATCACCCGTTGCCGGACCTGCTCGGCAACCCGCGTGTTGAAACCTCCAAGCTCTCGCCCCAGGTCATGGCGAGGGCCGTGGATGTCGCGGCGCTGCTGACGACGCGCGGCACGGCCAGCTGCGCCCCGGGCGAATGCCGGCTGCACATCACGGACAAGCTCGCGCCCTGGAACGAAGGGGTGTGGCGCGTCGGTTTCGACGGCAACGCCATCCGCGTCAGCCGCGAGGACGAGGCGGGGGAACCGGCCTGCGGCGCACCCGCCGATCTCGAGATGGATATCAACGGTTTCTCCCAGCTGGCCGTCGGCTACCGGCCGCTCGCCGAAATGCTCAAGTGGGGCATCGTGCGCGGGCGTCCGGGGCCGGGGCTGGAGTTTGCGAATACGCTCTTCCCGGCGCGGCAGGTGCTGCACCTCGAATACTACTAGATCGGGGGCTACGGGCGGGGAGGTCGGTTTCCGCCACGCGGACACCTGGAGGGCCGCAGTGTCCGTCTGGTGCAAACGAATGCGCCGGGGCTTTCGTCAGGTGGACACCGGCCGGACTCCTGGGCAATGCCGACGGCGGGCACCGCCCGCCCGCCGCTATTCGAGCTTGCGAGCCATCAGCACTGTCTCAACGGGGAGTTCGCTGGCAGGGAGCATGTGGTCAAAGAACCGGGTGCGGTGCCGCCCTATTTCGGCGAAACCGGCCTGTGCATACAGGGCGATCGCGGCGGGGTGCTTGTTGGATGTCTCGACATGCACCCCGCGGATGCCCGCCTCGCGGAAGCGGTCAAGGCCCGCGCCAAGGAGCCGCCGCCCGATGCCGCGGCGATAGTACGCAGGGTCCACGGCCATGTGCAGGTGGGCAGGAAAGCCGCCCAGCGGCGGAAGGCCAGCCCTGACGGGCAACTCCGCCAGATAGGCGGGCACGCCGCGCCACGCCAGGTTGAACCCGGCGCGCGTGAACAGCAGCCCGCGCCTCAGGAAATTGACGGCGACCCTCGGGAACAGCCAGAGCGGCGAAATGCGGTTGCGTGCCACGGTACTCGGGCAGCCGGTGAGGTACCCGACGACGGCGCCGGCCCCGGCCCCGTCGCGGGCGGCAACCCCCTTGCGAGACCCGTCGTCGTCCCCGGTGCCAGCCACAGCGGCCGTCTCGGCCACCAGAGCCCAGTCGCGCTCAAATCGAAGGTAGTAAGACAGCATGGCGTCCGCCATGAAGTCCGCGTCAGGGAAGTACCGCGTGACCGGACCCCCCATGAGCCCCGTGTCCCGGAAGATGCGGCGCATGGCCTCACGGTCCGCGGGCAGGTCAGAGCGATACCGGCGGATGCGCATGACGACCTCCGTAGCAACCACCCCCTGACCTCCCTGACACATCGTTTCAATCGCCTTGATCTACAGCTTGAGCTGCTGCCACCGCCCGCGCCGGAAGACCATCGTAACGAGCACGGACCGCACCACCCACTCGGTGACCATCGCCCACCAGGCGGCCGCGATGGGCATTCCCAGCACCCTGATGGCCACGACCGTCACCGGGACGCGCACGCCCCAGGCGCCGATGGCCGTGATCAGCAGCGGCGACCGGGTGTCCCCCGCGCCGCGCAGCGCGCCGGTGTATATCTCCGTCGTGCCGATGAACGGCTGAGCCACGGCCGCAATCATGATGAGCCGCGCCGCGGCCCGCACAACCTCAGGGTCGCTCGTAAAGACACCGACCAACGCCGCTGGCGCCGCCAAGAAAGCCACGCCGGCGAGTGTCATGAACCCCGCGCCCATCCGCCAGGCCGCGCCCGCACCGTCCCGCGCCTCACGCGGACGCCCCGCGCCGAGTTGCTGCCCGACTATGATTCCCGCCGCAGTGGCGAAACCGTAGCCGGGCATGAACGACAGCGATTCGGCGACCGACGTCACCTGGTGCCCCGCCACCGCGACGGCGCCCAGCCCGCCGATCACGAAGAGGTTCAGAGCCCTGGCCCCATCCATGAGCAGCGTCTCGAGACCCGCGGGCGCCGAAAGCCGTGCGAGCTGCCTGACCAGGGCCCCCCGCCACCGGAATACCTCACGCCAGCGCAGCCGTGCCGCCGTCGGTCCCCAGGCCAAAAACGCCATCGTCAGCAGGCCGCCTACGGCCTGGGCGGCGGCGCTGGCCCAAGCGGCCCCGGCCAACCCGAGCGCCGGGCAACCCAGCCGCCCGAAGATCAGCGCGTAGTCGCCGACAAGGTTGAGGCCGTTTACCAGCAACGTTATGAGCAGGGGGACCCGAGTGTTGCCAGTCGCCCTGATTATGCTGTTGCCGATCCAGTGGATGCTCAACATCGTGGCCGCCAGCGAGGTGATCCGCATGTACACCAGCGCGCTCGCGGTCACGGCGGGGTCGATGCCGGAGATGCGGAAAACGACCGGCCCGATCGTCCAAACCGTAACGGTCAGCCCCAAGCCGAGCAGCGCCGCCAGCCCGATGCTCGTCGCGGTTACTTCGCGGGCCCGGTGTGGTTCTCCCGCCCCGGTGTGCCGCGCCACGAGCGCAAACGCCCCGGTCCCAAGCGCAAAGACGAATGTCAGCGTCCAGTACAGCTGCCCGCCCAGGCCCGCCGCCGACAGCGGCACAGCGCCAAGCCGCCCGACCATTGCGGTATCGACGGCCCACACACCCATGTGCAGGACCATCTCGCCGATGGCGGGCACGGCCAGGGCCGCCACCTGACGATAGGGGCCTGGCTGCGCCTCGCCTGCGCCCGGCGCCGGCGCCGGGCGGCGTACTTCCTGCGGCCCTGCCTCGTGACCTTCGTCCAGCGCGCTCAGAAAGGTTTCCCCTTTCGGTGTAATGCTGCGGAGCCCGGTTTGCGCGCGGTGGCGCGGGCCGGTCCCGAGAGACTATAACACCCCCGCCGACAGTCGCACCACCGGAACGTGGACCCAGCGCAGCGCGCCTGCCGCGGCCGCCACCGGACGCGCATGCGCGCCGTCCGCGCCGTCCGGGGTACACTAGCGGCCAGCCAGGTATTCGCCCCCCGGCCGTTGAAGCCCGTTTCTCACAGGCGGTGATCCGGACTGAAGACCCTGAAGCCGATCAGGGCCAGAGGCAAATGCCCCTCAGGTCTCGGTCTGGCTGCGCTGATGACGACCAAGATCCTCCCCGCCGTCCAAACCGAGCTCGGCCACTGGACCCGGCGCGCGGCGGCGTGCCCGGATCCGCTGCTGCGGAGGCAGGCCGAGGCGAGTATCGCGGACAAGCGTTTCCACTGCCAGGGAGGCAGCGCGCTGGCGGTGCTCGCGGGGCGGCGCTGGCGGGACGCCGTGCGCTTCATCGTTGCGCTGCAGACCATCAGCGACTACCTGGACAATCTCTCCGACAGGGCCGGCTGCACCGACGCGGCCGCCCTGCGGCATCTGCACCTCGCCATGCTGCACGCCGTCGATCCGCCAGCGGAGCTGGGCGAGGGGAGGGCGGCTGCGGACTACTACCGCCTGTTCCCGGCCCGCGACGATGGGGGCTACCTTCAAGACCTCGTCGAAACCTGCGCCGCCCTGGTACGCCGCCTTGCCGTGCCGACAGCGGTGCGGCGCGAAGGGCGCAGGCTGGCGGGGCTGTACAGCGACCTGCAGGTACATAAGCACGTCGCAGCGGATGATCGTCTGCCGCGTCTTGAGCGCTGGTTCGCCGAGCGGGCCGGCCCGGCGGCGGGGACTGGGACCCTGCTGTGGCCGGAGTTCGCGGCGGCAGCGGGTTCGACGCTTGGCGTTTTCGCCACCTATTGCCGGGCGGCGGATGGGGCAGCATCCGACCCGCTCAACATTCTGGGCGCGTATTTCCCCTGGATATGCGGCCTGCACATCCTGCTCGACTACCTGATCGACCGCGACGAGGACTCGGCGGGCGGCGACTTGAACCTGACGGCTTTCTACCAGGGTGAAGAAGAGCGACGGCTGCGGCTGCGCTTCTTCGTGCGGCGGGCGATGGCCGAGGCGGCTGCGCTTGAGGAGCCCGGATTCCACCGTACAGTGGTTGCCGGCTTGCTCGGCGTCTATCTGTCGGATCCCAAGGTGGAGACGCAGGGCCTGGGCGACTTGGCCGCTGAACTCGTCTCCGAAGCCGGTCCGCGCGCTCTGGCCCTTCGCAAGCTGTGCCTGAGGCTGCGGCGGTCGGGGCTGGTCTGACGGTTGGACGCGGGCGGCTGTCGGCCCGCTACGCGGGTCCCAGGGTGGTGGCCAGGACGTACTCCGCCAGAGGTTCGAGTATCGCGCGCGCCTGCGAGAAACCCGACCTGTTCATCGCCTTGAGGCAGTCGCGGGCACGGTCTATGCAGCGGGCCGCGGCCGCCCGGGTGTAGCACGCAGCCCCGCTGGTCATTGCGGCATCCCGCACCCACGCGAGCCCCTGCTGGGTGATGCAGCGGTCGGCGATCATCCGGCGCAGGCGGCCAGCGTGCTCGGTGCGCGCGAGCAGGAAGATCAGGGGCAGGGTGATCAGGCCGCGGGATAGATCCTGCCCCACAGGCTTGCCCAGCTTTTCGGTCGCCCCGACGACGTCGGCCAGGTCGTCCGCGACCTGAAACGCGCTGCCGAGGTGCAGGCCAAAGCTTCGTGCCAGGGCCCTCTGCACCGGCCCCGCTCCCCCTGCCGCCGCTCCGCCCTCGCAGGCTGCCGCGAACAGGCTCGCGGTCTTGCCGCGGACGCACCGCCAGTAGCGCGCCTCATCCGACTCGGTGTCGAAAAGTGCCGCGAGCTGCTCCACCTCCGCCTCGCTCATCGCCTTCAGAGCGCGGGACAGGATGCCAAGGGCCCGGAACTGGCGGCGCTCGACCAGCATCGCGAATGCGGCGGCAAAGAGGTAGTCCCCGGACAGCACGGCCGTTGCCGGGCCCCAGACGGCGTTGACGGTCGGCATCCCGCGGCGTTCGGCCGCGCCGTCCACCAGGTCGTCGTGAAGGAGCGAGGCCAGGTGGACCAGCTCGACCGCTGCGGCGAGGTCCACGAGGTCGCCGGCGCCCTCGCTGCCACTGGGCCCAGCCCCGGCAGTAACTGCGGCCCCGGCCCCAGCTGTTGCCCCGGCTGCGCCGGAACCGCCGGGAGCCGATCTGCCGGGGGGCCCTGCTTCGGAACCAGTTGCGGGACGTGCGAGCGAAAACGCCTCAGCGCACAGGAAGACGAGCAACGGCCGCAGCCGCTTTCCGCGCGTGGCGGCCAGGTAGGACATAATCGCTCGCGTCGCCTGCCCCTCCGAGCTGATGACGGCGGCAAGCCTTTCGTCCACACGTTCCAGCCGTGGCGAACTGAGCAACTCGCCCACGTTGGGCGAGACGGCGGCGGCGTGGCTCAGATGGAGTTCCCCCTTGCGACAAGTGCGGAGTCGGGCCTTGCTTCACAAGTATTGCCGTGCGCTGGTTGGCTGAAACCAATTTGCCCCATATTGCTCCACGAAACCGGCCCCCGGCGGCACAAGGTCATTGGAGGCGTCCGCCCCCACGGGCTTGAAAATAGGGAGGACCAGACGGTCCGTCTGGCGAGGAGCATCGGGATCCCGGCGGGTAGACCGGGGCAGGGGCGGGAGGTTGCGCGGCATGGATGGCATATTGGATGCGCCAGAGCTCAGGTGGCTCGAGGAAGCGACGATCAAGCGGCTTCAGGAGGCGATGGCTGCCGGGGAGCTTTCGTCAAGGCAGCTCGTGCTATGGTATATGCACCGCATCGGGGCGTACGACCGGAACGGCATGGCCCTAAACTCGGTGCTGGAGGTCAACCCGGACGCGCTGCACATCGCGGCGGCGCTGGATGCGGAGCGGGCGCAGCGGGGGCCGAGAGGGCCGATGCACGGCATCCCGGTGCTCGTCAAGGACAACATCGACACGGCGGATAAGATGCACACCAGCGGCGGGTCGCGCGCGCTGGCGGACTCGTATGCAACGGAGGATTCGCATGTGGCGCGCCGGCTGCGCGAGGCCGGCGCTGTCATCCTCGGCAAGACCAACATGACCGAATGGGCCAACTTCATGACCCGCAACATGCCCGCCGGGTACAGCTCGCGCGGCGGCCAGGTGAAGAGCCCGTACGGCCCGGGGCGTTTCAGCCCGGGAGGGTCGAGCGCGGGGTCAGGGTCGGCGGTGGCAGCGAATCTCGCGGCGGCGGCGATTGGGACCGAGACATCGGGGTCCATCTTGAGCCCGGCCAGCTCCAACTCGATTGTCGGCATCAAGCCCACGGTCGGCCTGGTCAGCCGCACCGGCATCATCCCGATCATGCACACGCAGGACACCGCTGGGCCGATGGCGCGGACGGTGGAGGACGCGGCGGTGCTGCTGGGGGTGGTCGCGGGCGTCGACGAGCGGGATCCGGCCACGGTGGCGGCGGCGGGGCGGTTTCATGCGGATTACACGCAGTTTCTGGACATCGGGGGGCTCCGGGGGGCCAGGGTCGGCATCCCGCGCGAGCTGTACAAGACGCTTGATGCCGGGATCGCCGCGGTCATGGAGGCGGCGCTGGAGGTGCTGCGGCAGCAGGGCGCCAAGGTGGTCGACCCGGTCGACATGCCCTGCCTGCGCGAGAAAATGGACAACGTGGCGATGGTCCATGAGTTCAAGCCTGCGCTCAACGCCTATCTGGGGCGGCTCCGGCCCGAGGTGCCTGTGCACACGCTGAAGGAACTCATCGAATACAACACCCGCGATGCCGCGACTATGCTGCGCTACGGCCAGACCCTGCTCAAGCAGGCCGAGGCGACGAGCGGCACGTTGACGGAGCCGGAGTACGTGCAGGGGCTGACGAGGGGCATCTACCTGTGCCGGGCCTTGGGCATCGATGCTGCGATCAAGGAACACCGGCTGGACGCTCTGGTGGTGCCGGGCAACTGGGGTGCTGGCATCGCAGCCCGCCCCGGCTACCCGTCGGTCACCGTCCCGGGGGGGTACACGGAGGAAGGCCAGCCAGTCGGGGTGACGTTCACGGCCGGGGCCTTTGCGGAGCCGGTGCTGATCCGGCTGGCGTACGCCTTTGAGCAGGCCACCAGGGCCAGGAAGGCGCCGGTGCTGGTGGCGGCGGCGGCGATGACGGGCTAGCACGTACAACACCTGATGCAGCCCGGGATTGAGCGTCAGGACCCAATGGACGCGATGGTGTTGTGCGTCAGAGCCCAATAGGGGCGGCGCGATTGAGCTGTAGCGCACAATGCAGCCCGGGATTGAGCGTCAGGACCCAATGGACGCGATGGTGTTGTGCGTCAGAGCCCAATAGGGGCGGCGCGATTGAGCTGTAGCGCGCAATGCGGCCTGGGATTGAGCGTTAGGACCCAATGGATGTGTCGGTATTGTGCGTCAGAGCCCATTAGGGGCGGCGCGATTGAGCTGTAGCGCGCAATACTCCTTGGCTGGAAGACAGGTACCGATATCAACATGCTCGTACCCTGGTGGGTCGGCTTGCTTTGGGCCGGTTTCCTCTGGTCGGCGCTCTTGGTCTTGGGGAGGCTGCCCGCGAACGCGTGGCACCTCTACGGGAACTTCCACCTGCTGGTCTTTGTGGCGCTCCGGCCCGGCTTGCTCCCTGAGGTTGAGCTCAAACGCGTCATGTATCCCATCTGGATCTGGGCTGCTATGCTGGTCGGCATGGGAGTCTTCGAGCACATATGGTTCAGGCGGGCATTGCGGTCGCTTCCGCTCCCCGCGCTATCTGAGGAGCCGCGCAATGGCGCCTGACCCCGGCCCTGGCCCCTTTATCGACCTCTGGCACGTTGACCGGTGATCCATGAGCCGATGCGCCTGGCCGTGATGAACATCCTCTGCTCCGGCTACCAGGCGGACTACAGCTTCCTGAAGACCGCCCTGAGCGCGACGGACGGCAACCTGGCGTCGCACCTCAGGGTCCTGGAGAGTGCGGGCTACGTGGATGTGAGCAAGCGCTTCCTCGGGCGGCGGCCCAACACGCTGTATGCCGCCACCCCGGCCGGGAAGAAGGCATACGAAGAATACAGCCGCGTCATGGCCCCGATGCTGGAGCGGGGCAAGCCTATTCCTCCGGCGGACGATCCCCCTGCGGACGATTCGCCTCCTGGGGCCCCGCCTCCCGGCGGCTTCCCGACGCCGGATTCTCGTCCCGATCCCGCGCCCGGTAGGTGACCTGCATCCCCTCCAGACGCTCCACCGCCGCCGCGACGCGGTCCATCCCCATATCCCCCGGCACGCTCAGGTGAAGCTCGATCTCCAGCCTGCCCTCGTGCGCCTGGCCCACCTCGATCCTGGCGATGTTCACGCCGAGCTGGCCGAGGGCGGTACCGAGGCGGCCGATTTCGCCCGGCTGGTCGGGTAGCGTCACCACCAGATGCCGCAGCCGCCGCACCGCCAGCCGCCGCGCCAGCCAGTCCAGCGCCCATAGCCCGCCCAGGATGAGCACCGATGTGGCCACTCCGACCCCATACATGCCGGCCCCGACGGCCATGCCGACGGCGCTCGTCGCCCACAACCCTGCCGCCGTGGTCAGGCCGTAGATGAGGTTTCGGCGAAAAACGATCGTGCCCGCCCCGATGAAGCCCACGCCGGTCACGACCTGCGACGCGATGCGCGACGGGTCCAGCTCCACCCCTGGCTGGCCGAGCATGTCGGCGAAAGCGTGCTTGGACAGGACCATCAGCGTCGCCGCCCCGACCCCGACCAGGAAATGTGTGCGCAGGCCGGCCTCCTTGTAGTGGTACTGCCGCTCCAGCCCGATTGCCGCCGCGAGCACGCCCGCGAGCACGATGCGGCCGATCCATTCGAGCTGCAAGCAGCCGACGCTCCCTTCGCCATGTTCCGCTCCGCTTCGCTCCGCTTCCTTCCGGTTTACGTTAGCCCGTGCCGGCAATATGCATGCCTGCCACGCCTGCCACGCCTCCCACGTTTCATACCCCACAAGGTGCAGGCATTTTGCTTGCCGAAATAGGTTGTCTGTCAACGATTGCACTACATCACCTGGGACGTTCCGTCTGCGTGCGGCGGGGCGCCTGCTGAGAGGTTTGTTGATGGTTGGGTTGCCGGACGACAACGCGGTCAATGACGTGAAGAAAGTTCCGCTGGAACCCGAGTTTCCTTGCCCCCCGACGGCCGCCACGGCCGCAGCCCCTTCCGCATCGCCGAAACGCAGGCGCCTCCCCGATCTGACCAGCATGGACCTGCGGGCCAGCGTGTTGTTCCTCGCGGTGCCGGCTGTGATGCGCAACCTGCTCCAGACTGTGATCCAGATGGTCTCGCTGATGATCGTCGGCTCGCTCGGCTCCTCGGCAGTCGCATCGGTCGGCGTTGCCAATCGCATCTTCTTCGTTATCATAGGCGTGCTGTCGGCCCTGTCGGTCGGTGCCACGGCTCTGGTGGCGAGGCACATCGGGGCCGGTGACCGCGAGGGCGCCGAGCGGGTCGTGGGGCAGGCGGTCCTGTTCTCGATCCTCGTCGGCGTGACGATGGCGATTCTGGGTGCAACGTTAGCCACGCCGGCCATGCGCTGGATGATGCAGATGCAGGAGGAAATGGACATGGAGGTCGTGCGCCAGGGCGCCGACTACATCCGTGTCGTCTGCCTCTCGATGTCGGTCGGCGTGCTGCTCTTCATGGGCAACGCGGTCCTGCAGGGCGCCGGGGACATGAAGACGCCGCTGTACGTGATGTCGGGGGTCAACCTGGTCAACCTGCTGATTGCCTGGCTGCTGGTTCAGGGGATCGGACCGTTCCCCGCTCTCGGGGTGCTGGGGGCGGGCTACGCCGCAGCGATCGCCCGCGCATTGGGGGGGGTCGTGTCCTTTGCTATACTGGCGCACCCCAGAGCCGCGATAGGGTTCAAGTTGCGATCCCTTTTCCGCCCCGACTATGCCGTGCTGGGCGGGATCCTGCACATCGGCATTCCGGCGGCGATGGAGCAGCTCATCCACCAGGGCTCGCAGATCATCTACACGGTGTTCATCGCCGGTATGGGAACGGCGTCCATAGCGGCCAACTCGATCGCAATGAGCATCCAGTCCCTCTCGTTCATGCCTGGCATGGGGTTTGGCTTGGCCGCGACGGCACTCGTGGGCCAATGCCTGGGCGCCGGCAAGCCCAAGCGCGCCGAGGAGGCTGGGTACGAATCGCTGCGCATGGGGATGGTCGCCGCCGGGCTTGCGGCCGCGCTGTTCCTGTTCCTCCCCGTGCCCCTGGCCCGCATGTACAGCGCAGAAAGGGACGTGGTAGCCCTTACCGCGTCGTGCCTGCGCATTTCGGCGGTTGCCCAGCCATCGCTCGCGATTATCCAGGTGCTGGCCGGCGGGCTGCGCGGCGCCGGTGACACCCGCTGGGTCATGTACGTGGCCGCGGCCGGCAACTGGGGCGTCCGTCTGGTCGGGTCATGGATCCTTGGCGTTCATCTTGGGTGGGGGCTCGTCGGCGTCTGGGTGGCGATGGCCTTGGACCAGTTGCTCCGCGGCGGCTTGACCTGGTATCGCTACCGTTCCGGGCACTGGAAGACGGTCAAGGCGGGGATCGGCCGCCGCTCCCGAGTCGGGGTACAGCACGGGGGATGAAATGGGGCCGGCGTTCGTGTGCTGTAGCTTCGGGAGGTTCGGTCTGGACCTTTTCATCCACCGGGTCCTCGGCGAGGAGGAGTAGGGTATCATGCCGGTAGAGCGTCTAATGAGCAGAGCAAATGCCATCTCCACATCTCTTGCCGTCGATCCCGGCGTCCGTGCTGTCTTTGTCGGGGGCTCGCTGGCCGCTGGCTCGGCGGACATCCACTCGGACATCGACATCTACGCCATCGCCGCCGAGGCGGGCTTGGACCGGGTGTGCGCCGCCTCCGGCCGGGCGTTGGCGGAGGCCGGTGAGCTTCTTATGCTCCGACGGGTCGACTACGGGTTTCCCATGGATGTCTTCGTCTACGCCGATGGGATCCACGGAGAGCTGGGCTTGGGCACCTCCACAACACTCGCCGATCTCCACTATGGTCCCTATAGGGTGCTTTTCGATCACGACGGGATTCTGTCCGGGTACACCTTCCCCGGGTGGCCGGTTGCCGCATCGGAGAAGCAGCAACGAGTGCGCGATATCCTGGAGTGGTACTGGCGGGGAGGGTTGCTGGTCCGCGGCTACCTTGCGCGGGGTGACCTCCTGGCGGCCGCCGAGCAATTGGCCACACTGCGGGGGCTCGTCGCCGCCATGGCCCGCAGCAAGTATTCCGACCAGCAGGCGTCCACGAGCCTGTACAGGATCGGGCGCGAAACAGCCTCAACAGACCTGGAAGTAATCAAGCGTACGTTCTTTGAACTCCGGGCTGAGGATATGAAACAGGCCTGCACGGTTCTGGATGCCTACGCCCTCGACTTTGCCCGCACGGAGCTCAAAGGTGGACCGCCGCGTGAGGCTGTCCAGCGGCTTGCCGCTCTATGCACAACCGGCGTGTAGCAGGGCGACAGATGCAGCCCCGATCCTGTTTCACCCCGGTTGCAGCGAGCGCTCGGCCTGCCCTTTTTTGATCACCAATGAGTCCTTGTTGCACAAAAACGCTCAGATTAACAGGGAAGACCTGCCGTCTTTTGCTCACGTACTCCGCATGACCTGCCCAAAATCGCTCAGGAGCCGCTCGCACGCACCGCGTCGCACCGCGTTGAGTCAGCGTACAGAGGTCTGCGTGCCTTGGATGCAGGCACCCGGGGCCCGGCCCACCAGAGAAAACGCTTCCGGCCCGCCGCCGGGCACTCGGCGACGGGCCGGACAAGTCAGCTTCCTTCAGCTTCGTTCAGCCTTCCTTCAAATCCCCTGCTCAGCGCGTCCTGTCGGTGACGTTTAGGCCGCGCAGCGCCATCAGTACCGGGGTCGCCAGGATCACGCTGCCGAATGCCTGGATCAGGTTGCCGGGCACCTCGGTCAGCGCCGGGGCAAAACCGCGGATGATGCCGCCCGCCACGTAGTATCCCAGCACCATCCATAGGCCGGCGATCGCGAGGCCGGCCAGCGTCGCGACAGACAGCGCCCCGCGCATCCGGTAGGCCCGGAACGCCAGAACCGCCGCGAGCAGTCCCTCCAGCCCTTTAATGACGAGTGTCCACGGCGCCCACATCGCGTAACCGGAAAGCAGGTCGGCCAGGGCCGAGCCCAGCCCGCCGGCGATCAGGCCGGCCTTGGGGCCACCCACCAGCGCTGCGACGAAGATCATGGTGTCTCCTACGTTGATAAACCCGCCCGTCGCCGGCACCGGGACCTGGACGACCATCGTCGCCACGGTCACCAGGGCCACAAACAGGGCGGTCAGCGTCAGTTCGCGCAAACCTCTACTGTCCATTTTCTCCATGTGCCTCCCCGTGATTTCGGCCGGGGCCAAATAAAAATGCCCCGATCCTTCGGGGCGACAAACAGGGACTAGCCGGCGTAAGCAAGCCGGCGCCCTGTCGTGTCTTCGCCCAAGCAGACTGTACTGGCGGCGCCGGATTCGCACCGGACTCGGCTGTTGAGGCTGTTGGGCTTGTCCCGCCACGTCGGCGGGCATCACCACCGGTCAGGAGTTGAGGGGCGGCTGCCCCTCTCACCATGCCCCGAAGACGCTATCTCAGATTTTGATGTATGCTCCCGGCGATGCCGTCGTGCCCCGTGCTTGCCTGGAGCTACTGCCAGCTGTTTTCGTCCTATGGTGTGGAGTTTCCTGTCTGAACGTCATATGTGGTATACTTCTCACGGCTCTGTGCATGTTCAGAGCCCAAACAAACAAGCGTCGCAAACGGTTTTCGGTCAGCCCGGAACCCAGACGGAAAAGGAGCCTTAATGTTTTTGGAGTTTTCGGAGTTTCAGCTATCAGAGATCATCCTGCGCAACATCGAGGAACTCGGCTACGCGCAACCCACTCACGTTCAGTCCCAGGCCATCCCCGCCGCGCTGGAGGGGCGTAACCTCCTCGTTACCGCGGAAACCGGCAGCGGCAAGACCGCGGCCTTCCTGTTGCCCATGATCCAGCGGCTGCAGGCCGAAGGCAGGCGCGCGGGCAAGATCAGGGGGCTCGTGATGTGCCCGACGCGGGAGATCGCGTCGCAGACCGTCGAGTTCGCCCAGGCGCTTGCCGACGGCACCGGCGTGCAGTCGGCGTCGATCTATGGCGGCGTCGCCTTTGGACCGCAGGAGCAGGCCTTTCGGTCCGGCGTCGAGATCATCGTCGCCACGCCGGGGCGTCTGCTTGACCACATCAGCCGGGGCAACGCCAAGTTTGACGCGCTGTCGTTTCTCGTCATCGACGAGGCCGACCGGCTTATGGACATGGGCTTCATGCCCGACCTCCAGCGCGTCCTCGGCTTTCTCCCCAAGCAGCGGCAGACGATGCTGTTTTCGGCGACAATGCCCGACGAAATCATGTCGCTGGTCCGCCGCATCATGTCCGACCCGTTGCGCGTCGAGGTCGGGCAGCTGGCGATGCCGCCCGCAACCGTGGAGCAGGTTGTCTACCCCGTTGCCCAGGAGCGCAAGACCGACCTGCTGATCTACCTGCTGCGCGGCAAATCCGGCGAAAAGATGGAGACTGTCCTGGTTTTCTGCCGCACCAAGCGGCGCGCCGAAAGGCTCGCCCAGCAGCTCACGCGGGCTCGTCTCAACGTCACCGCGATCCACGGCGACCGGTCCCAGTCACAGCGCGAGACGGCTCTGGCGGGGTTCAGGAGCGGCGAATTCCGCGTCCTCGTCGCCACCGACGTGGCCGCCCGGGGGCTTGACATCGAGGCAATCAGCCATGTCGTCAACTACGACCTGCCGGAGGTTGCGGAGGTCTACGTGCACCGGATCGGCCGCACGGCCAGAGCCGGCGCAACGGGGCGGGCGTACAGCTTCGTGACCCCCGAGGACCGCGCCAACCTGACGCGTATCGAGCAGGCCCTGGGGCAGCGCCTGGAGCGCTTCACGATCACCGATTTCAGCTACAACAGGGGCGAGGACAGCGGCGGCGCACCCCCTCCGGGTTCAGGGGTTCGGGTGGTTGCCAGTACCGCCAGCACGACCAGAACCATGCGCTCGGGCGGCGCCTCGCCCGTAGCCAACTGGCGGCGGCCCTAGTACCTAGCGCGGGCGGGCGGTTCGCCGCCCACCCGCCCCCCGGCCCGGGCCCCGGTCCCATCCCACACGTCCTACGTCCAGCCCCAGCCCTTTGGCCTGGACCTTCAGGGTTTTCCACCGGCCGCTCCGGAAACGCATGGCGAGCAGCGTCGAGCGCACAGCCCAGTCGAGGCCCATCGCGATCCAGGCTCCGGCGAGGCCCATCTTGAGGCCGATCACGAAGCCCGCCGCCTGAGCCAGCTGTGCCGGGGCCAT
>JAUYEG010000160.1 GCA_030691505.1 Bacillota bacterium | reverse complement strand
GTCCAGTACTCCCTCAAAGAGCAGGGACTGAACGTGGTAATCCAGCTCATCAACCAGGCCTCTGAACTTGGGAATAAACAGGAGCTCGATATCGCCCGGGTCAGGCTTCCGCCGGCGTATGCTGCCGGCAATTTCAATCCTCGCACACCCTGGCTCAAGCAGCATTTTCAACTCCTCGGCTATTACTCTCGCTTTCTGCAGTTCCACTCTTCACCTCCTCTGAGCTCCTGTATCCGGCGCCGCTGTTCGCGGCAAAACAATACTGCCTCGTGCCACTGCCTAACCTGGTTATCCCAAACCTGGGCCTGAGCCCTCCAATATTCTGCCAGGTCGCGCGCCTTTTCTGCTAGCTTAAGCTGCGCCGATATTCGTTGGTCCATCTCTACCCCCCTCCAGCCGCTTCATGTCGCGGTACTCTTTGAGCTGATCATCCAGATTTCTCTGGACCCGGGTAAGCTCCCCGACCTTCTTGGCCAGCCGGCATACGGTGGCGGACTGGTTGAAGATGATGCGCAGCACCTGGGGATAGGTGAGGCGCTTGCCGGCTAAGAACTTGGCCTGGCGATATACCTCTACTCCGTATTCGTCTAAGCCATTTACCCCGAGAACCCCGGCATAGGGGTAAAGGTCGTTGCAGACAAGACTTGCCGTGTTGGCTATGTCCCTGGGGATGGCAAAGTAGAAGTGCCTGGCAACACACCGCGTAGGGAGATTCTCGCGAAAAGCCCTGTGCTTTGACTTTTCAGCGTCTCGCCGCAGATCCGCCAGGGTAATCTTCACTTCGGTCTCGATGAGGAAGCGGTTTTTGTCCACCGCCAGGACATCCGCCCTCTCCCCGCCAGAGTAGCTGTCGAGGCTCGAATCTACCTCGAGAGCAATCACCGGGCACTGCCTCACATAGCGCCAGTATGAGGCGATGACGGCTTTAATACTATCGGCGGTTATCAAACTCATTGGCTCACTTTCCCTCCCCCGTTGGCAGGGCCCGGCGAAGGCCGCCAAAGGGGTCTTCCAGGGAGGTGACTAGGCCGCCGAGCCGCTCAGTAAGCATCCCGCCGACAGTACCGGTCCTGCCCTGGGAGTCGGCGACCATCAGATAGGGCAAGAAGTCTTCCTGGAACTCCACCAAGCCGAACTCTACAGCTTCAATTTTTGCCTTGATCCACCAGTAGGCCACCCGCCACACCTGGCGCTCCGCCCGGTCCAATTCCTTCTCCGGGTACCTGGCACAGGACTGGACTTTGGGTTTTATCACAATGCGATAGGGGCTTAGCCGGCCGTCCTTCTCCTTTCGGACAAACTCAAGCGTAGCATAGCTCGGGAAGCTGGTGAAGCGGACCGCCTGCACGCCGAATTTTCTCAGCATTTTCTCTATCTGCTCTTGCGACCTGGCTTTAGGAACACTGGTATCCTCATAGGCTTTAGTCATCATCCGACCCCCTTCTCGCACTCACGGCAAGCAACCAGCCGCGGGAAAAACCGGGTTAAGATTCTCAATTCGTCGACTGGTTTGTTTTTCCCGCAGAACTTGCACTTGAACGTTATCTCCTTCATCCCGATTGCATCGGGACTCTTCTTTTCGGGACTGGGAACAAACCAGCCTGTTTTCGGGTCGCGGTATTTAGAACCCACCACACCGTGCTGTCCTCGACCACCAAGCCTGGGGTCGAAGACTGCTTCTGAACTATCCACCAACATTACCTGCCCTCCGATAACTCTCCCCGGTCATCTGGAAGAAGCTGCCGCGGCACATCTCCACCAGCCGGTCAAAGGACGCTTCCCCCAGCCAGCCGCACAGTTCCTCTTTGTCCAGGTTAGCGGTCATCACCAGCGGCAGCTCATTGTCATACCGCTTGTTGATGATGGCAAACAGTATGCGCTGCACGAACTTCAGGTCGGCGAACTTCACCTTGCCTACATCGTCCAGTACCAGCAGTTTCACCCGGCTCAGGCGGTGGATAATATCCGTCTCGCTCTCGCGGTAATATTTCTCCTCCGGGGTGAACGAGTAGGTCTCCATGAGTTTGCTGAACAAGTCCGGCTCGGAGATGAACTTCACCGGGCAGGCCATCTCTTCGCCCTGCCACCTGTCCAGCAGCCGGTGCGCTACCGAGCAGGCGAGGTGTGTCTTACCCACGCCCCAGCAGCGCGGCGATATCAGCACCAGCGAGTTGTATTTCTCGCCCCGAGCCAGGGGGAACTTGTCAGCGTATTCCAAGCAGCGTTTGAACGCCTTTGCCTGGCGTTTCTGCTCGAAGGTGCTGAAATCCTGGCCCTGAAACTTGCGCGGTATACCGCACTCAACCCGCCACTGCCGCCGTCTGGCGGCCACCTCA
>JAUYEG010000074.1 GCA_030691505.1 Bacillota bacterium | reverse complement strand
GGCGCGGTGTGAGGGCCAGGTACGGGTGCTTCGCCACCGTCGAGCTACCCCGACTCCTCCTCCATCAGCACCTGCCACTCTCGCCTCGCCTGCGCAAGCAGCTCCGGCTTCGCGTAGAGGTCGATGCAGGTCATGGCCATGGCCTTGGCCGCGTCGTCTATCGCCCTGTGCGCCTGCTCGGTGATGGTGTGCGGCGCGAACTCCGGGCTGTGGGTGTTGCCGATGGCCTCGGCGTCCCCGATGCGGATGTAGCCGTGGATGGACGGGACCACCTGGCTCACGTTGCCCATGTCGGTGCTGGCGCGGGGGCGCGGGGTCGGGGGCTCCACCTCGCGCCCGAGCGCCTCGTAGTTGGCCTCAAGCAGGCCCGCCATGGTCGGGTTGTTGACCATCCGGAGAAACCTCCTGCCCCTTTCGGCCATGGCCACCGTCGCGCCGACTGTCAGGGCGGCAGCCTGCGCGCAGTTGCTCACCCTCTGCAGGAGATAGTCAACGTCCTTGCCGCGCGGGGCGCGAACGTACAGGACGAGCGAAGCCCGGTCCGGGATCACGTTCGCGGCAAAGCCGCCTTCGCTCATGATGCCGTGGACATAGAAGTCCGGCTTGAGGTACTGGCGGATGGCGTTGATGTTGGTCCAGGTCAGCATCGCAGCCTCCAGCGCGCTGACTCCCTCATGGGCCGAGCCTGCCGGCTGCGCCGTTTTGCCGTGAAAGGTCACGTCCATGCGCTGCACCGAAAGGTTGTTGGTCAGCACGCGATCGGCCACCGAGGCGTGGATCATCATCGCGGCGTCGAGGTGCTGCACCAGGCCTTTCTCGACCATGATGACCTTGCCGCCGCCGCCTTCCTCCGCGGGCGACCCGAACAGCTGGATGGTGCCCGGTAGGCCGGGCCAGGCTCGCTTCACGGCCGCCGCCGCGCCGATGGCGGCCGCGCCGATGATGTTGTGCCCGCAGGCGTGCCCGATATCGGGGAGCGCGTCGTATTCGGCGAACACCCCGATGGTCGGGCCGGGCTGCGGGCCCTGGTAGGTACCGACAAACGCGGTATCCATGCCGCCGACACAGCGCTGCACGGCAAGACCCTCTTTTTCGAGGAAACCAATGAGCTTCTCAGCCGCACCCCGCTCGGCGAAGCCCACCTCAGGGTGGTGGTACATCCAGTCGCTGATCTCGTGCAACTCAGCGTTGAGCGCGTCGAACGCCGCGCACGCGGCCCGTTTATGCATTGTTATCCGCCCCTCTCGGCGACGTGTGGCGGCAAAACTCCGTGGGGACTCATTCGTGCCGGGGCGGGAGGGACCTGCGCTACTATACCCGGGTGGCACAGTGTAACCGCGGCCGCCTTTCACCGTAGGGCTCACTCGCCTCCCCGCCCCTGTCGCGGACGCGATCGTCGCGTCGGAAAGGGCCAGGCATTCGTCAAGATCCATGGGAGTCATGACGAAGCCCTACAGGTGCACCGCGAATACCAGGAGAAGGTACGGCACCGTCCGCCTGCAAGCCGGAGCGCTTTGTGTCGGGCGCCTGTACTTCCGCGTTGAGGACCACGAAAGCCAAATTGACACATGCCATTACACGTGTTAGCATTTTCATGCCAGGAGGCGATTGGGACGAAAGCCTGTTCTTCGAGGGAAGTCCTCGGAATGCTCCGCGAGGACGGATGGGAAGTGAAAGCTCAGCGTGGGTCTCACGTTCTGCTGGTCCACTCCTTGAAGCCGGGCAAAGTCACAGTCCCGCACCCGAGGAAGTCGCTGCCGGTCAGAACGGTTCAGAGCATCTTGCAGCAAGCAGGGATCGAGCAGAGGTCAAGCCAGGGTCCCGACCGCTTGATGACAGCGAAGGAGGGTAACCGTGAAGGATAGCTACATCTATCCGGCCGTCCTGATTCTTGGGGAAGATGGTGTTAGCGTTGAGATCCCTGATCTGCCTGGATGTCTGACTTGCGGTGAAACCGCCGAGGAAGCCATCGCCATGGCCAGGGACGCGCTGTCGCTGCATCTGTGGGGTATGGAGAACGACGATGATCCAATCCCTGAGCCGACCACGATCCCCGCGCTACGTCTCGAATCCGGACAAGTGCCAGTACTGATAGACGTTTGGATGCCTGCTATCCGAGACGAGATGGCAAATAAGTCCGTGAACAAGACCCTGACTCTTCCCAAGTGGTTGAACGATCTCGCTGAGAGGCGCAATGTCAACTTCTCACAGGTGCTTCAGACTGCGCTTAAGCACTACCTGGGTGTTGAGGATCACCGGCACGAAACGAGACCGTAATGCGCCAGTTGGATCCCAAGAGCGAAGCGCAGGCGAGCGGACATTAAGCACAGGACACTGTACCACGATTCTCCGCTGCTGCTGGACACAACCAGGATACGTTTCACAGGAGTCCCTCCCCCTATGACTAAGCAGAGGCCATCGTCCCTTCCGGAAACGACGGCCTTTTGGTCCCGCGAACAGTACCTCGTCCGGCAACTGCCTACCCAGCCCTGGGGAAGCATACAGCTGATCCCCGGCAGGATCCCGAAGCCCGAAACAGCCATGCGCCGTCGGACGTCCATCTCCGCGCGCAGCGTTTCAACGTATTGCTGGTCGCCCTTGAGGGCCGCCACCGCAGCCCATTGAGGGACTGGATTCGGGCACGAGGTGCTGTGGCTCTGAACGCTCTCCATCGCCGCGATCAGCTCGGCCGGCCCTGCGGCGAAACCTATGCGCCAGCCGGTCATGCAGTAGCTCTTGGAAACAGAGTTCACGGTGACCGTCGGCGCGTTACCCCCACGCCCGGGTCGCCTCAGATGTAGTGGTCGCTGCCACCGGAAAACGCACGACGGCCCACCTAGCAGACAGCGGGTAGTGTGCGGTTGCCGCGTACTTGCTCGCCTGGCCGGCCAGGAACCGGAGTATTGCCTGGGCAAGATCGCCGCCGAATCCCGGCAGGCGCACAATCGCCCGACGTCTATCGGGGCTCCTGACCCTCCCCCAACCCCAATTCTGATACATTCAGGTTACCAAGACCTTCCGGGGAGGGGTCCTTTATGCCCTTCGTCACCGTCCGCGGCCGCCGCATCCACTACCACGTCGAGGGGGACGGGCCGCCGCTGTTCCTGGCCCACGGGTTTAGGGCCAGCATGGACGACTGGCGTCAGATGGGGTACGTCGACGCCCTCAAGGGCGAGTACCGCCTGATCGTGGTCGACTCCCTGGGCCACGGGCTCAGCGACCGGCCGCCGGATCTGCGCGAGTATCGCCCGGTCCACATGGCGGCCGGCGTGGTCGCGGTCCTTGACGCCGCCGGTGTCGAAACCACCAATTTCCTCGGCCACTCCATGGGCGGATGGGCCGGCTGGCAGACAGCCAAGCTGGCTCCGGAACGCCTCCGCTCCCTCATCACCGCCAACTCGCCGCCGCAGGACATACACCCCCCCACGCACCCGGTCCTCACGCTGTTCACCGACCCCGGGGTGGTCATCGACCCGGACACTCCGGTGGAACCGTTTGGCATGATGGAGGCCCTCCCGGGGATAACCGTGCCGGTGCTGGTCTTCGGCGGCGAGGAGGACCCGATGCTACCCGACATCAGAGCTGCCGCAGCGCTGCTGCCCAACGCGGAGTTCTTCACCCTCCCGGGACTCAGCCACCGCCAGGCCATCACGCGGATCGACCTGGTCTTGCCGAGAGTGCGGCGGTTTCTGCAGGCAGTCGAGAGCGGGCAGCGGCGGCGGCTGCCGCGCCCGGAGTAATGCGGCGGGCCAGCCCACGAATCCGTAGGTGAGTCATTTGCATAGGGGTAGAAACCCAGACCCGGCCTCGATCGCCCCTCTTGTGAGCCGCGCGGTCATCCTGATGCTCGCCTTGCTCCTAGCACTCGGGCTGACCTCCTGTGCACCGGCACGGCGTCCCCGCATCATGTCGGCTACCGCCACCATGTATGAGACCCACCCTCAGGGCAGCAGTTGCCGGGGCGTCAAGACGCTCCTCCCCGGGCATGAGACCACCATCGGCCTTGATGCCTGCGTTGTCCAGATCGTGCTTGAGCCTGCGCCGTCTGCCGCCTGGGTAAAGGAAAATGTGCGTGTGAGCGGTGGCGGGGTGCCTATAACCCCATACCGCTTCGGGGGTGACGTGGCGGTTGACCTCCCCCCAGGGAAAGCGGGAGACATCGTACGCATTACGCTGGCTTCCGGCCTGGTGCCGGAACAGGACTCGGGGGCAGGTGCGACATATGCGCTCGCTCGCAGCCCTGAGCCGCGGGCCCGGCTGGAGCTGTGGGCGGACGGGGGCGTTTGGCGCGAGGCCCGACCGGGGGATACCATCGCGGCCCGCCCGCTCAAGGCGCGCCTTGTTTTGACGAAGCCGGTGAACCGGCACGAGATGGAAGGCGCCATCAGGGAGGCCCTACCCGGGGATACCTCGCTCGCCTGGCAGGGCGACCGCACTGTCGTGTTTGAAGCCGCACGGCCCCCGGCGGCGATCCGGCTCTCGCTGTGCGGCGTGACCGACACTGAGGACGGGCTCTGCGTGCTCGGCGGGGTGCCAGTCGTCTTCACCGGCCCCGCACCGCAGCTATACAGCCTTAGATCGGGCTCAGGCGAGCCCACGCCGCTTCGGTCGCTGCCGGCCAACCTCACGGCGGCCAGGATCGACGGCTCTGGCACCAGGCTGTTGGCCGGTTTTGTCATAGAGAGGGCTGACTGGCCGTACGCCCCTACGAGCATCGCCTTCCTCGATGTCGCCAGCGGGGACGGGGTGACGCGTGAGTATGCGGGAGACCTGCTGTTCTGGCGGGGACCTGGGACTGACGTGCTGGCAGGCGTCGCGAGATGGTCTGTCGGAGAGGACGGGACCCTTCGCGATGGGTGGACGCTGTTTGCGCACGATGGCGAGGTTCGCCAACGGGCCGATCTCCCGGAAGCCCGAGCCTGGCACTGCTCCCTCTCGCCGGACGGCAAGACGCTGGCAGGGCTGCATTTCAACAGGGGCAGAGACGACCTGACACAGACGCACCTCGCGCTCATAAACTTCGAGACCGGCAGGGTGCGGCAGATCGATGACTTCAGTGTGACCTACCTGCCTCTGAGTGAGTTCTTCACGCGGGAGATCGCGCCGCCGGTCTGGTCGGCGGACGGCCGTTACATTGCCGGCATTTCCGACGGCCGGACGGGCTGCGGGCTCCGGGTGGCTGACCTCGAAACCGGGAAGGTCGAGACCGTCGCCACCATCGCGGAGCCCGGGTACTCGTCAACCAGCGCCCTGTCGCTGTCCCCTGACGGGCAATGGTGGTTGCTGGACAACCTGCTTGTCTCCTTTGACGGCACCCAGGTGCGGCACATTGCTACAGACGACTTGCGGCAGGGACGCCATTTCTGGAGCGGTGATTCCCGCTACGTGGCGGTCTGCCGCGACTGGAGCCGGGTGACGGTCGTGCCCCTTGACGGCAGCGCTCCGCTCGTGATGCGCGGGCCTTACATGGGGTGCGGCTGGGACGACAGCGGGATTTTCTACTACGTCACCTGGCCGGATGCCGAACACCGGTACGACGACCCCTGGCGCTAGGAGCGCGTCGGAGAACGCGGCTTTTAGTCTTAAGAAGGTGGTGAATCGCCTTGGGCACCTGGTGGACGAGAGCCCTCAAGCGGGTGCACCCGGAGGGCATCCCGTGGCCAGCGTCGGCCGTGTACGATGCGGTGAGCGGGACGGATATCTTCCGGCGGCACTACGCGTTGGTCGCCGCGGACGTGCGGGGCCACGGCGGCGACGCCGGCCGGATCCTCGACATCGGCACCGGGCCGGGGTGGCTGCTGCCGGCGCTGCGGGTGGAGTTCCCGCACGCCGAGTTGGTCGGCGTTGACGTCTCGCAGGCCATGGTCAGCAGGGCCCGCCGGAACGTCGCCGGCCCAGGGCGCGGCCCAGGGGGCAGCTTGCAGGCCCGGGGCGGTATGGACGGCATCAAGGTGGTGCTGGCTAACGCCCAGCGGCTGCCGTTCGCGGCCGGGACGTTTGACCGGGTGGTTTCGACGGGGTCAATCCACCACTGGAAGGACGCCGTCGCGGGGCTCGCGGAGGCGCATCGGGTGCTGAAACCGGGCGGCCACGCGCTGATCTACGACCTGGTGCGGCACACTCCGGAGACGGTGCGGCGGGACCTCAAAGCACGATTCGGAGGTCTCTGGCTGACACTGCTGTGGCTGCATTCGTTCGAGGAGCCGTTTCTCGACCCGGAGGAGATGGTGGCCCTGGGGTGCCGGACGGCGTTCCGCGTTGAGGGCACCCGGTTTGTGGGGGCGCTGTGCTGCCTGGTCTTGAGGAAAGGGCTCACAGGGTGAGTGTATAGCCCTGATGGCCTGGAGGATCGAGACCATACGGCCGGGAACGTACGGCGGTGTGCTTTGGATTCCGCATATCGTGCTGAGGGAGTTACTTATCGGGAAGGTCAGGTGTTGGACATGGCCACGGCAGTTCCCGAGCTACCGAGGAATACGCAGAGACGAAACGTCGTCATCTCAATTGCGGTCGCCTGTGGGGGCATCGCCATGGTCCTGGCCGGTGTGTACGCCGTAGACATCATCGAGGGTGGCGGCGCGCTGATCTTTGGCGGGCTTGTCGTCTTCCCCACCGGCCTTATCGTTTCGCGTCTGTTCGTCAGCCGGGCCCGGGTCATGGACGACTTGCTGTCCGGCCGTGGCGTACTGGCGAGTTGGGCCTACGATCCCGCGCAGTGGCGGCAGGCAGCTGAGAAGGAGTTCAAGGAAGCCAAGGGCGAGAAAGGCGCGCTTTTCCTGCTTGTGGCTGCGACGGCAATCGGCTTAGGGCTGTTGCTGGTGATTTCCGAGCGCAACGAGGCGGCCGTGTGGACCTTCGGGATCCTGATGGGCGTGGTCGCCATCGTCGCTGTGGCGGCTTGGCTGAGCGCATGGCTCCCATACAGGCATGCGCAGCGCGGCGTGGGACGGACGATCATCGCGCTCAGCGGCGCCTACGTCAACGGCCAGCTGCACTCCTGGCGCGGATGGGGCGCTCGGCTAGAGGGCGTCGAATACAGGCGGCGGCGAGGGTTGCTGGTCATCACCCACTCCATCCTCATGCTTTACGGCAGGGCGGTTCCGGGCAGGAACTACACAACGGTGCGCGTGCCGGTGCCGCCGGGCGAGGAGCAGACCGCGGAGGGCATCGTCACCCAACTTGGCCGGGAGGCCCGGCACGGGATCGTGACGGAGGACGAGGAGGCACAGCAGGGCTAGCCATCCGCCACCACGCGGTAGGCGTCGATGATCCGGGGCACCTAACGAAAACCTCGTCAACGCTACCCCCGGTACTTGCCCCCAATCGGGAACGCGTCATAGGGGGCGTTCTCGTACTTGAGCTGTGTCAGGTCCGCCAGGCCGATCCCGGGAGCGTCGATCGGGTAGTTGACCTTGGTGATGGCATCCCAATATGCCCGGTGGTGGACGCGGTCTTTGAGCGCGACGATGTCCAGCGAGCTCACGTCCACGCCCACGGACGTGAGGACTGTGCTGTCGTAGGACTCACCCCGCTTTTCGTCGGAGATAACCACGTGCCGGTTGTCGCCCAGGTTGAGGCGGATGGAGAGGCTGTCCTGGACCCGGTCCCCGCGGCGGCGCGGGCCGATGAGGACGTAGCTGGGACGGCCCATGTACTCCACCGTGCCGGTCACTTCCACCGGCCGGCCCGAGATCTCGTAGTACCAGCCGCCGATCTTCACGGTCACCGTGTCGCCTACGCTGGCCGTTTTCTCCAGGTCCTTGGCGGCCTCGGCATCGACGATGCTGGGGATGGCCCAGTTCTTCGCCCCCTGCTCCAGCAGCTCACGCAGGATGTGGGTGGTGTCCCCGATGCGGTCGGCGCCGTCGGCGATCATGACCGGGCCCTTGCCCTCTCGCACCAGCCGCATGACCTCCGCTACACCGTCTCTGGGGTTGGGCAGCTTGCGGGCAAAGGACTCCCGCATGCTCCAGGCATAGTCCGAGATGTCCTGCGCGACCCTTTCGGCCAGCTCCTGGTTGCCGTTGGTGACGGCCCACACCGACATGCCGATATCGGGAACGTCCGCGTAGGCGTAGCCGGGCGCGACCGAGACGTAGTACAGGTCGGGCTCCCTGGCCTGCCACTCGCGGCAGCGCGCCTGGACATCCTTCATGGGGTGGACTGCGGTGGCCTGGTAGATGCTCGCCGAAACGATGCCCGGGCGCCGCATCGCCATGGCCGGCACGAAGTTGCCCCGGATCGTCTCGATCATGCAGCGGGCCGCGACCATGCCGGTCTCCTCGTAGTCCACGTGCGGGTAGGTCCTGATGACAAACACGGCGTCGGCGGCATCGGCCATCTCGCGGTCTTCGTTGGCGTGCAGGTCGAGTGTGACCATGATGGGGATGCTCCCTACCGTGGCCCGGGCCCGGCGCACGATCTCCGCCTCCGGTTTGGGCACGCCGGTTGCGGCCATGGCGCCGTGCAGGGCGAGCAGTACCCCTTCCAGCGGGCCGGCATCGCGCAGGCGGTCCGCGATCTCGCTGGCGTACTTGTCAAAGCAGGCCGGGGTCAGCCAGCTCTGGAATCCCCCGGCGGTCTTGCTGGCGTACACCAGGGGGACCAGTTCCACGCCTTCGGCCTCTGCCACTTTCATGTAGCCGTTGATGTAGGTGGGGATCCCCCGGTTGGCGTCCAGTATGGCTTGGCCGCGCAGCGCCGCGGGCTCGAACCGGTCGATGTCCGTCGGCACATAGCAAAAGGTACACGTCTCGTCGGCGAAACCGGCTACTGCGATCCTCATGAGCCTTCATCTCCAAATCCAAGGAATCCTGTACGGCTGCAATGTTAGGGAGACTGATTGCGAGGAGCTAAATCTTGGTACTGCCCCCTGTCTTGGGTCTTGACGGTGAACCGATGGTCTTTGGCCTAGTTCGCTTGGTGCCATCCGCTCCGGCTCGGAAGGCACATTGATCCCGGGCCTTGACCCTGTCTTCCAGCAGCTGCTTGGACTTCGCGATTTCGAGATTAAGTCGTTCCCCAGCGGACGAGTTCGCGGCTGATGGAACAGCCAATCGCCTTGAGAGCGTTTTGGTACCAGTACGACCCTCATCCGGAAGCAGAACCCACACTTGACTCGAGCCGGACCGTATAGACACTGCAATGGCCTCGCCATCGTTAGTTCTGCCTCTCAAGAAGATCCCCCCCTATGAGTGTTGGCCTTTTGCTCGCTGGAAAGGGCCTCAAGCAGGGCGCCGAGCCGTTCCTCGAGCTGCCTGACTTCCGCCGACAATTTGGCCTTTTCGCTTCTTAGGGTTCCGTTGGCTTGTTCGAGCTCAGCTGACCTTGATTCTGTCAGAGGTTCGCGATACCACCTACTCGGGCTCGCTATCATGCCCCACGCAAGTGTCTGTGAGGACACAAAGTGTCCATAAGCCCATTTCACGATGCCCCAGAACCCCACGATGGGTAGTGGCACGAGCACTACAATAGCCGGCCCCTGAAGTGCAGCTGGCCACCTACTCAGCGCGCTAAGAGTTCTGCTCATCTGAGCAAGGACAAAAGTAGGCCCAGCGGGCCAAAAACACGCTAGACCCGCTATTGGTACCTGAAGTATCCCACAACTCATGGATGCATGCAGGAGAAACACGAATATCCCCTGCAGCCAGAGGAATCTGTTCGGTGACTCATTCTGTGACCCCAAGTGAGTCAGGGCCTTCCCTCCCAACACTCCACACCCGAGGCAGGCACGGATGACGCGAGAGCTATCGGCAATAACTCGGTTCCATGTTCGTCATCTGGATAAGCTTCCTTATGGCATCCTTGGTCAGATGCAGCGGCTCCAGGCGGCACCGACAATCACTGATCAGTGTTGGCGAGCCCATTCGTGCCTTCTGCGTCGATTCATAACCGTCCGGCCAGCACCCTCTCCATCTCCGCCACCCTGTCCATCCGCCCCCGCCGCCGGTTGTTGGCGATCTGGAGCTCGAGCGGCGGGACCTTGATCCGGTGACCCCGCCAATCGACCTCCTCAAGATGCGCCCGGGCGTAGGGGCCGCTATCCCCGGGTTCCGGCCGGTCCAGCGCGTCCTGCGGATCAAAGGCGAGGTCCACCCGGGCGCCGGGAAAGGCGACGCCGAAGTGGCTTGTGACCCAGCCCCTGGTGTCGATGATGGGCTCGATGATGACGTCCGCCAGAAGGTCGGAGACCCGGTCCACATCCTGCGCGTCGAGCATCACGTCCACGTCATGGGGGCTGAGAAGGGCGCCCCGAACGCAGGCCGCGCAGCTGCCGGTCAGCCACCACCAGACCTCTGCCCCGTCAAGCCGCCGGGCTATATCGAGCAGGGCGTCCTCCCAGGGAGTTGGTTTGAAGCCGCAGACCTGGGCAAACATCTCCTCGGCCCGGGCAACGTAGTTAGCCTTGACCCGTTCCAGGTTTCTCACATCCGTGGGAAAGGCCTTGGTGTAGCTCTCGCCTTCCTTGGCGTAGAAAAGGCCGCGCAACACGGGTCCGTACTCGCTTCCGTACTCGCGCACGACGAACTTGACCCGGTCGCCTTCCCCGGTGAAGTCGATTATCAACGCGCTGGGCCTCCTCAGAGCCGTGGCTATGTTGTGCCGTTTCGGGAATCCGTCACATGCAATCTGCGTGCCGAGACCCTTGACCCGTGCCTCCCAAGTCCATAGAATAATGCCCAACACCTATGCGATGCCAGTACGCGGGCGCCTGACTACAGAGAACGGGATCCGCCGGCTGAGAGATCCCCGAGCGCCAGGAACCGCCGAACCCACCGCTGAGCTGCCGACGATGAGCCGGACGGACGCCTGACCGTTAGCGCGGGCGCGCGCTCGAAACTGGGCGCGAGAGCGGGCCGGCATGCCGGCCAATCCAGGGTGGTACCGCGGACCTCCGTCCTTGGACAGGGGGTCTTTTTGTTCTCGAAACGGGGGTGACGCGGTGTCTGCGGTGGTCGTCAAGATCGGGTCCAGCTCGTTGGTGGGTGCCGACGGTTCGCCCAGAGCGGACCGCATCGAAGAGCTCGCCTCCCAGATTGCCGAGTTGCGCCTGCGCGAGTACCAGGTGCTGCTGGTTTCGTCCGGCGCGGTCGCGACCGGCCGGGCCGCGCTCGGCTGGGGAACGCGGCAGCTGTCCGGGGCCAACCGGCGCGCGGCGGCGGCCGTGGGCCAGGGTATCCTCGCCCGGGTCTACGAGCTGGCCCTGGCCAGCTGTGGGCTCAACCTCGCGCAGGTGCTCGTCACCCGCACGGATGTGGCCAAGCGGCCGGCGTATGTGGCGTTTGGCATGACGCTGCGCGCCCTTTTGGACAGGGGCGTGATCCCCGTGCTCAACGAGAACGACACGCTGGCCGATCCCTCGTTGTCGTTCCCCGACAACGACACCCTGGCCGCGATCGTGGCCGGCATGATCCAGGCCGACTGGCTGCTGCTGCTGACCGATACCCCGGGCCTCTATACCGCTGACCCCAAGACCAACCCGGGCGCGGTGGCGATTCCCGTGCTCTCCGAGCTAACCGCCGAAACCATGGCCCTGGCGGGCAAGAGCGCCTCGCAGCTTGGCCGCGGCGGCATGGACGGCAAGCTGGCTGCGGCCAGCCTGGCCCGCGAGGTGGGGGTCAAGGTTGCCATAGCCGCGGCGGACGTGCCGGAGGGCATCCTGCGCTGGGTGCTTCGCGGCGAGCAGCCAGGCACCCTGATCCTGCCCGTACAGCGGCCCCTAAGCGCCCGGCAACACTGGATCAGGCGGATAGCGCCGGTGGCCGGCACGCTGTTCGTGGACGAGGGGGCGGCACGCGCCGTGCTGGGCCGGCGGGCCAGCCTGCTTGTCGCCGGGATCACGCGGGTGGAGGGGCTGTTCGCCGGGGGAGATGTGGTTGACATCGCCTGCGCCCAACCCGGAGACCGCAACGCCGGGGAGCCGCTGGCGCGGGGCGTGGTGGGATGTGACGCCGTGGCGCTGAGCGCGCAGCTGGCCGACCTTCGCGGCGGCTCTCGCGGGCTGGCAGAAGGCCGCCAGGGCCGCTCGGGCGCCGCCAGGGCGGCAGTTCACCGGGACGACCTGGTCGTGCTTAGCCGGAGCGGAAGCTGAGGAGGGGTTCACAGTGGAGACAGGAGCGGCAGACATGACGGATACGAACGAGCGAGCCGCGCGCGACGAGGTACTGGCCCTGGCTAGAGCGGCGAAAGGGGCACAGGTACAGCTCGCAGCCGCCCCCGCCGAAACCCGCACGCGGGCGCTGCGGGCCATGGCCGCGGCGATCATGGAGGAAGCCGGCCGCATCCTCGACGCCAACGCGCAGGACTGCGCCGCCGCCTTTGCCCTGCCCACCCATCTGCTCGACCGGCTGAGGCTGGACCGCGCCCGGCTTGAGGCGGCTACCGGGGGCCTCGCGCAGCTGGCAGGGCTGGAGGATTCGGTCGGCAAGGTCGGGGCGGAGTGGACAACCCACAGGGGACTGCTCATCAGGCAGCGGCGGGTGCCCCTGGGGCTCATCGCCGCGATCTTCGAGGCCAGGCCCAATGTGGCCGTGGACCTGGCGGGACTGGCCGTCCGAACGGGCAACGCCCTGCTGCTGCGCCCGGGCGTCGAGGCCCGCCGGTCGGTGCTCGCCCTGGTCGAGGCCATGCGTCGGGGGCTGGCCGGCGCCGGCCTTGACCCCCGCGCGCTCGCCGCCGTCGAAAGCCCATACCGCGCCGCGGCCAACGAGCTGCTGCATCTGCGGGGGCTGGTGGACCTGCTAATACCGCGGGGAGGTCCGGGCCTCATCGCCGAGGTCACCCGGACGGCTTCCGTGCCGGTGATCGAGACCGGGATCGGTGTTTGCCACATCTACGTGGACAGGGCGGCAGACCTTCAGATGGCCGTGGACATCACCGACAACGCCAAGACGTCGCGGCCCGCGGTCTGCAACGCGGCGGAGGCCCTGCTGGTGCACAGGGATGTGGCCGGGCGGTTTCTGCCGGAGGTCGCCGCCCGGCTGCAGGCCAAGGGCGTCGAGTTGCGCGCCGACCCGGAATCGCTTCCCCTTATGCCCGGCGCCAGGCCGGCGGTGGAGGACGACTGGGGCCGCGAATTCCTGGACCTCGTGATTGCGGTCAGGGTGGTCCCCTCGCTGGACGCGGCGCTGGAGCATATCGCCCGGTACGGAAGCGGCCACAGCGAGGCCATCGTGACGGCGGATGCGGAGGCGGCGCACGCGTTCCTGGCCGCGGTGGATGCCGCCTGCGTCTACTGGAACGCATCGACGCGGTTCACGGACGGATATGAGTTTGGCTATGGGGCCGAGGCGGGCATAAGCACGCAGAAGCTGCACGTGCGGGGCCCGATGGGGCCCGGGTCGCTGCTGAGCAGCAAGTTCGAGATCCTGGGGTGCGGTCAGGTCCGGGAGTAGCGGCCAGGGCCTTTTGGCGGCCCGGTGTCCCCCACGCCAATCGCGATACCCCTGTTGGTGGCGTTCGCGGTCCTAAGGTTCGAGAAGCTGGAGTTCTAGCGGGCTAGCTGACTGCGTTCGCGGTGCCCGGCTGCGGAGTGAGGGATGAGTGATGAGGGATGAGTGATGAGCAGGGCGCCGCGCTGAGCATATGAGGGGCGGGAGAGGTGTCCAACCGCCCCTCGCGTTGCGCCGGGCCGTGCTAAGTCGCCGTCTCCGGGCGGTCCGCCCCAAAGTGCCGGTTAAGGCCCTCGACAGCCTCACTCCGGGAGACCGAGTGCCCGTGCATCGCCTCTTGCAGGTGGTCGGGTATTGCCCGCGTGCGCGCCAGCTCAATTCCTGCCTCGCGGGCTGCCTTGCCGATCTGCTCTACACGGTCCGTCTTTAGGCCACCGGGGACCGTCAGGGCACCGCCGAAATCACAGGCAAGGTTCTTGGCCAGTGCCTTGGCGTGGTGGATCAGGGGGTCAAAGTTGTCCTGCTCCACGAAGCCACACGTCGAAACTAGGACCATTGTGCGAACCTTCGTGTCGTCGCGGGGGTGGTGGCGCATGTGACCGTCGCGGATTTCGGCCGCCCCGTGCATGAGCGGCAGCATCCGGTCCATCAGGGTCTTGAGCCGCCCGGTCATGCCGTCGCAGTACACCGGCGTGGCCAGCACGAGGATGTCGGACCGCCGCACGGCGGCCACGACATCGTCCATGTCATCCCGCTGCGTGCACCTGCCGGGCGTCCGCGTCCAGCAGGTAAAGCAGCCCAGACAGGCTGAGGCTTCGAGGTCATAGGCGCACATGATGTCAACGTCGCCCCCGGCCTCGACGATCCCGGAAACCAGAGCCCCCGTCAGCTGCCCCGTGCTTCCCTTCATCCGGTGCGGGCTGCCGTTGAGAACAAGAACCCGCATCGACTGTCCAGCCTCCCCAGGTGAGCCGTGAACACCCCGAGTTGACGCTTCGCGGCAGGGTTCGCCGTGCGGGGAGGTGTTTCCCGCTGCAGACTGGGTGCCGGACTACGTGCCCTTCCCTGGCTTGTCGCCCAGCAGCCTCATCCCGTTTGCTATCACCAGCAGCACGCTTGCCTCGTGCACCAGCATGCCTCCCGCCAGATGCACCTGCCGCCCCACCACGCCGGCCATCAGCAGCACGACCACGCCGACCGCGAAGGCCACATTCTGCCGGACCACGCCGAGAATCCGTCGGCTGAGCCCTATGGCGTAAGGGACCTGCTCCAGGCGGTCGGTCATCAGGGCGACATCCGCGGCCTCGATGGCCGCCTGGGTGCCCGAGGCGCCCATGGCCACGCTGACGTCCGCCGTCGCCAAGGCCGGCGCGTCATTGATGCCATCGCCGACCATGGCGACCACGTGGCCCTGCGCTTGGAGCTCGCGGATTGCGGCGACCTTTTCGGCCGGGAGAAGCCCCGCCCGCACCTCGTTGATCCCCATCAGGCCGGCCACCCGCGCCGAGGCGGCCTGGTTGTCACCCGTGAGCATCACGGTGTGCCGCACGCCGGCCTTGCGCAGCGCGGCGACGAGCCGATCCGCCCCGGGCCGCACCGGGTCGGTAATGCCGATCAGCCCTGCGGCCTGCCCGCCCGCGGCGACGACAGCGACGGTCTCGCCCATAGCCTCGCGGGCGGCGATTGCGGCTTCCTGCTCTGCCGAAAGGGCTATCCCGTACGCCGCCAGCAGCCTGCGGTTGCCCACCAGGATCTCCCCCATTTCCTCCCCCGCCGCGCCCCCGTCCCCGCCCCGCGCGACAGCGCCGAGCCCGGGCTCCAGGCGCCACTCGGCTGCCGGTACCGGCTCAATGCCATGCTCCCGTGCATGCGCGAGGATGGCGGTGGCGAGGTGGTGTTCGGAGCGCTGTTCGGCGGCGGCGGCCAGGGCCAGCACGCACACGCGGTGCTCGTCTTCCGCGCCCCCGAAGGCGATGACTGTCTCCACCACGGGGCGGCCCCGGGTAAGCGTGCCGGTCTTGTCAAACGTGACGGTATCCACACGGGCGATGCGCTCGAGCCGCTCGCCGCCCTTGATGAGGATGCCGCGCCGGGCGGCGTGACCGAGGCCGGCGACGACGGCCACCGGTGAGGCCACGACGAGCGCGCCGGGGCAGGCGATGACCAGAAAGGTCAGGCCGAGGTGGATGTCGCGTGTGACCGCCAGGAGCACGCCCGAAGACGCAATGACCAGGGGCGTGTACCAGCGCGCGAACGTATCGAGCAGCCGCTGGACCTTTGGCTTCTGCTCCTGGGCCTCGGCGACGAGATAGATCAGGCGGCTGAAAGTCGTGTCCGGCCCGACGCGTACCGCCTCGATCTCCAGGTGCCCGCCGCAGCTGATGCTGCCGCCGAGGACGGTGTCGCCGGGGCCGGTTTCGACAGGGAGGGGCTCGCCGGTGAGGGCCGCCGTGTCCAGGGCCGCCCGGCCGGACTTAACCCGCCCGTCAACCGGCACGCGGTCGCCGGGCAGCACGACGACGGTCTCGCCGGGCAGGACTTCCTCGGCCGGAATGACCATCAGCTCGCCGTCGCGGAGAACGCGGGCCGTGCGGGGCGCCAGGTCGATGAGGCCGCGCAGGGCGGCGCGGGTCCGGGCGAGCGTCATGCTCTCCAGGTACCCGCCGAAAACGAACAGGAACGTCACGGCGCCGGCCTCCCAGGGCTCGCCGATCCAGAGGGCGCCGGCGGCGGCGATGGTGACCAGCAGTGCAATGCTAAACTGGCGGGCCCGCAGGCGCGTGAAGGCTTCGTGGGCAACGGGAATGCCAGCGATGACGGCGGCGGCGGTCATCAGGATGGTGTATGGCTGCCGGGCGGCGAGGCCGGCATGGGCGCCGCCGCTGCCGGCAGCACCGGCCACGAGGCGGAAGCCCCATGCGCCCGCGATGAGCAGGCCGGCGGCCGTGACAGTGGCCAGCTCGCGGCGGCTTACGAGCCACGCGCGTACGCGCTGTACCGCCGGAGGTGTGTGTGTCATCGTCGGTGTCCCCTTTCTTTGGGCCCCCCGGCCTATGTGCGTGACGGTCTAACGCGCGCGGGCGCCGGGCATGACGGCGGCGACCTCAAGACCGGTGCGCCTCACAAGTTCGCGAATGCGCTCCTCGGTGAGCTGGTCGGGGTCGTACTCCACGTGCAGCGCGCCGCTGCCGAAGGCCACGCGGGCCGACTTCATGCCCGGCAGTTGGCGGGCGGCTGTCTCAAGCTTGGCCGCGCATACCGGGCAGTTGAGGTTGCGGAGCATGATCATCTGGGCTTTTGTCTGGGCTGCCATTGTCAGCACTCCTTTGGGTTCGGTTTCAACCTCATGATGGCAGGTGGCGAAGTTCGAAGCCTTGATGTGTGTCAAGTGCGCGGTGGTTGTCTGGAAGAGCAGAGCAACGGGCTTGAGAGCCAAAGCTGCTGCAGCCAGGAATGTGGACAGATGCATGGACACTTCGGAGTTGCATCAGTGCGACCGAACGAATGCAATGCTGTATTTTATATGGTACGATGCAGCAAATGAATGCGACAGGAAGGAGGACACAAGCGATGCCACGGTGGGACATCGTCTTTGATCCGAAGATTGACACCCGGCACCCTGATACCGTCAAGCTAAGTGTTGAGATAGAGGCCTTTCGGCGCTCGGTTCTCAAGATTCCAGTCCAGCCAGCCCTGCGCCGGGAGCTTGATCGAATGAACATAGTCCGGCAGATCAAGGGAACAACGGGGCTTGAGGGAAACCCCATCTCTGAGGAACGGATCGATAAGCTCATGATGGAAGGCCCAAACAAGTACGGGGCGGAGGGGAGAGTCCTATCGCCTGAAGAGCGGGAAGTTGTCAACGTCCAGAGGGCGCTCAGCTTCATCTCCAGGCATGTGCGGGATAACCCTGGGAGCCTGGTCTCCCAGCCGCTGATCCGCAGATTACATGAGATAAACACGGAGCAATGTGATTACCCTGATAACATCCCTGGGGAGTACAGACATCACGACAGCGTGGTGGGTGAATACGCGACCCCGGATCACAGGGCAGTCCCTGGATTAATGGAACGTTTCGAGGCGTTCATCAATTCACGCGAGGTTGTTGAGGGCTACCAGACTCCCATCCGTGCCGTTCTTGCCCACTTCTACCTGGTAAGCATCCATCCTTTCGGTGACGGCAACGGTCGTACGGCAAGAGCACTGGAGGCCTACCTTCTATACCAGGGGAAGTACAATGTTAGAGGGTTCTACTCACTGGCGAATCACTACTACCGACACCGGCGGGAGTATATGGACGCACTCCAGAACGCTCGCTTCGAGTCTAGCGGGGATCTCAATCAGTTCGTTAGGTTCGCCCTAGCCGGCTTTGTGAGCGAACTTGAGGCCATTCAGGAAGAGATACTGAAATACGTCAAGAAGGTTCTTTTCCGAGACCTTTATCTGGAGTTCTTGACCGAGGACACGATCAACAGGCGGATGGCCGCTGTGCTGGAGGTACTTGCACTATTGCTGCCCAGCGGTCAAGGCATCCCTGTTGAGCAATACAAGAACCGTTCCCATCCCATATCCGCTGGCTTATATGAGGGGAAGAGCGATAGAACGCTCTTGCGCGACCTCAAGACTCTGCAGTCTCTACAGCTAGTACACATCAGTGATGGAAAGCTGAGGGCCAATGACCAACTCCTGGATCAGCTGAGCAGTGGTGATTTCAGCCTCGACTCCGCCGACATGGCTTCTGAGGCCCCCCTTGGGGCGCGCGAGCCGCCGACCTAGCGACTGGTTCGGGGAGGCAGGACAGGGACCATGACCTGGGAAGGAATTCGTAGGGCACTTGTGTCTAGGTTGGTCACACATTCGCACCAAAAGGAGGCCACCCATGTCTAGCCGTGATGAGCAACTCGTGGCCCTGTTCAGGGGGAAACTTCAGGAACTCCATAGCCGCACGGTCGCGGCACTGCAGCAGCTCGGTGACGAGGACGTCAACTGGAGACCCAACGAGGAGAGTAACAGCATAGTCAACCTGGCCGTCCATCTGGCCGGCAACCTGCAACAGCGGATGGAGGCGGGGATCGCGGGCGGGGCCGACCGGCGAGACCGTGACGCCGAGTTTAACGAGCGAAAATGGCACGCGCGCGATGAAGTGCTGGCCATCCTGGACGGTTCGCTGGCCATGACCGACCGCGTGCTCCAGGAGCTTGGACCGGGCGGTCTGGATGCGGTTCAGCGGATCCGCAACCGGGAGACCACGGTGCTCGAAGTCCTGCTTACCGTGACACACCACGTCGCCGAACACATAGGCCAGATGCTCTACATCGCCAAGCTCCGGCTCGGGCCGGCGTACCGGGTTGTGTCCATCCCGCACAGGAAGGTGTAACGGCGGGCAGTGAGCTGGCCGCGCCCAGCTAGATCAGTTCGTTCAGGTACGGGATATCGTTCTCATAGAAAACGGTGAGCGACCCGTCCTCCGGAACCGTGTCGGTGAGGAACCCGGCAGCATAGAGCTCCCTGGCCGTGGCCCGGCGGACGTACCGGAAGAGGTGCATCATCTGGTTGGCGGCCGAAACCCCCTGGCGGCCTGACGCCGTGGTCGACAGCAGTTCGCAGAGAACCGGGAGCTTGGCAGCATAGTACGACGAGGCGAAGGCGGTCAGCCGCTCGATAGCAGGTCGGTACTTCTCCATCGTCTCCCAGGTGATGACCGAGGTCCGCGGAGCCCCGTCGCAGCTGTAGAGGCCGGCGATCTGGGCCGCTGCCAGCAGGTTTTCGTTGCCGGCATCGCCCTGAAGCAGCAGGGCATACGCATCGACGAGGTGTCGGTTGACGCTTGCGAGGTACCGCCTGCTCTCGTCGGGCGGATCGCCGTAGAAAGCCAGCGAGCGGAAGCTCGTGCCGCCCGGACCGATGAAGACCGCGGTGAATCGGCCGCCCCGCAGGACGCTCTTGTTCTGAAGGTCCGGACCCAGAGCCTCGCGTGCCGCGCAAACCTCATCGAAATCGACCTTGCTCCGGGCGTACTTCCCCTGGTATTCCTTCCACTCCCCGGCGAGCTTCTGCGCTTGGAAGGCGTTGCCGACTCCCTGCTGCAGCCCGATGACGCCGCCGAGGAAGCAGGCGGCCTCCGGACGAGCCCCCCTGAAGTCCGCGCCGTGGTCCATGGCCCCCTGGGCAACCTCCGCTGCGAAGTCGCTTACAGCAGGGATTATCCGCTCGATGTCGGGCTCCAGGAAGGCCGCGGTTTGGAGGCGGACGGTGCCGGCCTCATGCCGCAGCACGTGCATCTCCTCAAGCTCGGCAATAACAACAGCGTCAATGTCCGCCGACGGCCTGGGGCCAGCCGCGACTGACGCGACCACATCGAGCACGGCCCCGCTGAGATAGGCTCGGATTGCGGCCGCGGTTTCACCGGAGTAGCTCGCGATGGATGGTTGTAGCTTCATGGCTGGCCCCCTAGAAAGGCGCTCTGCCTAGATACTCCCTCTGGTGGGTGGATTCTTGACTCCGCCCAAGAGTCCTAGATGCCGGCGTTCCTAGCTCCCCGTCGACCTGTAGTGCCTCACCCCCACCCCCCAGACCCTCAGGCTCACCAGAAAGAACCCCAGCCCCACGGCCGGCGAAACCCACGCCGCCCATCCCGGGTACCCCAGCGGATCACCCCGCCCCAGGATCCGGATCAGCGGAAAGTAGTTGATGCACCCGATGGGGACCACGAAGACGAAGAACTCGCGCAGCCACTTGCGGTAGATCGAGAGCGGGAATTGGGCGGCCTCCACGCCGCCGTAGGTGAGGGTGTTGGCGATCTCCAGGCCCTCGACCGACCAGAACGACAGGGTCGCCTGCAGGACGAAAAGCCCCGAAAAGAGCAGAGCGCCTCCGACGACCGACAGCACCGCGAGGAACACCGACTCCGCCGTCCACCTCATGCCCAGCGACGCCGCACCCCAGAGCAGGACGAACAGTCCCTGCGCAAAGCGACCAACCCGCAACAGCTGAAAGTCCTGCCCCAATACCTGCAGCACCGTGCTCCTCGGCCGCAGCATCATCCGGTCGAAGGTCCCGTTCCTGACGTGCAGGTGGAAGACGTCGAAGCCCCGCCCCGCGGCCTCCGCCAGCGCGAACGCGGTGTGGACCATCCCATAGAACAGGGCGACCTCGGGCAGGGCCCACCCCCGGAGACTCCCGAAGCGGGCGAACAACGCGGCCGTCGCAAAGAACTCCAGCAGGGCGCTGAGGCCGTTGGCCAGGGCGAACATGACAAAAGAGGCCCGGTACTGCATCTGCGACTGCAGGCTGAGGCTGACGTACCTCCCGTAGAGCCTGATGCCGCTCACACCCTCACCCTCCCTGCACCACGACCCGCTTAAGGCCGCGGGAGATGAGCCATTGCCCCAGTAGCGCCAGCCCGAAGGCCCACCCGAGCTGGTGCGCCAGCGCGCCCGCAAGATCCCCCGGCCCCAGCTGCCCAAGGTAAAGCCGGAAGGGGACATCCATCAGCCCGCTGAAAGGAAGCCAGCGCAGCAGCGGCTGCATCCAGTCGGGGAAGAACGAAAGCGGTATCAGCATGCCGCCCAGAAGCGCCACGAAAGGCGGCACCAGCCTGGCAATGCCCTCGCCGGAGATGGTCCACAGGAGCGCGATGCTGTATAGGTTGGTGATGGCGGCCGCCAGCAGCACCGCTCCGGCCGTGGTCAGGGCCCAGGCCAGGGCGGCGGCGGCCGACGCCGGCGGGGCAAGCCGGTACTCGGGCGGCATGAGCAGCGAGGCAGTCAGTATGACCGGCACCGCCCGCAACGCCGTGGGGGCGGACCGCAGCGCGACGCAGCGGCTCAGCCACAGGCCGTTCAGGTTGACCGGGCGGCACAGCTCGTAGGAGACATTGCCGGTGCGGATGAGGTCCTGGACCTCGCGATCGCCGTTCCAGGGCAGCATACCGAGCAGCGCCTGCCCAAGCCAGATGTAGGTGACGGTATGGGCGAAGGACATGGGCTGCGCCAGGCTGCTCGACCTGAAGAAGCCGTCGAAGATCATCACCCGCACCAGCCCGAAGAAGACCTGCGTGCAGATCCCGGCGAAGGCCGCCACCCGGTATTGCAGCAGCAGCAGACACCGCAGGCGCAAAAGCGCAGCGTAGGCCCTCATAGTCTCCACTCGGCGTAGAGCCTGGCGACGGTTTCCTCGATGGGCTGGTTCTCCACGAGGAAATCCCTCACCAGAAACTGCCGCGAGAGCTGGGCGATCAGGTCTGCCGGGGGGATCCTGTCGGGATCGAAGTGAAGGCTCAGCCGGTCGCCCTCGCGGGTCACCTGCCGCACCCCGGCGATGTCGAGCGCAACCTCGCCCGCCACGCCGTTCACGACCAGACGCCGCTCCATGGGAATGCAGCTCCGCAGCTTTTCAAGCGTGCCGTCAAACAGGATCTGTCCCCTGCCAATCATGATCACCCGGCTGCAGAGGGCCTCGATGTCGTCCATGTCGTGCGTGGTGAGGATCACTGTAACGCCATTCTCGCGGTTGAGGTCGCGCACGAACTCGCGCACCGCAAGCTTGGAGACGGCGTCGAGGCCGATGGTCGGCTCGTCCAGGAACAGCAGCGGCGGGGCGTGGAGCAGCGATGCCGCCAGGTCGCAGCGCATGCGCTGGCCCAGGCTGAGCTGGCGTACGGGCACGGTAAGCAACTCCGCAAGCCGCAGCCGCTCGACCAGCATGTCACGCTTCTTGCGGTGCACGGCCGCCGGTACCCGGTAGATATCTCTGAGCAAGTCAAAGGAATCGGCGGCGGGCAGGTCCCACATCAGCTGGCAGCGCTGGCCGAAAACGACCCCGATGCGGGCGACGTGAGCCATCCGCGCTTTCCACGGCACCAGTCCCATGACCTCGCACCGCCCCGAGTCAGGCACCATGATGCCGCCGAGCACCTTGACCGTGGTGGACTTGCCGGCCCCGTTCGGGCCGATGTAACCGACAAGCTCGCCCGGCTCCAGGCTGAAAGATACTCCGTCAAGGGCCCTAACGGTCGTGTACTCCCTGCGCGCTACGCCCTTCAGCGCGTTCCAGAGGCCGGCCTGCCGCCTGCCTACCTTGAACGTCTTTACGAGGTTTTCAACAACGATCTGAGCCATGTTCGCCTCCGGGTGTGGGGCTGCTATGTCGTCATGCATGCCCTTCGGTTCTGGAGCCGCCGCGTACGGCGAGGTGTGCTGAGCAAAAAACGTGCCAAGGGGCGGGAGGGGGGATTGTGGAGAACGGCTGCGTCGCGCCGGATTGGTGTCCTGAGGCAGGCATGGACGGCCACGGGCGAGAAAGGGCATGGCCGGGATCACAATCCCGAAACCTGCCATCATCAGCGCATCAGACCGCGCTGGCCTGCGAGTTGAGCGACGCTCGCCTCTATGGCGATCGTCGCTACTCCCATGGCCGGAGGAGCCGCGGGCCCGATGAAGCAATACCTATCCAATTGTGATCGTTTCAGCAAAGGAAGGGGTGCCCATGAACCACACTTTTCGGATTGACAAGCTGTGCCGGGTCATGCTCGCCAAGGAGCTTGACGGGCTGGTCTACGGCGTCGGGGCCAACCTGCAGTACTTCACGGGGCTGCCGGTGAAGTGGACGAGAGAACACGAGCCCGCTGAGCCGGATGCCCTGCTGGTCCTGTCCCGCGATGGCCAATCGCGCCTCCTCCTGGACAGTTCGCTGGCTGGCCTGGCAGGCAACCTGCCTGTGGCCGCCGACGTGGCGCAATCCCGGGACGCCATACCCCGTCTCCTTGCCTCCCACCTCGGCGGCGGCAGGCGCGTCGGGACGAGCCGCAAGGCCGGGGAATACCTGCGGTCCCTGATCGCCGCCGCGCTGCCCGGCTGCGAATGCGTTGACGCCGACGAGATCGGGGCCACCCTGCGGGTGATCAAGGATGCCGATGAGATCGCGATCCTGAGGCGCGCCATGGCGCTCACGGACAGGGTCATGGAGAAGGTCGTGGGCCGCATACGGCCGGGCATCACGCAGCCCCAGCTCCGGGCGCTGATCGCCGAAACCGGCCTGGCCCTCGGCGCCGACGACGTGTCCTTTCCGCCCGCAGCGCTGTTCGTCAAGTCGGGTACCGGGCCGACGACCGACCCCTTCGTCTACCCCCAGGACAAGGGCCTTGTCCCTGGCTCGTCCGTCGCCTTTGACTTCGGGTTTGTGCTGGATGGGTACTGTTCCGACTTCGGGCGCTCGTTTTACTGCGGTCCGGCGCCGGCGCACATCGCGCGGGCCTACCGCGCCCTGCAGGAGTCGCAGTGCGAGCTGATCAGCCGGATGGGCCCTGGGCGTATGGCGCTGGGCGAGCTGTTCGGTGTGATTGAGGATGCTCTGGATGAGCGCGGCTACGGCGACAGGCTACGGGCCAGGCTGCCCGAGGGCAACCTGGGCCACCAGATCGGCGTCGACCTTCACGAGGATCCCTGGCTGCGCCGGGGATCAGAGGTGATGCTGCAGCCGGGCATGGTCATGGCCGTCGAACCGAAACTGTGGCTGCCGGGCGAGTACTACCTGCGGGTCGAGGACCTCGTCGTGATCACTGATAGCGGGGCGGAGTCGCTGACCCGTTTCGACCGGGAGCTGTTTGAACTGCCGGCGTAGCAAACCGGTGGGGAGGGGAGCGCCCCGCGCCTCCCCTCCCCTCTGCCTGCCAGTCCGCTCTTCTCCCAGTGCCTGCGCCACCACGCGACGGAGTGATAGGCGTCCGAGTTGGGATGCCAGTTGTCCTTGGGGTGCTGCGGGATGTCCCGATCGAGCTCGCGCTTCATGCCGGGGTTGACGATGCCAAGCGCGCCTCGGCCTGGATGGGGAAAACAAGCTCCTGCACTCCGGCCTCGCAGACACGCTTCCAGTTGTCGCTCGCCGGCACTCTTGGATCGACCGCCCACACCTGCACGCCAAACTCCCGCGCCAGGAATGCCACAACGAACCCTATTGCGCGGCGATCAGGCCCCAAGTTGCCCGGGTTGTCCCGTTCCTGCTCCTTTTCCTGCGGCCTGCCCGCGGGCTAGGCTCCCAGGCCGGAGGCCTGGCCGGTGCCGTTGAGGGAAGCCCCGACCCCGAAACCCCCGGCCTCCTCCCTGCCCGCGGCCCGCGGCTCGATGTGGACCGTGGCCTGAAGCCCAAGCCCGTCGCGCAGCAGGGCCTCGACCTTTTCGGCGATGCCGTGCGACTCGCGGACCCGCAGCCGCTCGTCGACCCGGATGTGCAGGGAAACGAGCGTCCGGCCGCCGCCGTAGTCGTGCATGCTCAGCCGGTGCACGTCGTGCACACCGGGAATGCTTTTTGCCAGGCCCGTTATCCGTTCCAGCAGGGCCGCGTCCGCCTGCCGCCCGATGAGCACGCTGGAGGCGTCCTTGCCCAGCGCCCAGCCGGTGTAGATAATCAGGGCCGAAACCAGAATCCCGAAGACGGCGTCAACCCGCGGGTACCCGAAACGCGAGGCCACGATTGCCACCGCGACGAGTACGCTCGCTATGGCATCGCTCCGGTGGTGCCAGGCGTCGGCGATCAGGGTCGAAGAATCGATCCGCCTGCCGAGGTCTTCCGAGAACCTGGCCAGCCACTCTTTGAAAAGGCCGCTGGCGGCGAGCGCGATTGCCGCGGCGTAGCTGCCTCCGACCACCTCGGCGGTGAAGAGCCTTCTTGTTGATGTGTTGGCAAACTCGAAGCCCACGACGATCAGCACCACAGCGATGACCAGCGTGGCAATGGTTTCAACCCGCCCGTGACCGTAGGGATGCTCCTCGTCGGCCGGCGCCCGCGCGGCCCGGAATCCGACCAGCACGATCCCCGAAGTGACGACATCGGAAGCCGTGTGCACGGCATCGGCGAGAAGCGATATGCTGTTGAGCGATATCCCCAAACCCAGTTTCGCGGCAGCCAGCAGGATGTTGCTGACGATGCTCACCCAGGCCTCCAGGGCACCGATCGTGGCACGAGTTGCCTGGTTGTCAGCGTCGATCGGCTCGCGGACGAAAGCCCGCAAGACGACATCGGTCACGCTTCTCATCACCGATCTCCCCTATCGCGCCGCGTTGCGGCGTAAGATAGGCCGCACACCGGCCGGTGAAAACAAAAACCTGTGGCGACCCCCAACTCGAAGGTCCCACAGGGTTACCTGCTGCGCTCGCGCCCGGCCCCACCAGCGGCTGTCTGCCGCCGATCGCCTGCTCCTGCCGTCATGATACACGATGTCGGGCGGAAACGTAACCCGGCGCGACGCGAATGCGATGGCAACAGCAACCATTGCCCGGCGTGTGAGGCCGCACCGTGCTTCCTATTTCCCCGCCAACCTCAGCAGCCGCTCCAGATCCAGTACGACTACCTCGCGGCTGCCCCCGCGATGCTGGATGAGCCCCTGCCCTGCCAGGGCCTTGAGCTTGCGGCTGAGGCTCTCCGGGGTCGTGCCGAGCTTCATGGCCAACTGCGCCCATGGCATCGGAACACGCACGGCCACCCCGCGCATTCTGGCCGTGCCCGTTTCCGCCAGCCTGCACAGCTCGGCGGCGAGCCGCTGGCCGACGTCACGCAAGCCCAGGTCGGCGATGAGCTGTTCTGATGCCGCCAGCCGCTGGGCCAGCGACTCGACCAGACGGACGGCGACGTCCGGGTAGCGCTGCATCAACGATTGGACGGCATGGCGCGGCACGAGGCAGGCCATGGTTTCCTCGAGCGCGATGAGGTCGCCCTCCTGGCGGGCAGGAGCGAACAGGGCCATCTCGCCCCAGAACTCGCCGGGTCCCAGTACTCGCACGACCTGCTCCCGTCCTGCGGCGCTGGTGTGGACCAGCTTTGCGCGGCCGTGGGCGACGACGACGAGGTACTCGACCGGGGCGCCGTCGGCGGCGATCGTCTCCCCCTCGCCAAACCGGGCGTGGCGCAGGGCGGCCGTCAGCTCCCGCAGCGCGTCCTGCGGCAAGACCTGGAAGATCGGCACGCCTGCGGCGCAGGACGGTAGGTCGGGCATGGCGGTCACCTCACTGTGGTCATTTCCAGGGGAGGCCGCCATCATCCTCGCGGGCTTGGGCCCGGCTCAGCACCACTTGCACTTGACGCACGTCAAGGAAACCGCGCACCGCCGGGTCGATGATTAGGCCACGAAACCTAACCAAGGAGGCCGGACACATGAAACCCACTGAGACCCTCAAGGCCGAACACCGCGTTATCGAGCAGATGCTTGATCTGACGGAGGAGGCCGCCCGGCGACTCGCCGCGGGGCACCCGGTCACGCCGGCGCTGTTTGAGCGGGCCGCGGATTTCTTCCGCAACTTCGCGGACCGCTGCCACCACGGCAAAGAGGAGGCTCTACTGTTTGTCAAGCTGGTTGAGAAAGGCGTTCCGCAGGACGGCGGCCCGGTCGGCGTGATGCTGGCCGAGCACGACACCGGGCGGGCGCATGTCAGGGCGATGTCGGCGGCGGCGAGACGGCTGGCGACGGGCGAGGCCGCGGCCGCGCGCGAGGTCGTGGAGCAGGCGCTCGGCTTCGTCGCGCTCCTGAGGGCCCACATCCAGAAGGAGGACCAGGTGCTCTTCCCCCTGGCCGACCGCATCCTCACCACCGGAGAGCAGGCGGAGCTTGAGCAAGCATTTGACCTGGTTGAAACCGAGGATATGGGCGAGGGTGAGCACGAGAGGTATCACGGGATGGTTCACGACGTGAGGCAGGAACTGCGGGCGGCGGCCGGATGGCGCGGTTTCGTCCGGTGAAGGTGGACGCCGAGATCGTGGGTTTTCACCAGACGGACGCTGGCAGCCCGTAGGTCTTCACCACGTGAACACCCCACCGCGCGGGCGCTCACCAGGCGGAAAGAAGGCGGGCGGCGTAAGCCCTGCGATACATGCGTGCGCACGGACAGGACTGGGGGGCGCCACAGCCAATCTCTAGCGGCGTGGATTAGCCCCTCCGCCCCCGCTTGCGGGATGTGAGGGAACACGCTTGTGAAGGAAGGTTGATCTCGGTGGACAAACGTTTTTGCACCAACTGCGGCAACCCGCTGGATGGAGAGCACAGGTTCTGCGGGAAGTGCGGGCATCCCCTTGAGGAGGGGCAGACGGCCCCGCCGGAGCCTGGCACCGCGCAGCCGCAGCAGGCAGTCGCTTCAGCGCACCAGCCGGCGGTAGACGCGAAGCCGGCGGCAGACACCTCGTCCGAGCCCGTCCTCGGCATTATCCCAAACCTGCAGCGTCGCAAGGGCCTGCTCTCCTTTGAGGCCTTTAACCTGGTGGTCACGCCGCGGCGGCTGGTCTTCGCCGCGATGACGGCAGAAATGCTGCGTCAGGCCGCCAAGGAGGCCGCCGAGGCGTCCAAAGCCCAACTGGCAGGTCGAGATCAGCAGGATCCGGTCGATCAGGATCAAGGACGGAGACGACGACGACGGCAACTCGCTCGACGAAATCCTGATCAACGTCACCGGGGGGCGGCACGTGTTCCGCCAGAAGGGCCTTGATACTCGCTCCGCGCGGCAGCTGCTGCGCCGGGTGGTGCCCGACGTCCGGTAGGGCAGACGGACACGTAGGCCCTTGGAGCAGGTCTGGGCCGCTGCCGGCACCCAGGAGGGACTGCGGCGCTGGTTCAACAAGACCATCTCGTTCGCTCCCGGGCTGGGTGGACGCTGGGAGATGAGCGGCGAGCACTGGGCCGTAGCGTACACTTTCGGCGGCCAGACCACGGAGTGGGATCCGCCGCGCCGCATCGTCATGACCTGGGACTGGGTGCCGCCGCGCTGGCCGGCCCCGTCGCTCTCTTCCATCGAGCTTGAGGCCCAGGACGGAACGCAGGTCACCCGCAACATCACGGCTGGGAGCGCATAAACGAGCCGGAACTCGCCGGTCAGCTACACAGGTCCTTCTCCAGCGGCTGGTCGGCCGACGACGAGCTCGCCGACCTGGCCAAGTACCTGGAGCGGGGGTGCGCTCAGCCCTAGCTCCCAGCGCGCAGCGGCACCGAGCGGCGCCGGGCGCCGAACGTCGGGCGCCGTCCCCTAGTACCCCGCCACTCCCAGCGCCCTGCACCCGGCCACGGCATCCGGATGGACGTACCTGCCCCCGACCTCCAACGCTACCCCATCAAGGTGGATCGTCGGGGCAAGTACTATCCCGTCCGTGTGTGAGGCCGCCCACCAGGTCTTCGCCCGGTGCTGGGGTCCCTGACTGCCGAGCCCTATCTCAATTGACCCAAAAACCCGTTCGTCTTCGACTATTCGCCCGGTCGGCCGCATGACACCTGGGTTAAAGCCAAGCGAGTAGTGGGCGATCCAAAACATCCTTTCATCACTGAAGCTCTCAAGCCAGCTCCGGAACACCCTGGCCTCAGCGCCCCCATCGATCGCCGTCACCACGCCGCGCTCAACTGTCAGCACAACCGGCGCACGGAGCAGGCCGATTTCGGCCGGTGGCCACACCGCCCCGTCAAAAACGAGCGTACCGTTGATTGACTCCTCGATGGGACACCAGGAGACCTGCCCACCAAGCATGATGGCTTCGCCGGGCCGGTCGGCGAGCTTGCCCGACTGCCTCGCCAACCGTCCGCGGTTATAGGCGGTCAGGTCTGTCCCTGCCGGGCTGACAACTCGCACTTCGTCCGCCGCCTCAACCAGCGAACGGAGGGTCTCCCCCAGTGCCAGCAACTTGGGGTAGTCCACCCGCCCCACCGTCTTAGTCAGCATGTCGACATCCATGCCGGCGAGGCAGATGTACCGGGCACCGCTGGCCAGCGCCTCTTTGAAGGCCTGGGTATAGAGGATGTAGGCAAAAGCGAACTCGATCCACACATCCGCCCTGGCCACTGCCCCTCGCACCGGCCCCGGCGGCTCGACAACCGCTGTCGGGCGGGTGTCGTACCAGACGACGGTGGGCACGGCTGACGCGGCGAACACGGCGGCGGCCGTGGCCTCGACCACGCGCCCGTCGCTCGAGGTGTCAGCGGTGATGACCACATTCTCGCCGGGTTTGACCAGCATGACGTCCTCTACCAGCTTCCTGGCGCCCGCGGCCGCCTCCAGGGAAAGGTACTCGTCGCGCGGTTCCGTTCCCGTCGCGAGCTGCACTGCAACGCACCCCCTGATCGGACTCCGGCGCAGGGCGCTGTCAGCCCCACAGCGTGCCGAGGTGGTAATCCTTGTCCAACCCCCAGGCCTTGATCTCGTCTCGCGGAGGAGACTCGTAGTCGCCGCGCTTGCTGTGAGACCAGCCCGCACAGCGTCTCAGTGTGACCAGGAACTCGGCGTACTTGACGGCGGCAACGGCCGCGTCGATCACGGGGACACCCAGCTCATCCTGAAGCGATTCGAAGAAACCGTATTGCATGGTGCAGCCAAGGATGATCACCTCGGCCCGGTCCTCCTTGACCGCCGCAACGGCCGCCCGCCGGATGCGCTCCAGGGCCAGTTGTTCGTTCTGGTGAAAGTCGGGGACCCCCAGGTCAACGGACCGGAAGGAAGCCAGCCTATCGCGGAAGCCATAGTTGACCACGTTTTCGTGCATGCGGGGGATCCACTTCTCCCGTCCCACGATGATCGAGAACCTGTTCCCCAGTGTCGATGCGATGTGCATGGCTGATTCCGCGGGAGCCGTGACCACCATCGACTCGACGATCTCCCGCGCTTCGCGCAGGCCCGGGTCATAGAAGCAGCCGATGACCGCGCCGTCGTAGCCCTCCCGCTCGGCCTGCTTGATACTGCGGAGCATGTCAACCATGATTAAGGCCTGGTAGAAGTGGTACTCAAGGTGACCGGGCCCCCGCCCGGCGGGCTCGGGGCTGTCGATGACGGTCCGCGGGTCAAGATACTTGGCTACAGCTTCGTGCAGGCCGCCCTTTCCGGTGGTCCGCGGCGGCATGGCCCACCGCAGGCGGATATGCTCGCTCATCTCATCGCCTCCTCCACGCAGCAGTCCTTGACGCCGCAGCAATCCGCACCGTCGCGCGCCCTTCAGTCAGGCAGGGCCCTGTGGCAGGCGACGAGATGCGTTCCGCCGGCCACCGGGCGGAGTTGGGGCTCGGCCTCCCGGCACTGCTGCACCGCCTCCGGACACCTCGGATGAAACCGGCATCCGCGAGGGATGTTCACGGGACTGGGGATCTCCCCCACAGACGGCACCTTGCGCGGCTTGAGCTCCTCCTCAAGATCGGATACGACGGGGATCGAGGAGAGAAGCATGTGCGTATAAGGGTGGCGTGGGGCTGTGAAGAACGCTTTGGTCTCGGCCACCTCGCAGATGACCCCAAGGTACATGATCGCGACCCGTGAGGATACGTTACGCATCAGGCTGAGGTCATGGGTAATGAAAAGATAGGACAGGTTGAGGCGGCGATGAAGCTCGACGAGGCGGTTGATCACCTTGGCCTGCACCGAGACGTCGAGCGCGGAGGTCGGCTCATCGAAGATGATGAGCGAAGGGGAAGTGGCCAGGGCTCTGGCGATGGCTACAAGCTGCCTCTCCCCCCCGCCCATCCCGGAGGGGTACTTGTCAAGGTACTCCTCCGGCAACTCGACCCGCCGGAGAAGATCCACCGCCTTCTCCTCCTTCTCACTCTCTGTCTTGGCCAGCCCGTGGATCATCAGCGGCAGCCTCAGGATCTGGCGCACCGTGCGGCGCGGGTTAAGTGAGGAGCCGGGATCCTGAAAGACGATCTGCATCTGTCCCTTTTGACCCAAGTTGCGCCGCGCAGCCTCTCGGCTGACGTCCTCGCCCCTAAAGATGACCTGTCCGGCCGTAGGACGGTACATTCCGACCACGGTATAGGCAACCGTGCTCTTGCCCGAGCCGGACTCACCCACCAGTCCGAGGATTTCGCCTTCCCGTAGCTCGAAGCTCACACCATCGACGGCTCGTACAGCGACGTTCTTGCGGATCGGGAAGTGCTTCTTGAGTTCGCGCACCTCCAGCACTGGCTGATTCACCTGTCTTCACCGCCCTGAGCGGCTACCCGGTAGCAGGCCACCGAATGTCCGGGCGCCACTTCTCTCATTGGGGGCCTCCCGGCAGCGCAGCCTTCCTCGGCCCTTGGGCAACGCGGCTGATACCTACAGCCCCGCGGGGGGTGGAGGTAGTCCGGCATGGAACCTGGGATTCCCTGAGAGATGCGCTCACCGCTAAGCTTGGGGATGCACTCCAGAAGGGCCACTGTGTAGGGGTGCAGCGGCGCCCGGAATAGCTCCTTGACCGGCGCGCTCTCCACAATGCTGCCGGCGTACATCACGTATACCCTGTCGGTGGTCTCACGGACGACGCCGAGTGAGTGCGTTACCAGGACCACCGCCACGTTGCGCTTTGCGACGAGGTCGCTGATGAGCCGCAGGATCTGGTCCTGAATGGTAACGTCCAGCGAGGTGCCGGGCTCATCGGCGAGTATCAGTTCCCGGTTCACACCGATCGCCATCGCTATGCAAACCCGTTGCCGCATCCCGCCGCTGAGTTGGAACGGATAGCTGTTCAGGATCCGTGCCGGGTCGGGCAGCGCGACGTCCCTCAGCGCCGCGGCTGCGACAGCTCTTCGTTCTTTAGCAGGCATAGCGCGGCCCTGTGAGTACTTGATCACTTCATCCAACAGCTGCCCGACCGTGAAAACAGGGTTCAGCGCCGCCGTGGGGTCCTGAAAGACCAACGAGGCCCCTTTGCGGCGAAAGGCGGACAGGTCTCCTGCGTTCATCGAAAGGACGTCCCGCCCGGCGAAAAGAACCTGGCCTCCCCCAACCCTGGCCTCGCGCGGGAGAATGCGCATAATAGCCCGGAGCGTGGTGGTCTTGCCGCAGCCTGTTTCGCCGATTAGCCCAACCCGCTCGCCCGGGCGGACTGCGAGCGTCACCCCGTCCAACACGCTCAGCGTGCCACGGAACACCCGGAAGGAGACCCGCAGGTCCCTGACATCCAGCAGAGGCTCGGCTGTGGCCATCACCGCTCCTCCCCCATGGCGAAGAGATCACGGATACCGTCTCCCAACAGGTTGAACGGCAGGACGATGAGCATGATCGCTATCGCCGGAAAGACCGTCATCCACCATTGGTCAGGCATATACTTGGCACCGTCGGAAACCATGTTGCCGAGGGAGGGTATGGGCGGCTGCTCGCCAAGACCGACGAAGCTCAGGGAAGCGCCGATCATGATGACCCAGGCCATGTCGAGCGTTATCTTGGTCATGATTGGGGCCAGGCAGTTGGGCAATATCTCGCGGAACATGATGTGTCCGGCGCTTGCGCCGGTCAACTCAGCGGCTCGCACGAAGTACTCATTACGCAGTGACGACGCCAGCCCGTACACGAGCCTCGTGTACCACGGCCACCACATTACCGTCACCGCGAGCATCGCGTTACGCAGGTTGGGAGCAAGGACCGAGGCGATGGCCAGAGCCAGGACCATTGCCGGAATGGCGAGAAAAATGTCGGTCACACGCATGATGACCATTTCAGCCAGAGAGCCCCTAAGGTAGCCGGCAACTACGCCAGACACGACGCCTACCGGCACCGCGATGGCCAACACTAGAACACCCATCAGCAGTGCGGAGCGCAGTGCGAAGAGTATGCGGCTTAGGATGTCACGCCCGATGTAGTCTGTGCCGAACCAGTGGCGTACACTGGGCCGCTGGTTGGAGTTGCGGAAGTCAACGAACGCCTTGGCATGCCCCGGGTAGGGTGCAATGTACGGGCCAATCACGGCGAGGAGGACCACCAGGAGGACGATGACCAGGCCAACCACCGAAAGCCGGTTGCGGGAGAAGTTGTACCATGCCCGCCGGAGAACATCGCGGCGCTGGACTGTGGGCCCTGTCTTATGCGCCATGAGGGATGGGCTTGTCACTGGACGAGACCTCCCGCTTCCGCGGCTCTCACTGCAACCTGATCCGCGGGTCGAGATACGCCACGACGAGGTCCACAATGATGTTCACGACCACGAAACAGAGCGCTACGACCAGTACGGTCGCGGAAATGACGTTGAGGTCCTTCATGAGCATGCCGGTGATACCGTATCTCGCGAACCCCGGCCAGTTGAAGATCAACTCAACAAGGAACGCCCCGGCCATGGTGGACGCGCAGCCAAGCCCAAACACAGTCACGGTGGGGATCAAGGAGGGCTTGAGCAGGTACTTGCGCATTATGATCCGCCGGGGGATGCCCTGCGCGACGCTCATGTATATGTAGTCCTTGTTGAGATTCTCGACCATTGACGAACGGGTGATCCGCGCCTCCTGGGACATCGCCCCCATCGACAGCGCCACGCTCGGAAGTATCAGGTGCTTCAAGGCGTCCGCGAAGGCTGGCAGGTTTCCGGTCAGAAGGCTGTCCACTGTCATCATCCCGGTGATGGTAGGCGGTACGGTCACGCCGTACCCGATGCGGCCGATGACCGGCAGGAGGTGCCACCAGTACCCGAAGATCAGCATGAACAGGACCGCGAAAACGAAACCAGGGGTGGTTACCCCGATGTAGGCGAAAACCCGGACGAAGTTGTCCAGCCACGAGTCGCTATACGCCGCCGCCACGATACCCAGGATTAACCCGAAGAGCCCATGGAGAATGGATGCAAAAAGGACGAGTTCAAGAGTTGCCGGCAAGTACTCCTTGAGGTCGGCGGTGACCGGGCGATTGGTCATCAGAGATATGCCGAAGTCCCCGCGGACCGCACCGCTAACCCAGTAGTAGTACTGCACGTGCAGCGGCTTATCCAGGTGCAGCTGCTTCCTCAAGTCCTCGACAACGGCTTGCGGCGCCTGGGGGCCAAGTGCCATGCGCACCGGATCTCCCGGGACCACACGGGCGATAAGGAAGATGACGACGGACAGCCCCGCGAGTACGAATACTGCTCCAACCAGCCGCTTTCCCAGATAGCTCAGCAATCACAACACACCCCTTGGCTAGGGCCGCTCCAAGCCGGAGCCAACAGCACCGGAGGGAGGGCGCCGGATCGGTCCAGTTGCCCCTGCCGGCGCCTTCCCCCAGGCCCCGCGACTCAGAGAGAGCGGCGGACCCCCCTACTTGGGCATCTTCTCTGGGTAGACCTCGATGTCGCGTGCGTACATCGAGTAGCCCATCAGTACGGTGACCGGTTGTTTGTTTTTCGCCGCCTCGGCTGCCGGCCACACGACGTAGTTGGACTGGTAGGCCATGCGGGTCAACCCCTGCATGAGGGTGATCGCCGGCTGAATCTCCATCAACCTGACCTGCAGCGGCTTGTACTTCTCCAAACGCTGCCCCCAGTCGATCGTGGAGAGGGCGTCCTCGATGGCGGCATCAAACTCCTTATCCTGCAGCCAGTCCATCTGTAGCCAGGTCCCGGCTCCGCTGGAGTGCCAACGGGCGTACATGTGAGCCCCCGCCTCCGGATAGTCCGGGCTCATGCTGACGATGTTACCATGGGGCGTGGTGTCCGGGCGCGCGCACTTATCCACCAGCGAAACCCACGGCACGCGCACCACGTTGATCGTAATCCCTAGCTGCGTGCAGCTAGCCTGCACGAGCAGGGCGATCTTCTCACGGTCGGGCACCTCGGCGACCCAGGCCAACTCCACGGGATACTTGTCGAGCTTGCCGTAGTACTTGGACTTCTTGAGGTACTCCATCGCCTTGGCCAGGTCGTAGGTCGGCTGTTCCACGTTGGGGTTGTGCCCCGCGATAGCAGACGACACGAGGCCGATGGGAGCGGGAGTGCCGGGCGATATCTGCTGCACAAGCGTCGCATAGTCAACCGCATACGCCAGTGCCTTGCGGAAGTAGAGGCAGTCAGTGGGCGGCTTCTTGGTATTGAGCATAAGGTCGTTCATCGTTGCGGCGGGCAGCAAAGCCACCGTTGCCCCGGGGATTTCCCCGAGGGCCTTGAGAGCCTCGATGGACTGGTACGAATCCGAGATCTCCAGCTCACGGCGCGACATGAGCGTACGAACCGTCACAGGCTCGGTCGTGCCGATGATCTTGAGGCTAGTAGGGCTGTTGGACTTGAAGCCGTTCCAGTAGTCCTTGAATTGCTCCACCAGCACGTACTCTCCCTGCTTGACCTCCTTGACCTTATAGGGGCCCGAACCTCCGTCGTTGGCCTGGAGCCACGCAGTACCATAGTCGCCGAAATCGTCATAGGCACCCGGCTTCACAAGGTGCGCCATGACGTCATCCTTGGACATCACATACAGCCGGACAAGGGTTGACAGGAAGGGGCCGAAGGGCTTGGTCAGCGTAAACCTGACAACGTACTTGCTTACGGCCTCGCTCTTGTTAACGCGGCCCTTGAAAAGGTAAGCCCAGCCCCTGCCGACCTTGAGGAGCCGATCCATGCTAAATGCAACATCCTCAGCGGTCAGTTCCTTGCCGTTGTGGAACTTCACCCCCTGCCGGAGTGTGAACTCCCAGACCAGGCCATCTGCGGATACGTCCCACTTTGTGGCCAGGTGCTGGCGCACCGAACCGTCCGGATTCGGGAACACGAGGGTGTCGTACAGGTTTAGCTGACCCATGGCCGCGGCGCCGTCCGACCCGATTGCGGGGTCGATCTTCGGCACGTTGGCCGCGGTGACACGAAGCATGCGTTCGACCGGCTTTGGAGGAGGGGCCGGCGTGCATCCGGTCGATACCAGGGTCAGGATCAGGACAAACGCAGTACTGGTCAAGGCTATCTTGCCCATACGGGCTGACCACGATCTGGACACGCCTAATCGCCTCCCGCTTACTTCAGTCCCTCAAAACACAGGGTCATCAGTCACCCACCAAGTCACTGCCCTAACGCTCTTCCTCCCGACCCTGCGGGATTAAGTGTCTGCAGGGCCGTGCATCCACCCCTTTCCCCTCCTCCCCGGCCCGCCCGCGGTCCTAGTAGCCCGGTACACCCAACTCACGGCACAGGGCGGCGGCGGCGGGGTGAACGTAGCGCCCTTCCGTTTCCATGTGGACACCGTCGAGGACAATCGTTGGGTTGAGAACGATGCCGTCGGTGTGAGAAGGCGCACCGGACCTGGTCTGCCCAACTCCGAACTCCATGCATCCGAACACCCGCTCATCCTCGACGATTCGACCGGTTGGACGGAGAACCCCCGGGTTGAAACCGAGCGAATAATGGGCCAAGTGGTACAT
>JAUYEG010000119.1 GCA_030691505.1 Bacillota bacterium | reverse complement strand
GGTCGATGTTGTCAAATCCCACGGCCATGTTGGCCACCACCCGCAGACCGGGACAGGCGTCGAGCAGCTCGGCGTCGACCCGTTCGGTAAGGGTCGCCACAATCCCGTCCCAGCCCTCACGGACGGCGGATAGAAGCTGCTCGCGGGCCGGAGGCAGCGAGCCGCCAAGCACGCGGTAGGTGCTGTCGGCCGCAAGAAGATCAATCCCCGCCTGGGGGATCCGCCGCGTAACCAGGATGCGCGGACGCCGGCCTGCGCCGCCTGTTGTGGAGGACACATTCAGAACCTCTCTCGTCTGTGGGACATCTGTGGATGGTACATGGCTGGTGTCTGGACGGCGCCGGGCCGGGCTAGGCTAAACCAGACCTAATCTGCGGCCCACAACGGTGAAGTGCTCCACCGCGAAGTCCAGATCCTCGCGGCTGTGCACCGCGGAGATCATGGCCCGGATGCGCGCTTTGCCCCGGGCTACCGTTGGGAAGCTGATGGACTGCGCATAGACGCCGGCCTCAAATAGCTCGCGGCTCAGCTGGCTGGCTTTGGCCGCATCGCCGATCATCACGGGGGTAATTGGGGTTTCGCTCTTGCCCGTGTCAAAGCCGGCGGCGTGCATCTTGCCTTTGAAATAGCGTGCGTTTTCCCAGAGTCGCTGCACCCGGTCGTCGCTCGCCTCGAGCAGGTCCACAGCAGCGAGGCAGGCCGCGACATCCGCCGGGGTCGGTCCCGTGCTGAAAAGAAACGGCCGCCCGCGCTGCTTGAGGTAGTCAATGAGCAGCCTGCTGCCGGCGACGTACCCTCCCACAACCCCGAAAGCCTTGGACAGGGTCCCGATCTCGATGTCAATCTCGTTGACGAGGCCGTAGTGGTCCACAATACCCCGCCCGTGGTCTCCCAGCACGCCCTCGCCGTGCGCGTCGTCGACCATCGTCATGCAGTCATACTTCCTGGCCACCTCGAGCAGTGCGGGCAACGGCGCAAGGTCGCCATCCATGCTAAAGACGCCGTCGGTGATGACGAGCCGCCGTCGGCATTCGCCGGCCGCCTGGATCTGCCGCTGCAGATCCGCAGCGTCGTTGTGAGCATGGCGCACCACCTTGGCCTTTGACAGGCGGCAACCGTCAATAATGCTGGCGTGGTTGAGCTCGTCGCTGAAAATCAGGTCGCCCTCGCCGGTGACGGCGGGGATGGTGGTTGTGTTGGCGGTAAACCCGGACTGCAACACGATCGTGGCCTCGGTGCCCTTGAAGCGGGCCAGGCGCTCCTCGAGCTCCAGATGCAGCGACTGGGTGCCCGATATCGAACGCACAGCCCCAGGGCCGACCCCGAAGCGGTCCACCGCCGCCTTGGCCGCCTCCTTGAGGGTCGTGTCGTCGGCGAGGCCAAGGTAGTTGTTTGAGCACAGGTTGAGAACTCTCTGGCCGTTGACCACGAACCACGACCCCTGGGGGCTCTCAACAGTACGTATCGTGTTCCACAGTCCTTGCTCGCGGATCGAGTCCAGTTCGGCCTGCAGAAAACCCAGTCTAGCCACGATTGACAACCCCCTCTTGTGCGGGACCGTGAGGGATCTCAGAGCCAGTTTGGTTTTCTGTCCCCCTGCGCATTCTCCTGCCCGGCGCAAAACGGAGCAGCGGTCGGGAAACGCGGACCCCCGTCCGGATTCCCGACCGCCGCACCCTCACTGGGGTTTGCCGCCTGTGGCGAGGCGGCGTCTGTCTACGGACCATGCGTGTCCGAAAGAGCTGCCTAGTACCTGACCACCATGCCGATGCTGGCCCGCACCGTTACCTCGCCGGGCATGGACACGGCGCCGCCCATTCCGTCGGCGCGCTCGGCCATCGCCGGGACCTTGTAGTAGCCGTAGTCGACCCCCTGCTCCTGGACCGAGGTGATCTCAACGACCTTGACCCCCATCGCCTGGGCGATGACGTCGGCCTTGGCCATCGCGTCGGCCACGGCCTTGGAGAGGGCTTGCTTGCGGACCTCGGCGGTGTCGGACAAACCGAAGGTGATATCCTCGATGGCGTTGGCGCCGGCCTTGACGGACTCGTCAATCACAGCTCCGACCTTGGCCAGGTCGCGAACGGTGACCTGAAGCCTCTGGGAGGAACGGAAGCCGATCGGCGTCAGAACCGGAGGCTCCTTGCTGTCATATGGCCGGTAGTCGTACACCGGGTAGAGCGAGAAACCGACGGTCTTGAGGTCGCCCTGCCTGATGCCCGATGCCAGAAGCTTGACGACTATTGCGCTCATCACCGCATCGCTTTTGCCCTGAGCCTCCGTACCGGTGGCGCCTTCGCTCTGCACTCCGACCGTAATCTGGGCCATGTTTGGCTCAATCATGATTTCGGCCGTGCCGGTAACGGAGATCCTGCGGCTCTGATCGAAGTCGCTTGCCGCCGCCGTGCGCGTGGCGCCCCCGCGCACGATGGCCGTCACCCATACGCCGCCCAACAGGACGGCCACCGCGAGAACCACTGCAAGGATCCGGACTCGATACCTCATCTAACTTCCTTACCTCCCGAGGGCAGTTTGACAGCACATTCTGGCTACGATAGACGGCGGACGTGGTGTTTGAGTTCCGTCCGCGCAGGAAGCTGTACCCAGCCAGGAGAACAATACCGGGCGTCCGGCGGCAACGCAGTCGCCCGAGCCGATGACCATGATTGACTGGGGGACCGATGATGGAGCACGGGAGCAACCAATCGCTTGGCGGGCCGCTGGCAGATCTGGCGGAGCGCGTACGTCAGCGCGCAAGCGGTTTCAGCGAGGGTCAAAAGGCCGTCGCCGACTACGTCCTGCGGGATTACGAGCGGGCGGCATTCTTGACCGCGGCCCGGTTGGGCCAACGCGTGGGAGTCAGCGAATCAACGGTGGTCAGGTTCGCGATGGCCCTCGGCTATGCCGGCTACCCGGAGATGCAGCAGATCCTGCAGGACATGGTGCGCAACAAGCTCACGACCGTGGACCGGCTCCTCGGCTCTGTTGACGGGCTTGCCGAGCACGAATCGGTCCTGGCTAAAGTAATGCAGCAGGACATCGACAACATCCGCCACACCCTCCAGGAAACGGTCCCGGAGGCATTTGAGGAGGCGGTCGGGCTAATCCTGGATGCCCGCAGGATCTACGTGACAGGCCTCAGGAGCGCGTCCTCGCTGGCGATGTTTTTCTCGTTCTGCCTTAACTGGGCTTTGGGCAACGTCCACACCCTCATTTCCGGCGTGGAAGACTGGCTGGAGCAGATGGGCCAGCTCGGCGAAAACGACCTGCTGATAGCGATCAGTTTCCCTCGCTATACCCGCAAGACGGTCGAAATCGTGGAGCACGCCCGCGGCCGCGGCGCTCGGATTCTGGCCATTACCGATAGCGTGATGTCGCCGCTGGCGCGGCACGCAACCGTGGTGCTGCCTGCCCGGAGCAGCATCGACTCGTACGTGGACTCCTTCACCGCTCCGCTGAGCCTGATCAACGCCCTGCTGACGGCGGTGGCGCAACGGCAAAAAGAGCGCACCGTGGCCTCGCTCGACCGGCTGGAGAGCGTCTGGCGCAAGTACCGGGTGTTCTGGGAGGAGTAGCTCAGGGCCGTTCAGCCAGGCCGGGCGCTGCGGCCTGCCCCGACCCGGCGGACGCGACGGGCCCGGCGCAAACGACGGCGGGCGTCGCCGCTCCGGCCTTGGAACTGCGCACCATGCCGACCCCGAGCAGGATCAGGGCGGCGCCGGCGACCCGGGCGGGGGCCCAGACTTCCCTGAGCAGCAGCCAGCCAAAGAAGCCCGTCCACAGGGGCGTAATGTTGCCGTAGATGGCCGTGCGCGCCGTGCCGATCCGGCTCAGACCCCAGTTCCAGACCACGTAGGCAAACACCAGCGCCAGCGCCGCCGAGCCGGCCAGGCACGCCCAGTGCAGGGGGGCGGGGCGGCTCCAGTCCTGAGCCCGCAGCTCCGGAACGGACAGAGCGACGAGCGGAATGGTCCCGAGAACCATCGTCCAGGCGGTAAGCCGCAGCGGCGTGTACCGGTCGAGGATCCGGCGGCTCAAGATCGTATAGAGACACCACCCGAGGGTGCCCGCAAGAACGAGTATATCGCCGCGCGCGGTCGCGCCGCCCAGCGACAGCGAACCGCCGCCCCCGCTCGCGATGATCAGGAGCGCTCCGCCCAGCGTGGTCGCCAGCCCGGCCCAGGCACGCCAGGGCAGTACCTCCACGCGCAGCAGGAACCCCAGCAATGCCGTCGTCGCCGGCATCGTGGCCAGGACAAAGGATACGTTTCCGGCCGTCGACAGCGCCATGCCCTTGATGAAACCGACCTGGTACACCGTATTGCCTAAGAAACCGATGCCGAAAAGCAGGGCGAGGTCGGGGCGCGGCAGGGCCACGCGGCGTTCGGTGATCAGCAGCAGCCCCATCGCCAGCGTCGAAGCGATCGCAAACCGCAGGGCGTTGAAGCTCAGCGGGCTGAACCCTTGAAGGGCGGTCTTGACGGCGACGTTGTTGATGCCCCAAACCAGGGTGACGGTGAGCAGCGCCGCATCGACGGCCCATGTGCCTGGTTGCCAGGCTGTTTTGGTGGCGCTTGCTGTGGGTGACGTCATGGGCTCTCCTCCCCGCCGATGTCGGACCGCGCCGCAGCAAAGCCCGGGCCGGCCCCGCTGCGCCACAGGATTGCCCGGCAGGGCGCTGCCTCAGCTCCCGCCAGCCTGAGCGGCTGTCCCGCAAAGAGCCAACCGTCACCGGGTCCGGCCGCCCGCAGGTCGAGCCCCTCGATAATGGGAACACCAGCTCCGAGCAGCTCGGCGTGGGCCGGGTGGCCGGAGGCGGCGGAGTCGACGTCGAGCGAATCAACGCCGAGCGCCAGAATCCCCGCTGCCGCAAGGTATCGCGCCGCCGCCGCGGAGAGCCCGACGTGATCCGGCTCGAACCTGCCGGCGGCCACATCGAGGGATGCTCCCAGTTTGATGAGGACAACGTTGCCTCGGAGGGGGCCGGCCTGCGGCAGATCGCGGACTTCGACCTGGCGGCCGGCCGCTGCCGCCCGCCGGCAGTCGATGACGAGCGCCGGTCCGACCAAGCTTTCAAGCCGGAGCTGGTCGACGGTCTTTCCGCCGGGAATAAGGTGCGCGGGGGCATCCACATGCGTCCCGGCATGGGCGCTGAGCGACCATTCGCTGACCTCCCAGCCGGGCTGGCCGGCTGCTGTCGCGCTTTTGGAAGCCCGCGGCAGGCCTTGCTCAGCCCTGGACCGGAGGAGGCGCCGGCGCGGCGGCTCGTCACCGGGATAGCAGGGCATGCCGGGCCCGACGGGCAGGCTGAGATCAAGAAGGCCGCATGGCACACGGTGGCTCTGCTGGTCTTTGAGCGCGGCCTGCCAGGTGGCAGCCAGCAATTGCCCCGTGCGTGCTCGATAGCGTCCCGAGTCGTCCCACGGTGACGGGAGCTCCGCCAGGGTCCTCAGCACGGGCCCAAGCTCCCCCGCCGAAACCAGCTGGCAGCTTTCGATCTCCCCTGCCACGTCCGGCCCGGCAAACGTCCGCGGTTCGCGCACGGTGTGCGCGCCCGTGTCGGCCTCCCGGAGCAGAAAACAATACGAAGGAAGGGCGACGACCCCGGAATCGCCGGCGAAGCGGAACTCCACCCGGCCGGCATAGCGCCATACGTCGAAATCAAGGCCAAGCTCCTCCGCAACCTCACGATGGAGGGCATCGACCGCCGATTCGCCGTGGCGGATGCCCCCGCTCGGGACGCGGAACACGCCCGGGGGGTAGTCGGCGGAGCGGGTCAGGACCATCCGGCCGTCGCGCCCGATGAGGCCGAAGACAACCTCGCCGCGGCGGTCACCCATGCGGTCCCGCCAAAAACCGAAATCGCTGACCGGAGGGGTCAACTCATGGATCGCCGAGGGGGCCGGCCCGTATGCGCTGCAAAGCAGGGAGTGCTCGTCCGTGGCGAAGCTCACCAGCTCTCTCCGGTGTCTCCGGCACGCCCGCCTTCCGGCCCAGCGGGCCCGGAGGGTCCCGCGGATCGGGACGGCTCCTCCTCGCGGCGGTGAATGACCACCGTGCGGGGGTACGGGATCTCAACGCCCTCGCGTTCGAAGGCTTCCTTGACTTCCTTGCGGATCTCCCTCTCCAAGGCCCACTGCTTCATGTTCTGCGCCTTGCCCCAGATCGATAGAACCACGCCGCTTTCGCCGAGGTTCTGGATCCCCATGACCTTGGGACCCTCGACGACGTAGTCCAGGCGGCCGGCCAGGGCGGCACACGCGCGGTTGGCGACCTCGATCGCGTGGTTGTGGTCGCACTCGTAGGAGATGCTGACCTCAACCCATGCGCGCATGTCGCCCCGCGAATGGTTGGTGACCTTGGCGATGCTTCCGTTCGGGACAAAGTAGACGTCGCCGGCGAAAGCCCTGATGCGCGTGCTGCGCAGGCCGACCTCCTCGACGATGCCGCTCGCCCCGTCGATCGTCACGAACTCCCCTACCTCGTACTGGTCCTCGAAGAGGATGAAAAAGCCGCTGATAACGTCGCGGACCAGGTTCTGGGCTCCGAACCCGACGGCCAGCCCGCCGATCCCCGCGGCGGCCATGATCGACCCGGCGCGGATGCCTATTGCGTCCATGGCCCACACGAAACCGACGAAGTACAGCACGTAGCGGCTGACGCTCCTCAAAAGCGCGCCGATGGTGTTGGCCCGCGCCTCGCTGCCGCCAAGGCGCGGCCGGCTGCTGTACTGGGCCAGCGAGCGCTTGATGGCGTAGGACGAGAAGGTGATACCGGCCCTGGTCAGGACCAGAACCAGCAGCAGACGCAACGCGGCCTGGCCGATGGAAAACAGCCGTTCGGCGGTGAAGAGCTGCTCCCAGGACTCAATGCCCAGCTTCGATACCTCCCCGTTGCTCGCGCCGGCGTGCGTGCGGCGCTTGACCTACGGCTCTTCGCGGTTCAGGCGATCGATTTCCTCCTGATACTCGGGATGGATGACCCAGCGGCCGCGCTCCAGAACCTCGTGGTCCCACGGCTGGATTATCAACGCGTCGGATTCCAGGGCATAGAACGTGGGCCGGAAGCTGTCGCTGTGCACGTACAGGGTGCAGGTGCGAACGCGCCGCGCGCCGCGGCGGTTGGCTTCCTTGTGCGCCTCGCGCAACGTTTCGCCTGTGGCGCTGATTTCGTCAACGAGCAGGACTGCCTTTCCGCGGACGTCGTCGGACATCGGCACCACCCAGGCAGGTTTCTGTAAAACGACCACGTCGCGCCGGCGCCGCGAAAGACGTATCGGGTAAAAGTCGCGGCGGAGCATCGATGCCAGAATGACTCCCGGGATCACCCCGCCTTTGGCGATGCCGACCACGATGTCCGGGTCGTACTCGGCCAGGATACGCTCGGCCAGCCCCCGGCACATCTGCATGATATCGTCCCAACCAAGGCGCAGAATGCCGTCATGCGGGTGCGCATAGCTGCTCCCCGGTCCATCCTCCGTGTCCACGCCGGCCCCTCCCCGCTCGTCTGTACGCCTCTAGCTTGGACTCTGCCTGCCCTGCAGTCAAGTGAGGGGCATGGCCGCGTCAATGGTGATGTGGTCAACGGTGGCGCGCATATTGGCGACATGGTGACGCGCAAACCTGAAGCCTCAGTTGCCGCCGCTGACCGCGTCGCTGGCGGTCACAGACAACGCGCGCAGGGCCTCTGAAGGACAACAGGCCTGCTATAGCCAACATAATCGGCCATGAACAGAGTGACCCAGCCGACACCGCGGCACGGAAGGCATGCCGCAAGGCGCACCAACACGCCAACCGAGTGCGGAACCAGTGGTCAGCGGCGCAGGTTGCAGCGTTCCCTGCTCGGACTCGCGCTGGCGGCCGCCGTGCTGACGGTCGGCGCCATAGGTGCGTTCGCAGGCACGCGTGAAGCGAATATCATCGAAACCGTGAAGGCCTTCTTACTTGGGTCGCGGACGCCGGCTCCCGGCAACGGAGGCGACGGACCGCCGTCGTTCCAGCCCGCCCCTCCGGTCAAGCGGACGATCGCCGTGATGGGTTTCTACACCGATCCTGAGCCCGGCCTGCCCGGCTCGCTGCCGGCAGCCTTGCGCGAGGCGGGTTCGCTGACATACGTCTGCCCGTTCTGGTACCAGATCGGTTTTGACGGCGATGGATCCGTCATTGCGTACGGCCCGGGATACGACCCGGTTGCCGCGCGCAGCGCCGTGCGGCAGCTGCAGGCCCGGGGCGTCAAGGTGCTCGCTCTATTGCACAACATGCGCCTGGGCCAGGCCCACGACACTAGGACTATTTTCCACGACATACTGGGCTCGCCGGAGCTACGGGGTGCGCTGACCGCGAACATCCAGAGGCTCATCCGGGAGATGGGCTTTGACGGGCTTAACCTGGACACCGAGTTCGTCCGGCCCGCGGACCGGGACCTCTACACTCTGTTTGTCAGCGAACTGGCGGCGGCGCTGCGGTCCGAAGGGTATTTGATCACCGCCGACCTTCCGGCCAAGACAGCCGACGACCCGGACCACTCCTGGGCCGGCGGGTTTGACATCGCGGCGCTCGCGCCACACCTCGACGCGGTTGTGATCATGGCCTACGACGAGCACAGCTACGTCACCAAGTCCGGACCTGTCGCCAGCATCGGCTGGGTGGAGGCCGTCGTGCGCTACACCGTCTCGGTCGTACCGCCCGAGAAAGTGCTGCTCGGACTGGCCGGGCACGCCTTTGACTGGCTGGTCGGGGCCAAGTACCCCAAGTACACCAGCTACGCCCGCGTGATGGATACCGCTGCCCGCACTGGTGCCCCCGTGCTATGGGATGACAAATCCCAGACCCCATTTCTCCGCTACACCGATCGGTCAACCGGGGACAAGCGTGAAGCCTGGTTTGACAACGAGGTATCGTTTGCCCTCAAGCTTGAGCTGGCGGACAGGTACGGGCTCGGCGGCGTGGCGCTGTGGCGCCTGGGCCTCGAGGACCCGGCGCTGTGGCCGCTCATCCGTTCGCGGTATGAGGTCACCCGTCAGCCCTGAGTGAGGCCCTGCTGATCTCCACCCGCCACATCCAAGGACACGCGAGTCCAGCAGCCGCCTCTGGTTTCCGCCAAGAGAGACGGGTGATCAAGACATCTGAACGCAGGCAGGGCAGCCGTCGTCACCGACGAACAACTGCAGCATCACCATCATCTTCTGGAGGTGCCTCCATGGTTTTCGACCTTGTACTGCGCAATGTGCGCGTAATTGACGGCTGCGGCAACCCCTGGTTCCGGGCCGATATCGGCGTGCGCGAGGGACGCGTCGCCGCCATCGGCGATCTATCCGCCTCACCGCCCCCCGCGAGACTCATCGAGGGCCGGGGGCTGGTGGCGGCGCCGGGCTTCATCGACATCCACACCCACTCGGATTTCAGCCTGCTGCTCGACGGCCTGGCCCAGAGCAAGATCCGCCAGGGCGTAACGCTCGAGCTAACCAACCACTGTGGCGGATGGGCGGCTCCGCTCGTCGGCGCGTCTATGGATGACGCGCGCAAGCATGTAGTCCGGTACAACCCGGACTTCGAAATCGACTGGACCGACATGGCCGGTTTTCTGGCGCGGATGGAGCGGGAGCACACCTCGGTCAACGTGGCCGCCCTGGTTGGCCACGGCGCCGTGCGGGGCGCGGTTTTCGGCTACGAGGACCGTCCGCCCACACCCGACGAGCTTGCGACGATGCTGCGGCATATTGAGGACAGCATGGAGGCCGGGGCCTTCGGCATGTCCACAGGCATCTACTACGCGCCCGGCAGCTACGCCTCACTGGATGAGCTGGCGGAGTGCTGCAAAGTCGTCGCCCGTTACGGCGGGATCCATGCCAGCCACATCCGCGACGAGTCAACGTACAACATAGGGCTGCTCGCCTCCATGGAGGAAATTGTGGAGATCGCGCGGCGGTCCAGCATAAAGACGGAGTACGTGCACGTCAAGTGCCTGGGCCCGGGCGTCTGGGGCCTTTCCGGTGAGATCATCTCGCGCCTTGAGGCCGCGCGGGCCGCGGGTATCGACATCACCTGCGACCAGTACCCCTACACGGCGTCGGGCAGCAGCATCACGGGCAGCCTCGTGCCGCGCTGGGCCCAGGTCGGCGGCCGCGCCGGGCTGGTGGCCAGGCTGCACGACCCCGAAGTGCGGGCGCGGATGAAGAAGGGCATCGAGGAAAACTACGTCCGCCGCGGCGGGCCGGACCGTCTGGTCGTGGCCCTCTTCCCTGAGGACAAGCGCTTTGAGGGCAAGCCGATGAGCGAGGTGGCCCGCATCATGGGCACCGACCCCGCAGAGGCCGCGCTGATCATGCTCGAGCAGGCCGATGCCTCGTTTGTCTCCCACGTTATCAACGAGGAGGACCTCGAGGCCTTTATGCGCTATAACCCGGTGATGTTCGGCTCGGACGGGTCGTCGCTGGCCACTACAGGGCCGCTGTCAATCGGCCGGCCGCACCCCCGCAACTTCGGGACGTTCCCCAGGGTATTGGCCCGGTATGTGAGGGAACGCGGGACGTTGTCGCTCCCGGAGGCGGTGCGCAAGATGACTTCGCTGCCGGCCCAGCGGCTGGGAATCCGCGACCGCGGGGCGCTGCGCGAAGGGTACTGGGCGGACATCACCGTCTTCGATCCCGCCACCGTCCAGGACAACGCCACTTTCGAAAACCCGCTGCGCTACGCCTCGGGCATCGAGTACGTGATCGTCAACGGCGAGGTTGTCATCGAGGGCGGCGAGCACACGGGGCGCAAGCCGGGGATGGTGCTGAGAAGGACCAGGTAGATTAGGCGGACCTGCTGAGCAAGGCAGCGTGCGGGCCATGCCGAGTCCCTCGACATCGAAATCGCCCTTGCGGCTAGCGCCCAAGCCAGCGCCGTTGACTTTGCGGCCGATCACCGGGGCACGATTGTCCAGCCGGATTTCCTGCAGGTCCGCAAGTTTGTAGGTCACACCGTACTGCCCGGTGATTGCCGCGTCCACGGTGAAACCAGCCTTGCACTTAGGGTAGCCATAAGGTACAATTCTGGATGTAAGGAAATAAGAATGTAAGGTTAAGCGCTTCATGGGGGACCTGGAATGGAGGTTCAGGGGTGAAGAAGCCCGTCTGGGATGTCAAAGTTACGTCCAAGGGCCAGATAACCTTGCCCAAGGAGATTCGGGACCTGATGGTTGTGAGAGAGGGCGACCATCTACAGGCGGAGATAAGCAACGATGCCATCATGCTGACCAGGAAGGAAGAGCTCCCTGAGAATGAGCAGATTCGGCTGTACATGACAAGACAGCTTCGGGATTCGGGAGTGGACCCCGCCACAGCCGGGGACGAGCTTAGGGCGGCCCAGGTCAGAAAGAGAATCCCTGCAATCCCAATCGACATGGCTGCGCGAATCCGCTCGCAGAGAGAGGGCCGGGATGATGTACTTTATTGACACCAGCGCTCTCTTCAAACGCTATGTCCAGGAGCCGGGCTCCGATGTGGTTGAATCGCTGTTCGTCCGGAGTGCGCCGTGCCACATTTCCGCCGTTACGACGCTCGAGCTTCTGTCCAATCTGCAGCGGCTCCGTACAGTTGACAGGGCGCTCTCCGACTTGGATTTCAGTGAGGCTTGGAATGCATTCTTCCTAGATGTGGCCGACAGGCTAGTGGAGGTCGCCGGCGCCACCGCCGGCAGGGTATCAGCGGCTTCGGAGATGCTGATAACCCGCTACCTTACGCCCATTGACGCTCTGCAGATTGCGACAGCCCGATCGCTCGGACCGGAGACGGTGTTCGTGTCATCAGACAGGAAACTCAACGAGCTGGTGCGGGATCAAGGGATGCGAGTACTGGATCCTTGCCATCCGGAGGCTTGACCTGCCGACGGCCACCTGGCCGCCATCTCCGCGCTAGCCCATGTTTGACATGAGGTGAGACAAAAGGCCTGTTACCTGTCCAATGGCTGTTAGGCAGTTGCACAACAGCCGGGCTTGGGAGCGCTCGATTGCCTGATTCTTGCGGCCTTAAGTACGGCTTGGGCGTGAGAATTGGGCTTGGTCACCACCTCCTGCAACTCCGTCTCTGCCAGGGACAATGTGACCAGGCGGACCGGACGGAGGGCGTCGAGGGCCGTGTCCAGGTTCATGCTGAGCCCGGCTGCGCGGAGCTTCTTCTCCAGAGCACAACCCAGAACCAGGGCGAGATGGGCCACGAAGAGGTGCCCACGGACCCGGCTCGGGGCCTGGTGGTAGACGGGCCGGACCGATAAGACATCCTTCAGGTAGCGGAAGCCACGCTCTACACCCTGTAGTTCCTTGTAGGCGGCGACAGCCTGCACCGGGTCCAGGGATGAGTCATTGGGCCGGAGGATGTAGGCGCCCTCCACGCGCCGCTCTGCACGTAGTTTGGTGCGGTCGAGCCGGGGGCCCGGAGGACGAGCTGCTCTTCGTGGACCTTGCCGAGGCACAGAGCCTCCTGGGCAGGGAGGGCACGCTGACCTTCGTTGAGGTGCCGGCGGGTGGCTCGCTGCCAGGTCAGGCTTCTGGCACCCGTACCGACATCATCGACAGAAAGCAGCTAGGAGTACCTCCACACTGTCTTTGGGACGCTTGTCTAACCCGGACCCGCAAAAAAGCGCTCTTGCCTGTTCTCTGTAGCATTCAGCACCGGTCAGGAGGTACGCTCTGCGGCAATAGTCGATTGCCAACAGGGCATCCTTGTCTAGAGAGTCCGCCATTATGCCGAAGAACTCCGCACGCTCGTATAGTTCGTCCACGAAGCGATTGAGCCCGGACTCGAAGTCTTCGTTATACTGCAGCCATTCAGTGCGCACAAAGTCGGATGGAATGTCGGCCTCCCCAACTCTGATTACCAGCGTTTCCTTGCCCAGTGCGGCCATGAGTCCCAGTTCGAAGAACACATTGGCAAGAGTTGAACTGGGGATCCCGGCGTATACGACCGCCAACCCAACTGGAACAGCAAGAATCTGGTCCCATATCTTGACGAGAATGTCCTTGCCGGTCTTTCTGCTGCTTGCGTCAGTAACCTCATATGCACGGCTGCCCAGAATCCGCCTGGTATCGTCGCGTACCGCTGTGACCTCGGGGGGCGCCGTCTTTCCAAGCTTTGTCATGACGAAGCAGGTTCGGGGCCGGAATCTCACCGGGAACGTATGCGCATTTCCGCTGGTAGGGTGATAAAGCATCACTCGGGCTTGTCTCCAGACCTCCTCCTGGCTACTGGTATGTTCGCATACGGTCCCGGGCTCTTCTTTTGATCAAGAATCTTGCCGGCATCACGATCGATCTTCACGTACCTGTCGGTTTTTGGGTTACGGACCTGCACTACATCCCTCTTTGTTGCCAACTCAAACCCCCCATGTTTATCTGGTCGCCGCATCTCTACAGCCTAGTATAGGTGTCAACTCACAAGACGCGTCACAAACTGTCACTCTGTTTCGCCTTCGCGCATGGTATCTCCTTCCAGGTAAGCTCCTTTGCATGAATCAATACGACGCCCTCTCACACCATCCCAAACGAGCGCAGGATCAGCGGCAGGCTGCTCAGCAAGCCCGCCTCGATTTCCTCTGCCGCTGCCAGAACCTCCGGCATCAGGGACGACATCTCGCGGAAACGCCCAAGGGCGCCGGCCGTGATCCCGCGTACGCTCCCCAGCTCCGCCAGGTCCGCGAAAGGCGTCCGTTCCAGAATCCGCCGCGCCAGGTCCCTGTCGACGCCCGGCACTCCTGCCAGATCTGTCGCCGATGCCGCGTTCAGGTCAAACGTGTGCCGTCGCGGGGCGCAACGGTATTGGTCCCACACCGAGGTTCCGGTCAGAAACCATGGATTGGCCAGCCAGAGCTGTGGGGCAGACTGGTATTCCTGCCCAACGAGCAGCTTGCGCAGCATGGCTTCCAGCGCGGGAGCCTCCTTGGCGAAGGCGGCGCAGTACGCCGCCGCAAACGACCGAAGCGTGCAAGGCTTGGCACTGCCGAGGACGTGGAAGATCTTGAGGTACGCCTTCTCTACCGGGGACACATCGGCGCTGCCGACACCAAACTGGCCGCAAAAACCCTCCTCGGGATCACCCCGCCTGGTGGCATCCATGCTCACCAGCCGCACGAAGAACGTGCTCGCGAACCCCTCCGTCGAACAGGCTCTGCCCGGCGCCCTCGGCCTGTCGTCGGGGCCGCCCGGCACGATGTTTTCGATCAGATAGGCGGCGTACGGGTCGGGCGTGTCGAGCAGGTGGTCGGGCACCGCCGGGTCCCGGGCAAAACGGTTCGCCTTGACTGCATGGTAGCGCTCCACCCGCTCCACGCGGCTGAACCACATCGGAAACCTGCGCACCCAGACCAATCCGTCTTCAATCCTCGCCATGCCGGCCATTTCGTGGAGATACCCCCGCAATTGCTCGTCCATGTGCTTCAGATGCGCGGGGTCCAGCGCAAGGGCCCTTGTGTCCGGGGCGGCGTCCGGATCGTCCATGGCCATGACTTGCAGATGCTCCGCGAAACCCTCCTCGAAGGCGAGCACGGGGTCCGTCCTAACCGAGATGGCGTGCACCTGGTTTGACCCGCCGGGCGGTAAGCTGCCGACCAGCAGGCGCATGATCACGTGCCCCAGCTCGTGCGGGAAGATCTGGTCGACAGCCCCCCACCCGCCCGTCAGCGGCCAGTCCTGCTTAAGGTCAACGTACGCGGCGTGGCTCTTGTCCTGGGCGCCGAGGTGGAAACCCGTCCGCGCGAACCCCCCATCGTTGCCGGAGAGCAGGATGTACGCCGGTTCCGGCTCCCGGCCGCCCTCACGGCACAGGCGCTCCTGCAGCATCCTGTAGAGCCGGAGCAGCCTGCCGGAGAACCCGCGACGCAGCACCTCGAGCACCGGCTCCGGACGCTCATGCGGCAGCAGCACGGGCAGCCCGGCCTGGCGATGCCCCGTGTCCCTCAGAACAACAACAAGCCCGTCCACCTAGAACGGATACCTCAGCTCCAGCCGCAACACCTCATCCAGCTCGTAGCGCTTGAGGATGGCCTCGATCTCAGCCTGCGTCTGCAGCCGGGCCGGCCAGTCCTCAGCATTGGACAGGTGCAGCATCAGACGCGCGATGTGCTGGGCCGACGACTGGAGGTTGGCCGGCGAGACCTTGTCCAGCGTGTCCGCCGCCGTGTGGCCCCACCCGCGCACCCCGGTCGCCGGGGCGTCCATGCGCGCGTAGCTGCCTGCCGGCACGCCGGCGAGCACAAACGGGAAGTGGTCGCTGTAGAGCGACAGCCCGTTGTCGACGACCATGTTGCCGCCCGCCGCCCGGCCGACGTTGCGTAGCGGCAGGGCCAGCTCGGTGCGATCGCCCTGCAGTTGGACGCCCCCGAACTCGGCGCCGCGTCCCGCGCCGTCCAGGTTGAGCATGAACTTGAACTTCTCGACCTCATGGCGGTGGGCATCAACGTAGGCGTAGGCCCCGATCAGCCCGATTTCCTCCAGCGGGAAGGTGATAAACCGCAGCGTCCGCCCCAGCAGGTGGCGGTGCGCGGCCAGCGCGCGGGCGATCTCCAGAACCACGACCGCCCCGGACCCGTCGTCCATCGCGCCTGGGGCGATGTCGTGGCCGTCAAAGTGCGCCCCGATGACGATGACCTCATCCGGCTTGGTCGCGCCGCGCAGGTCGCCGACGATGTTCCAGGACGGCATCGGGCGGACCTCGTTTTCAGTGCGGATGCGCACGCGCACCGGGCCGGCCTTGGCCATGCGCAGCATTTCCTCGCCGTACTCGCGGGCGACGCCGACGCAGGGCACCTCGACCTCGCGGTTCCAGCGGGCGGCGCCGGTTTCCGGTAGAAACCCCGCATCCCACCGCATCCAGATGAAGCCCCTGGCGCCGAGCGCAATGGCGCGCCCGATCTTCTCGCACCGGTGTATGCCGCGCCGGTAGTACGACGGAGACCTGGCCGCGGCCATCACAATCTTACCGGGGATGTGGTCGGCGTAGGCGCCGAAGTCGGTCGGCGTCCCGTAGCCGACGTGGAGCAGCTCGCCCTCGATGTCATGGGTCCCCGTGTACGGCAGCGCGATGACCGGGAACTCCTGGGCTTGCGGCGCGGTGCTCTCAAGGGTGGTGACCCCTCGCACCCACCCGGTGTACGAAAACTCCTCCGTGTGAGGGTCATCAAGCCCGTACTCGCGCATCTTGCCGAGGATGTAGTCCCTCGCGCCCTTTTCGCCCTCGGTCCCGCCGAACCGGCTGCCGAAACGGTCGCAGAGGACCACAAGGTTGTTCCAGGCCTCGCGGGAAGTCGCCAGGTCGCCGATGAGCTGCTTTTCGGCCTCCAGGAATCCGTTGTCCACTTGCCCACTCCCCCACTGATGGATGTCCTGCAGGGTTGGGTTTCTTGGCCGGGGCATCGCTGCCCTGCAGATGCCTTGCGGGTGAAAGCCAACAGCCGTCCCGGTTGTCATGGAGTGTGGTATGTACTATAGCTAAAGGGGGGCGCGACGCGCGCTCCGCCTATCACGTGTGTCAGGAGGTCCTACCCGATGATAGGTGCCGTCATAGGTATGCTGATCGCCCTCGCCGTGGTCGGCGGAGTACTGCTGCTCATCACCCTGCTCTCGATTGTGGTTCCTGTCGCGATCCTCGTCGTCCTCGGAGCCTTGGTCCTGGTGTTACCCGTGGCCATCATCCTGCACCTGCTGCGCTGGAGTTGGCGCGGCGGCCGGGACGCCCGACGGTGAGGGGCGGTTCCGGGGAGCAGTCCCCGCCCGCACGCGAGGCCGCGGTCCGCATCCTCGCGCTGGCCGACGTACACGGGTCGCAGGCGGCGGCCGAGCGCATCCTGGCGGCCGCGCAGGATGAGGGAGACCTGGGCGTCATCCTGCTCGCCGGCGACCTGACCCGCTTCTTCACTCCCTATCAACTCCCCCGCGTCCTGGATGTGTTCCTGCCGACGGGCATCCCCGTATTGGCCGTAGCCGGCAACTGCGATGGGCCGGCCGTCCACCGCGAGCTCGAACGCACCGGCTGCTCAATCGCCGGCCGCGGCAGGACGGTGGCAGGCATCGGATTCTGCGGCGTTCCGAGCGCCCCACCCCACCGTGGCCATACCTGGGAAGTCGAGGAGGCCGAGCTCGCGGCCTGGCTCGAGCAGGGCTACGCTGAGATGGGCGACCATCCGGTCAAGATCCTGGTCACGCACTCGCCGCCGGACGGGATTCCGGAGGGAGTGCCAGGCAGCACGGCAGTCGCCGAGGCCCTGAACAGACTTGACTTTGATCTGGTCGTCTGCGGGCACATCCACGAGGCCCGCGGGGTCACCTGTGTACCCGGCGGCCGCACACTGGTCCTCAACTGCGGCTGCGCGGCGGATGGGCACTATGCACTAGTAGAGCTAGATGAACAAGGGATCCTGGTCCATGTTAGACAAGTCCCGCAGCATTTCCGGAAGGAATAACGGACGAAACGGGATAACTGAGAAGCTAAGCTCTCTCCCTGGGGGGATACGACTTGACGGAGGCCCCCGCCCAACCGCTGCTTGACCCGCATGCCAGCTTTCCCAGGCTTCTGGACTGGCTGAATGCCAGCCTGCTCCCAAGACTGGTCGATGAGATCAATGAGTTAAGCGCACGCATGCTGGCGAGAATGGCGACCGAAGAACTGCCTCATGACCAGCGGCATCTAACCGACGTGCGTACCCGCATTGGGGCAATTCTTGAGTACTTCTTGGCTCTCAGCCTTGACACCAATATCAGAGCTATGGTGGGACAGGGTTTCCGGGTCACCTATGTGCCAGCCCAGACCTATCCTGACCTGTACCTCCGGCAACCGGACCATACACCCACCTTGCGCTTTGAGGTCAAAGCAATTGAGACAATAAGCGAGGAGAAGTCTGCTAATTTCGATGCTCTCCTAAGGGATGTGTGGCGGAACCATGACATCCTATGCGTTCTTCTCTGGGAATGGCAGCCTTCTGACCGGGCCGAAGAAGCTCATGTGGTTTATCCTAGGAGTTGGCGGCCTATCAGGCTCACGATGGTCAGCAAAAATCTCGGCTGCAGAGGGAAGATCATTGTCAAGCTGGCGCCTTCCCATGCTGTCCCGCTGGCCACCCCACAGAGGCTCGCCATTCGGTTTCCGCCCCGTCTTCTCTATGCTAACCATTAGGGTAGGCCTCGATGACTGTTCGCTTTTCCGAAGTACCACTATGGAGGCTTTCACCGAAGCGTAAGGCATGAAAGCGGTATCGGGTAGGCTGAAGACAGCCTCCACGTGGGAACTCCGCTGAATGAGCTGCCTTACGTCAGTATTAGATGGCTGATTAAGAATGCTCTCATCGACTACCATAACAACCACACCGCCGGGCCTGGCCAGTCTCAAACACCTTTCGACGAAGAGCACACTCCGACGCCGAGAGACCCGGCCCCGGCCCGGATATTGCCAATTGCGCGGGATGAGAAAAGGAGATTAACTCCGGCCAGCCATGCCATCCTTTCATCACAGTCAGCCCCGTAAACGAACTGGGAGACAAAATCCCGGGATACCTTGGACAACTCCTCTGGGGGTGCTCCGCGTGCTGCACTCCTCAGCGTCGCCAGCAGCAGAGACCTCCAGTCCCCACTGCAGGGTCACACACCCTAGCAGTCCAGAGTGGCTTGCCAAGAGCTTTAGCCCCGACGGCGGCCATGAACTCGCTAACTTCCATTGGGGTGAAATACTGCTGGTTCTCAGTCTTGTCGAAGGTGTCCCGAAGGATCTCCTGGAACGCACTCCCATGAGGATCATATAGTAGGTCGCCTAAGCGAAGTGGCTGGAGAAGGCCGGTTATTCTATGGACGGCGGATCTGTCTGAGGTGAAGATACGCTTCTGCTCAAAGAGAACCCGGTACTCGGGGTGTTCAATGAGTTCACAATACAGGGATGCCACTCTGCCGTAGACGGAATCCACTGTATCGTCCGTTTCGACGAAGAAGCGTGGTCGGTTGCCGACCCGGTCGGCCAGGAGCTCATCGTACATCTTCGCAGCGAGTATTTGGACGATGGAATCTAGCCGTTCGAGGAGTCCCCCACCAAGAGAATCCCGGAGGGCTGAACTAGCCCTTCTGATGATCCCCCTAAACTGGTGGCTGTCGCCAGTGATGCTGGAGAATGGAGTGCGTGTCTGCATTCACTGTGCCCCCATTTGGATTTCACCGGCGGAGTTGAAGCAGATAGGACCACTTGGTAGTGGGCCGGTGCTGTGCTGACACTAAAACCCCGAAGGGTCAGCGGCGGGTCCTCAACGAGAAGGATTCAGCGTTCTTGAGCTTCTCCCTCCAACTACTGCTGTGTCAACGGTACTTCGGACAAGGTTCTCAGACCATCAATAGCACTGATTGGCTTTGCGCAAGGTCATTTCCATGAGCATTGACTCCTCACTGAACTCGCCATATCATGTGACTGACCGCCCATGTGGGAGGGCAGTCATATAGCCTCATGGGGTGACAACCATGCCCAAACCGACGTTTTTCAACCTGCCGGAGGAGAAACGGCAGCGCATCGTGGAGCTTGCTACCGACGAGTTCGCCGCCAACCTCTACCACGCCGCGTCGCTCTCGCGGATCGTCGAGCGCGCCGGCATAGCTAAGGGCTCAATCTACCAGTACTTCGAGGACAAGATGGACCTGTACATCTACATCTTTGGGCTGGCCGCGGAGACAAAACTGGCTGCCATCCAGCAGGCCATGGCCGCTCTGGGCCCGTCGCCGGGTGTCTTTGACATACTGCGGGCGGCCATCCGCGCCGGATTCGAGTTGGCCCGGAGCAACCCCAAGCTTGCGGCCATCGGGATGAACTTCCTGCGCGAGCGCGATCCAGCGGTCAGGGGACCGGTGCTGGCGGCCTTCATGCCCATGGGAGAGGCGATGATGGACCAGTGGTTCAGGACGGCCGTCGAAACGGGGGAGATCGCCCCGTGGGTTGAGCCCGCGGTCGCCAGGCTATCGTACACGACGCTGGCTAACACCGCGATGGAGCATATGGCCGAAGGGCATATGACCCTCGACGAGGCTGCGCGGCTGCTCGAGGGAGTTGTGGATGTGTTGGAGTACGGGCTCCGGCCCCGCGCCGAAGCGGGCGGCGGGCCGGAGAAAGGGGGAAGGCGTCAGTGATCAAGGTACGGGACCTGTACTTCTCATACGGGCGGGACAAGAACTACGCCGTCAGCGGGGTCAGCTTCGAGGTCGAGAAAGGCGAGATACTCGGTTTCCTCGGCCCCAACGGCGCCGGCAAGTCAACGATGCAGAAGATCCTCACCGGCCTGCTCCCGGTTCAGCAGGGCGAGGTCACGGTTGCGGGGCACGACATGCGCAGGCCGGGGCGTGATCTCTTCAACAAGATAGGCGTGTCGTTTGAGATCGCCAACAACTATCACAAGCTCTCGGGGCTCGAGAACCTCGCGTTCTTCGCCAGCATGTACGAAGTCCCGACGGCGGATCCGATGGCCCTGCTCCGCATGGTCGGCCTGGAGGACGCCGCCACCCGGCGGGCTGGGGCGTATTCCAAGGGCATGAGCCAGCGGCTCGTCTTCGCCCGGTCGATGCTCAACCGGCCCACGATATGGTTCCTGGATGAGCCCACCTCGGGGCAGGATCCCGCCATGACCCAGCGGGTCAAGGAAATCGTGCTCGAGGAGCGCGAGCGCGGGGTCACGGTGTTCCTCACGACGCACAACATGCAGGTCGCGGAGGACATATGCGACCGGGTGGCCTTCATCAACGAGGGCAAGATCGTCGACCTGGACACGCCGCGCAACCTCAAGCTGCGGTACGGCGAGCAATTCGTGATCGTGGAGTACCGCGACGCCGGGCAGCTCAAGAAGCAGATCTTCTCGATGGGCGCCGACAAGGACCGGGCAGCACTCGCCGCTCTGGTGGGCGAGCGCCCGGTCGAAACGATCCACTCGCAGGAGGCTACGCTCGAGGAGGTTTTCATCAAGGTCACCGGGCGTGCTTTGAGGGGGTGATGGGTGTGTTCCGTAGGCTCCTGTCGCTAACCCAGAGGGACTTGCGGCTGATCACCCGCAACTATTACCTGGCGATCGTGGTCATCCTGGCGTTGCTCTACGCCCTGGTGACCCGGTTTCTGATACCTGCCGACCTGAGCCCCCAGCCCGCGGTCGTGCTGCTTGACAGCACCGGCGCGCAGGCAATGCGTCAGCTGTATGAACGGGCCGGAGGCGGCAACGTGATCGTGGCGGGATCGGCGGACGAGTACGACCGGCACCTTGAGGCTGCCAACCGCATCGGAATAAAGGTCACAGGCAGCGTCATGCCGGAGCGGATCGAGGTGACCTACCAGGGCTGGGAGACCGAGAAGACCCGGAGGCTGCTGGAGGCCTCGCTGCAGGGCCAGGTGGCCGCGTTGACCGGCGCGATGGGGACGGCGTTTCCCGTGTTCCAGCGCACTGTCCTCCGCCCCGGCCAGGTGGCTGAGCAACCGCCCTTCAACCTGGCGCTGGTGCCGATCTTTATCTTCAGCGAGGCTGTGCTGATGGGCATATTCCTGGCCGGAGCGCTGCTCATCGCGGAAAAGGAGGACCGCACCAACCGGGCCTACCAGGTCACCCCGGCGGGAACGGCCGAGTACCTGGTGGCCAGGAGCCTGGCGATGGGCGTGCTCGCCCTGGTCTTCACGGTGCTCCTCAACCTGCTGACCACGGGGCTGGCCGGCAACTGGGCGATGATCCTGCTGTTGGTGTTCGCCGGCGCCGTGGTGACAACGATCTTCACATTGATCTACGCGGCGGTGTTTATGAACCTGAGCCAGTTTCTGGCCGGCTCGATACTTGCCATTTTTGTCCTGAGCCTGCCCGCCGGGAGCTACTTCATGCCGGCCTTCTCGCCGGTCTGGATGAGGGTGCTGCCGAGCTACCCGATCATCTTCGGGCTGCGCGAGGCGTATTTCCCGTCCGGCAACCCGGGGCTGGTCACGACGGCGCTCGGCCAGCTTGGCATCACCGCCCTCGTGCTCGTGCCCCTGGCGATGTGGGCCCTCGGGAAGCAACTGCGGGGAGGTGAGGCATGATGATGCGCCGGATCGGTTCGATGATCGGCCGGGACCTGAAGGCCTCAACGCGTGAGTTCCTGACCGTCTGGGTCCTTGTCGCCCCCTTTGTGCTGGCGCTCGTCATTCGTGGGTTTGTTCCGGCAGTCGGAGGGGCCGGCATCAACCTGGTCGTGACGAGCGACCTCGGCGCCGACCTCACCGCCGCCCTGAGGCAGTACGCCAACGTGGAGGTCGTGCCGGACCGGGCAGCGCTGGAGCGTCGTGTCTTACTCGTTGACGACGTTGCCGGGGTTGTACGCGACACAGGCGCGGGCGGCGGCGGGGGAAGCGGGGCGCTGCTCGTTGTCCTGCAGGGCAACGAGCAGGAGGAGTCGCGGGAGCTACCCGGGCTCATCCTGGCGACGATCCTCGGCGAAGAGCAGGTCCAGATAACCGAGCGCAGCCTCGGTCGCCAGGCCTCGCCCATCAGGCCGTACATGGCGGGCATGCTGGCGCTGTCGGCGGCGCTTTTCGGTGGAATCATCATGGGCTTCGCGATCATCGAGGACAAGACGGCCGGCACGATGAGCGCCCTGGGAGTATCGCCGCTATCGAGCACCGAGTACATCGCCGGGCGGGCGACGCTGGGGATGTCGCTGGCGGTGATCATGACCTTCGCGTCGCTGTACATCATGGGGGCGGCGCCGTTTGACCCGCTGCAGGTGCTCTCGCTGACCGTCAGCGGCGCGCTGCTCGCGGTCACGCTGGGGTTCATCATCGGCAGCGTCGCCAACAACCCGATTGAGGCGATCGGGACGTTCAAATTTGGCTTCATGCCGTTCTGGATCATCCCGGTCCTTGGCCTTGTCGTCCCCCAGGCCTACCAGTTCACGCTGTACTGGATGCCGACGTACTGGATCTTCTTCGGCTACCGGGAGATCTTCCTGAATCAGGCCGGATGGGGCGAGGTCGGGCCCTACGCCGCGACCGCCTTTGGTGTGAGCCTGCTGTTCTTCGCGGTCTCCTGGCGCCTGCTGCGCCGTAGACTTACTTTGCGGGGGTGAGAGAGATGGCAGCCTTCAGTTTTGCGAGTATCCCGTGGTGGGGCTGGGTGTTGCTTGTGGTGGCGGTGATAGTTGTCGCACCGCTCAAGCTCAGGATCCTCAAGTCCATGATGGCACCGAAGAAGCCCAAGGAAGACGACGGGGAGTAAGGCGACGGTAAGACGCAAGACGTAGAAACCATCCGGCAGGGCTGCCGGTTGTCGGCGGGTACGCCCCCCGGACGCGGGCGGCGGGCGTTTGGAACTGCCCGTCGGTTGTGCTCTTGCAGAAGCGGGTTCCGGTCGGGGGCCTGGCCGCCCACTACCGGCAGCCTGGGGCAAAGCATGTATCCCTTGGGATGAAGCTCTTCTGGCCCGTGCAGCTCGCGGGATTCAACCAGACGCTCCGGTACCGGGCCGCGGACTACGGCATGCGGATGCTGGAGCTGCAGTACAAGGTGATTTCGGCGCTGCATCAGGCCGGCGCCGGGTGGTACGGGGGCGGTACCGGGAGGGCGGACGAGGATGAGCGCGTGTGGCTGCGGGCCTGGGGCGGACCGGAAGGTTGTGGTTTCGACCGGATCGCTTCCGCGTCTTGCGGACAAGCCCTATTGGGACATGAGCGGTATAGGCGGGGCAGCCGAGGCCCTGGGGAGCCCTCCACTCGAGCTCGTGCTGTTGCCCGAATGGGACGCGAGCGGTCCACCCGTCACTTCACACAATGCCGATCTGGATCTGTCCCAGCGGATCGGAATGGACCGCATCTTTTGCCACGCCGTCGAACTGGCCCGCAGGTTCGGCGTCCCCTCGGTCCATGCCAGCCGGGACGTAGGCCCGCTGCTTGGGTCAGATTCAGAGGCGGAGCGCAGGCGAGGCCGGCGGCAGCTGCGGGAGGCGTGCGACGTCGCCCGCGCCGTGGGGGCTGGTCAGGTAGTGGTTCATGCCTGGGACACCTTCGCTGCGGTCGTAGATCCCCACGCGGTGGCGGCACGTCTCGCGGAGGTTACGTTGGACCAGCCTGCCGCGGGCCTCGTCATCTCCATCGAGGGAGTGCCCGTCAGCGTGCCCGGGTGGAGCCCGGTGAGGATGGCGGCAGCCGTCGCCGTTGAGCTCGAGGCCGAGGCGGCGGGGGCGCAGGGCTTCCGGACTGGCGTCACTGTCGACCTCAATTGGGTATCGCAGGCGGGGGATCTGGAGGATTGCTTCGCGGCCTCCGGCAGCCGATTTTCAAGGCTCGGCGCAACAGGCGGTGGAGGGATCGTTGCGGTCACCAACATCCACGTGCACGGCTCGGTGGTGGAATCAGCCGACAACTGCGAGGTCCGACCGTTGGCCGGGAACCTGGATTTCGGCGGTGCTTTGCGGCGCCTCAGCGCCGGATATCCGCGGGCGCAGTTGACCCTGGAACTCTCAGGACTGTTCCGCGCTGGGCAGGCGTGCGGGGCGCTGCGGTGGGCCAGATCATGCTCCGGGGCTCATCAGCTCCCTCGCTAGCCAAGCAGCAAACCGTTTGCTGCTCTGTAGCGAGCAGTAACACAACACAACCTGCTCCCAGTATTACAGGACGCGCACAAACCTGCTCCCAGGCGCTCAGATGAGCTTGATCCGATAGTCCTTTTTTCAGACCCCCTAGCCCTCCGCGTACACCCTCGTCGGGCGCCCCGAGAGCTGCGTCAGTATGTGCTCGATGGCCGTCCCGGCTACGCCCGCGACCTCCTCAAGGGTGATCCGCTCGCCGCCCTGCTCGCCGATGATCACGACCTCGTCGCCGACCTCGACCCGCCCCACCCCGCCGACGTCGAACATCGAAAGGTCCATGGCGATTGTGCCGACCCGCGGTGCACGCCGCCCCCGCACCAGCACCTCTCCCTTGTTGCCGAGCTGTTTGTCCAGGCCGTCCGCGTAGCCGACCGGGACGGTGGCGATGACGGTATCGCGCGGGCAGATGTAGGTTCGCCCGTAGCCGACGCTCGTGCCTGCGGGGACGGCCCTGAGCCGCGTGATCCTGGTCTTGAAGCTCAGCGCGGGCCGCAGCGGGACTGTACGCCGGCAGCGTGCGTAGGGGTAGTACCCGTAGATAGCGATACCCACCCTCGCCATGTCGAGCCACGTTTCCGGAGACTCCAGGAAGGCTGCCGAGGCCGCTGCGTGTCTCATGCGATACCGGTAGCCCGCTGCCTCGAGCCGGGCCAGGGCCCCCCGGAAGACCTGAAACTCCTCCTCGGTCCTGGCCAGATCGCCCTCGTCGGCGCAGGAGAAGTGGGTGAAGACACCGTCGGGACGCAGGCCCTCTAGCCCGGCCACCTCGCGCGCAAACGCCACGGCCGCGCCCGGGTCGACTCCCACCCGGCACAGGCCCGTGTCCACCTTGATGTGCACGGGCATCTTCGTGCCCGCCGCCAGCGCCGCCGCCGACAGGGCTCGGGCCGTCTCCATGGTGTACAGGGCCGTGGCCACCCCGCCGGCCCGCGCGACCGCCGAGGCCTGGTCCGGAGCCAGATGCCCCATGAGGAGTATCGGGCCGGCAAGCCCCGCGGCGCGTAGCGCCAGAGCCTCCTCAGCCGTGGCGACCGCGAGCCCGTCGCATCCCGCGCGCACCGCAGCCTGGGCCAGCGGCACCATCCCGTGGCCGTACGCGTTGGCCTTTACTACCCCATATAAAAGCCGCGGACCCAGGGCCTTCTTGATCGTCTGCACGTTGGCGGCAACGGCTCCCAGGTCTACCTCCAGCCAGGTGCGGCCGCGGCCGACCTCCGCAGGGGCCAGGCCTGTGCCGTAGCGCGGGTCGTACCCGCTGCTTCCGGCGGCGACGTTTCCTCCTGACCCGCCGGTGCCGCCACCTCTGCTTTCTCCGCCGCCTCCGCCGCCTCCGCCGCCTCCGCCGCCTCCGCCGCCTCCGCCGCCTCCGCCACTCGCGCCACCCGCGCCACTTGCGCCGTTTCCGACGACCGCCCAGCCGCTCATATGTCCTGCCCCTTGCGCAGCACTTTACCTGCAACCCGCCCCGTCGTCCGCCCCGCGCTAACGACCGGCACCCCGTTGACGATGACGTGCTCGATGCCCACCGGGAACTGGCGCGGCTCGGCGTAGGTGGCCCGGTCGATGACCGTATCCGGGTTGAAAACAGTCACGTCCGCAAAGTATCCCTCCCGCAGCAGCCCGCGCTTTGCCAGCCCGAGGCGCTGCGCCGGGAACGAGGTCATCTTGCGGACGGCGCCGGCGAGGTCGAGGACCTTTTCCTCGCGCACGTAGCGCCCCAGCACCCGCGGAAAAGAACCATACACCCGCGGGTGCGGCGTGCCGCCAAGCAGCCCGTCGGTGCAGACCATCTGGTAGGGGTGCCGCATGACATCGCGCACGCTTTCCTCGCTCATCAGGAAGGACACCATGCCGACGGCATTCTTTTCCTCGAGGATCAGGTCAAACACCGTCTCATATGGGTCGGCGCCCCGCATCACGGCGATGGCGGCCACCGTCTTGCCGACGACCGCCGCGTTGGTCTCCGACGCCACCGACGAAACCAGGATCTGGTCCCACGTCGCGTTGCGGGTCATGCTTTCCCACCCCGCCTGCGGGTCCTGCATCGCGTGGCGCATCGCCTCACGCTGCGCCGGGTCGGCCAGGCGCACCAGCAGCCGGTCGGTGCCGCCCGCGTGCGCCGCCGGCGGGAGCAGCGACGAGAGCATCGTGCTGCCCGCCGTGTAGGGGTACTGATCGTAGGTGACGTCGAGCCCCTGCCCCCGCGCCTGCTCCAGCATCTCGAACATCGCGGGGAGCTTGTGCCAGTTGGCTTTCCCCGCCGCCTTGAAGTGCGAGAAATGGATCGGGCAGCCCCCGGCGCGCCCCGCGTCGAGCATCTCGGTCATGGATTCGAGCACCCGGAATCCCTCGTTGCGCTGGTGTGACACGAAGAAGCTGCCCTCCGCGGCGACTGCGGCGGCGAGCGCGGCCAGCTCCGCCGCGTCGGCATAGCAGCACGGCGGGTAGATCAGGCCGGTCGAGAGCGCAAAAGCCCCCTGCTGCAGGGACTCTCGGGTCAGCGCGACAAGGCGCACCATTTCGTCCCCCGTTGGCGGGCGGTCGTCCGGCCCCATGACCACCAGGCGGATGTTTCCGTGCGGGGCGTAGGACGCCACATTGTGGCCGACCCCGGCGCGCTCCAGGGCGTCCAGGTAGTCGCCCATGCTGCGCCAGTCCCAGGGCAGGTCGGGGTCCCCGTTGAGCCCGGAGAGGTGTCTGCGCCACCGCGCGGTGTGCTCCGCGGCCATCGGGGCGGCGGCGATCCCGTCCTGGCCGACGACCTCAGTGGTGATTCCCTGCCGGATCTTGGGCTCCACAATTGGATTGACCAGAAAGGCCATATCCGAGTGGCTGTGCATGTCGATGAAACCGGGCGTCACGGCCAGCCCCGCAGCGTCGATGACCAGCGGCGCGGCCGCCCCCTGCCCCGCCAGATTGCCGATGGCGGCGATCCGGTCGCCCTTGATGGCGACGTCACCGTGCCGCCACGGGTTGCCTGCGCCGTCGAGGACCTTGCCCCCGGTGATGAGAATGTCAAACATGGAGGAGAGCCGCTCCTTTCAGGCTGCGTCATGCGACGGCCCATCGCCCCACCGGTGCACGTCCGGGCCGGCCTCAAGCGCGCACCAAGAGATACCATGCCCGGAGGCGGCAGTCCTCCCGGCCCAAGAGAAAAGCCCAGGGTCGGACCCTGGGCTCGATTTCGGTGCGCCTCACTCCACCTGTACCGGCGCTTCCCGCTGCCCCTCCCCCGGCTGCCTAAATGCCACGCGCGCCGCCGCATCGCCGCCGCGCGCCATGTCCAGCACCGGCGCCATCACCTCGGAGAGCGTCGGGCGGCCGATCTCCTGCATCTCGTAACGCACCCTGGCTGCCGGATGGCGGATCTCCATGAGGCGCCGCAGGTCGATCGGCGTCGCGATGAGCACGAGGTCGGCCGGGGCGGCGTTGATGGTTTCCGCCAGCTCCTTAATCTGCCGGCCGGAGTACCCCATCGCCGGGAGCAGCGGGCCGATGTGCTTATACCTGTTGAAAGTGGCCTTGATCGATCCAACGGCGTACGGGCGCGGATCGATGAGCTCAGCGGCCCCGTAGCGCCTGGCGACGATGACCCCTGCGCCGTAGGTCATTTCGCCGTGCGTGAGCGTCGGTCCGTCCTCGATGACGAGCACGCGGCGCCCCCGGATCCGCTCCGGCTCGTCGATGAAGATGGGCGCGGCCGCGTCGACGACCGTGGCCCGCGGGTTGACTCGGGCGATCGAATCGCGCACCTGTTGCACGCCCTCCGGGGCAGCGGTGTCGATCTTGTTGACCACGACGCAGTCCGCCATGCGCAGGTTGGTTTCGCCGGGGTGATAGAGCGTCTCGTG
>JAUYEG010000060.1 GCA_030691505.1 Bacillota bacterium | reverse complement strand
GGTTTCATCCGCCGCGGAACAGCTCCACGAACTCGGGGTCCGGCGAGGGCGGCGTCGGTCCCGCCGTGCGGTAGATCTCCGAGCCCCGCCGCCAGTAGTAGCCGCTGTAGTTGGGTACCTGCCAGGCCCGGCCGGTGCCGGGATCAAAGACGTACTCGAGGCCCAGGACGGCCTCGCTGAAACGCCGGGCAGCCCGATCCTCGACCGCGGCCCGGTAGCGGTAGACCGCATCCACGGTTGCCGCGATCTCGTCGCCCGTACGGCTGATGATGCCCAGGCGCTGGTTCACCTGTGCGGCCTCGCGTCCGGCCCAGCCCGTGTCCACCCTGAACGACTGCTCCATGACCGAGATCAGTTGCCGCACTCCCTGCGCCTTGGACTCCGGCGCACGCCAGTAGACCAGGGAGACCCCCCACAGGCCGATGCCGCCCGCCGACATCAGCTGATCGGTTACGGTGCAGCCCTGGCGGATGCCGTCAGGGCCAGTGAACTCGGCCAACGCCGACGTGCAGGCGACGACGCCGGATGGGCGGGGTATCGCCTCGGCCACATCGGGACGAGCTTGCACCGACACCAGCGCAGTCCCCGGCAGGACCTGCGCCAGGTAAGGCGCAAAGATCTCGCGGATGTAGGCTGCGGCATCGCGGTAGCTCCGGACCTGCATGTCCCAGGCCTTGCCGTAGGGGTTGAAGAAGTGCCCCCAGGGACTGTAAGCCGACCCTTCGCGCAGCCCAAGCTGGGTGAGGATGAAGCTCGGCGTAACGAAGAGCGGCGGATAGGGGCTGGCCACGTGGATGTAGGCCTGCCCGTCGGTCAGCTCCAGGCGGAGGGCGGCGTCGATGTAGGGCCGGTCAAGCCCGCCGGTCACCGTCCAGCCTTTGGGAACCAGCAGGCTAAAGGCGCCCTCGTGCGGGTCCCGGAAGGTCTCAAAGCCGGTCGCGCCGGCCAGGGCCGCGATCCCGGCCGGGTCGGCGGTGAAGCTAAAGCTGGCCAGGACCCCGAGCAGGACGGGCAGGTGCTGAGCCTGGGCCGCCGGGGTTGCGCTGAAACCCGAGAGCATCAGATTGCGTCCGTCTACGGCCGAAACATAGACCCCCGGCCAGTCGCCGCTCTCGTGGCGCACGACCGCGCGGGCCACCCAGCCGCCGCTCGAACCGACCTGGCGCACCGACTGGACCTCGTGCGGGCCGAGGGCCGCGCCGAGGACCTGCCGCAACCCCGGCTCGTCGAGCGCGAAGCCCTCCTTGAGCACGGCACCCCAGAACAGGGCCTCGGCATCGCCGGCGGGAGAGCGGCACGTAAACCCGCCCCGCGCCCCCTGACCGACCCTCCAGCCCTCCGGGCACTGCAGGGCATATCCCGCGGGATCCTGGTGGCTGACCCACCCGGGCCCAACGTCGCCGCCCGACCGCCGGCAGCCCGAGACGGCCACGCCCGCCAAGGGCATCAGGCCCACGGCCAGGACGAGCGACAGGCACAGCGCCCGGCGGCCGACAGGCCCGGCCCCGGTTCCTGGCGAGGGGCGTACTGCAGGCCAGAATCTTGCCAACGATCACTCCTCCTCGCGGTTAGGACCAGTAAAACTCGCGGCGGCGAAAGCGCCAGACGCCGATCGCGAGCACACAGAGCAGGTAAACGCCGCTTTCCAGGTACGCCGGTTGCCCGGTGCCGGCCGCGGCGCGCGTGTTTTCGAGGAGCGGGGGCACCAGGAGCGCCAGCCGCCGGAGCCAGGGCTGCGCGAGTCCGGTAAACCAGGACCGGTTGAGCCCCATGATCAGCGCAGCCATGCCCAGACCCCAGTCCAGCTGCGACCCGGCCAGGGTGGAAAACGTGGCAAAGAGCGCGGCCGAAAGGGCGGCGTTTAGCAGCAACGCGCCGGCGAGGCGCCCAGGCCAACCTGCCGGCAGCGGCCAAAGCCCGAGAAAGGGCGCCGTGGCAGCCATAAAGCCCAGCCAGAGCAGGCTTGACAGTAGCCCCGCGACCGCCACGGCCACGAAATAGGGCGCGCGGCCGCCCGCCAGAAGGAAGGGCTCGGCGCGCAAGCCCCCGGCCCGGGCGGCGACCACCGTGGTCGCCAACACCGGCAGGACGCAGGCGCTGAAGGCCAGCACGGTGGCAAAGTAGGACGGTTCGTACGGCCCCCGCCGGGGGTCGAGAAAGAGACCCACCGTCAGCGCCGCCGCAAGGGCCTCGCCGAGCACGGCCCCGCGGCGGTAGTGGTCGCGCAGGAGCACGCCGACGAGGCTGGCAAGCCTCATGGGGCCCGACCTCCGGCCACACCCAGAAAAACCTGCTCAAGAAGGCCCGGGTGGGCCAGGGAAAGGATGCGCAGGCGCCGGCGTCCGAGGACCGAAGTCAACTTGAAGTAGCGCTCGTCGTCCAGGTTGCGGCAGGCCAGGCGGCTCCCGTCGAGCTCGTAGTCCAGTTCGAGCCCTGCAAGCTCGGCCGCGAGGTCCGACAAGCCCTCCGGCGCCCCATCGATCTCCAGCTCCACCTGTTGCCGGTACTGATCGGCCAGCTCCTCAAGGACCCGGTCCAGGGCCAGCGCGCCCTGGTGCAGAACGCCGACGCGGGTGCAGACGCGCTCGAGCTCGACGAGGTAATGCGAGCTGAGCAGGATGGTCGTACCCCGGCTGCGCAGCGTCAGGATCAGTTCGCGGATGCTCCGCTGGCCGGCCGGATCGAGGCCCGACGCCGGTTCGTCCATGACCACCAGGTCGGGCCCGGCCAGGCAGGCCGCGGCAATGCTCAGTCGCTGGAGCATGCCCCGCGAAAGAGCGGCGATGCGCGCCCTGGCTTTGCTCTGTAGGTCGGCCAGCTCGAGCACCCGGGTCACGGCCGCGCGGAGGTTCGCGCCGCCGAGCCCGGCCGTGCGCCCCACCGCGGCGAGGTGTTCGTTGACCCGCAGGGTGTTCCAGAAAGCGGGGCGGTCCGGGACGTAAGCGAGCTTGAGTCCGGGTTTCAGCGCGATGCGGCCGGCGGACGGACGGATAAGGCCCAGCAGCAACCGGATGAGCGTCGTCTTGCCGGCACCGTTCTCGCCGATCAGGCCGTAGACCTCACCCGGGCGAATGGTTAGATCCACGTGACGCAGGGACCAAGCCGTGGACCCGGGATAGCGCTTGCCCAATCCGGAAAGCTCGACCAGATCCAAGGCAAACCGCCCCCC
>JAUYEG010000155.1 GCA_030691505.1 Bacillota bacterium | reverse complement strand
AATTATAAATGCGAAATTATCCGGAATATGAAGATGCTTTCGATTGTCCATACACATCCCGATCAGCAATTCGGCGTTAGTGTATGAGTCAAAAGTCTGTTTAAGATTGTGGTATTCGAGCAGAAGCCCGATTGGCGTCTCTTGATATTGGGGAAGGATGTCTTCCTCTGATGCTATCGTCAAAAGTCTGTTCATTCGGTTCTCGTTTTGTTGTAATGGCAATTGCGGCTAGTCATGCAAGTACGTACGTCAATGTTCCGCTGCTAGAGTATGTAAACTTGTCAATGAGAAAGGAATCGACATACCATAATTTAACTTAATTTTGCCAACTCGCTCACGAATCTATCCATCTCTGATTTTGTCCGCTTTTCAGTTACTGCTATCAACAGTCCGTTTTCTTTACCGTCAATTTCTTTGATGTCGATTCCACTCAAAATCCCTTTGTTGGTTAATTGACTTATAATTTTTGAAGGAGGAAATGGAGTTTCGACTACAAATTCTCTAAAAAATGGTCTGTTGAATTTCAACCGAAAACCAGGAATTGCAGTAATGCTGTCGGATAAATAGTGAGCTTTTTGCAAGCATTGATGAGCAATTTCCTGAATACCTTTTTTCCCGAGAAGAGAAAGATAAACAGTAGCTGCTAACATCACCAACCCTTGGTTTGTACAAATATTTGATGTGGCTTTATCGCGTCGGATATGCTGCTCACGTGTTTGAACAGTCAGGACAAATCCTCTTTGCCCGTCTGCATCTATAGTTATACCTGAAATACGTCCGGGAATTTTTCTGAGTAAAAAATCCTTTGCTGCAAATATTCCTAAGTATGGTCCACCGAAATTTTGTGCGTTACCGAAAACTTGTCCTTCACCCACAACTATGTCTGCCCCATAGCTGCCGGGTGGAGCTAACAGTCCGAGTGAAATCGGATCAACTGAGACGATATACAAACTACCCGCTTCGTGTGCGATGGCGCCAATTTCATCTACCTCTTCTAAACATCCGTAAAAATTTGGCTGCTGAACAATGACTGCGGCTGTCTTATCTGTAACCACAGTTTTCAATTTTTCGGGTAAAACCGATCCTCTACTCGACATCACCTCATTTATAACAATGTTTTGCCCCTCGCAGTATGTTCTTATAATTTGCAAA
>JAUYEG010000123.1 GCA_030691505.1 Bacillota bacterium | reverse complement strand
CCGATGAAGAGGCCAATCACCAATGACACGAAAAGCGGTGCGTGCATGGACCCGGGGCCTTTGACACTGTAAAATAGCACTCCGCTCTTGTCCTGGCTCTCAACCTGGGGAAAGATGAATATCAAAACAAGAAAACCCAGCATCGTCAAAGGTAACAACCATCCCACCGAGGTATGAGTAGCCTGAGAACGTCCCAGGTTGTAACCGCCTTTTAAGAAAAGTGTGCCTACCCATATCCCTCCGATGAGTCCTACCAGGCCGAAAATGGCGTTCCCGTCCCCTCCAGCCAGACGGAGCATGGCCCGCCAGGGACACCCCAAGAAGACCAAAGCCCCAATCATGGCAAAGGCTCCAAGCACAAACCTAACGATAGGGGCAGAGCCAGCTCGGGGACGGAATTCCTTAAAAAGGTAGGCAGCAATTAAAGCACCGAGGACAAAACCGATAATTTCCGGCCACATATACTGAACAACAGCCGCCCGGTGGAGTCCAAGGGCACCAGCAATATCTCTCTCAAAGCATGCTACGCAGATACCCATATTTCCAGGATTGCCCCACTTCTGTAATAGTGCAGCGAAAACTCCAATAAAAGCTCCTACAGAAATAATCCCCCAACGAATCGCAAAGAATTGAGCAATTTTAGGCATAGGTTCCTCCTCTATAAATTCTTTTCAAAGGTGATTTTCAAAAAACATATGGATTCGGGAAAGGGGAGAGCAAAAGGGGAACCAGAAGATTGGCAAATATTGAGAGGGAAAGGCGTCAAAATAACTAAAGGGAGAAATGAGAGCCACCAGTCTGCGCAGCCCTATCCTTACTCATGCCCCAGCCCATCATATCCATTGGCCCAAACCTATGGGCATTTTGAGTTTTGCTTCATGAGAGATAAACAAAATTCCAGCTGAGCATCATCGGCTCTCACCTCCTCCCATTTGGAATGAATCAAACTTTTTCTAATCTAAATTTCCGTATATGTCAAATTGGAATTTTCAATATTAATCTTCCTAATTATCAGATTTACCTATAAGATATTTAGCCCTGTATAGAAATTTTA
>JAUYEG010000080.1 GCA_030691505.1 Bacillota bacterium | reverse complement strand
CAGCAGGCTCTTGATGGGCGTGAGATTGACGCCGTCAAGGTACCTGAACCGTGACAGGACCCTTCGTTGAAGCCCCTGGCCAAAACGCCCGGCGTCGATGTCCATGGCCAGATCACGCCGTAGAACCTCAAGCAGGCCCGGGTCCCCGCCGGCGAGGCGCCAGCCGCGCCTCAGCGCCCACTCCTGAAGCTGGTTCAGAGATGGCACCAACACACCTCCCGCCCTGCCCGCTTCCGGCGGTGTCTGACTCGGCCGCCTGCTCTGACTGCTACCCCTTCTTGCCGCGAAGCCCGGCGAGCTGCTCAAACAGCTCGCGTTCGTGCTCCGTCAGCCTGTGTGGCAGTTCGACCTGGACCCGGACCATTTCGTCCCCGGTCACGCCGCCGCGCAGCGAGGGCAGCCCCTGCCCCCGCAGCCTGAAAACCTGGCCGTTCTGCGTTTCCGGCGGCAGGCTCATGTCGGCGCGGCCGCGGACCGTCGGCACCACGACCTTGCCCCCCAAGACCGCCTCGTACAGGCCCACCGGCGCAGACACCCAAATGTCGTCGCCGCGCACCTCGAAGATGGGGTGCGGGCGCAGCTTGACGATCAGGAATAGGTCGCCCGGGGCCCCGCCCGCGGGGTGAGCCGCACCCTGGCCCGCGATGCGCAGCTTGGAGCCGTCGCGGACTCCCGCGGGGATCTTGACCTCGATCTGCCTCGTCCGCGGCTTGCCGTCCGGCCCGCCCATGGTCAGCTCCAGCGTACGCCGGCCCCCCAGGGCAGCCTCCTCGAGCGACACTTCAAACTCGTGTTCGAGGTCCTGCGCAAACGCCACCTGGCGCGGGCCGTGGCCGCCGACCGGGCCCGGGCCCGCCCCCGCCGCTCCACCGCCGGGAGCGAAGTCCCCGAACTGGATGTTGCGAAACCCACGCGAGCCGGCGCCCCCACCCCCGGCGCGCTGGGCCCCCGCGAGATCGCCGAAGAAGGCGCGGAAGAAATCGCTGAAACCGCCCAGGTCGCCAAGATCCGCGGCCTCGCCGCCGCCGAAGGTGAATACGCGGAAGCCACCCGGACCGGCCTGGCCGGTCGGGCCGCCGCCCGCGCCGCCACCGCGGTGGGCGGCCTGCCGGAACCACTCGTCGTACGGCGTGCCCTGAGCCTGGTACTGCTGCCAGTTGGCGCCGAGCTGGTCAAAGCGGGCCCGTTTAGCCGGGTCGCTCAGGACCTGGTAGGCCTCGTTGACCTCCTTGAACCGGCTCTCCGCGGTCTTGTCGCCGGGGTTGACGTCAGGATGGTATTTGCGGGCGAGCCTCCGGTAGGCCTTCTTGATCTCCGCCTCGCCGGCATCCCGCTTGACGCCGAGGGTCTCGTAGTAATCCCTGAACTCCACCACGTCTCACCCCTTGCGCGGCGTCCCGCGCGGTCCTGCGGCCCGGTCCCGGTACTGACGCCATCACTGTATCAGAAGGGCCGGCCGAAGTGCATCGGCCGGCCCCCTGCGCTTGATCGGCGCGCCGCCGTCCGGAAGCGGCACTGCTCCATGAACCACCCGGAACGACTACTGGACGTTGATCTGGATCTCCTTGGGCTTGACCTCCTCCGCCTTGGGCAGATGGACCTCAAGCACCCCGTCACGGTAGTTGGCTGTGACCTGATCCGCCACGACCGGCACGTTAAGGGTGAACGACCGGCTGAAACCGCCGTAGCGGCGCTCGACGCGCACGAAGTTGCGGCCCTCGGTCTTGCCCTCGCGCTCGCGGTGACCGGAGATGGTCAGCTGGTCGCCGGTCAACGCGATCTTGACCTGCTTGGGGTCGATGCCGGGGACCTCAGCCCGCACGACGATTTCGTCACGGGTTTCATAGACGTCCACGGGCACCGGCCAGGCGGACAGGGCCAGCTCCCCGGGCTGCTCACCCCTGCGGACAAAGACGTCGTCAAACATGCGGTTGACGCTGTCACGCAGGGCCAGAAAGTCACGATAGGGTTCCCACGACACAAGCGACATTCGGGACGCCTCCTTTGAGACTTGTTAGTTCTTAGTCTTGCCCGATTGATGGGCTCACTTACAGCTTAGGCAGATGGTGGGCACTTGTCAAGTCTCTTATTGCGCTGTAAGCAATCAACTGCTGCCGTCTAACAACCCGACTTGCAACGCATGGACCAAACCACTTGAACTGCGCCCGCACAGGTCCGCGCGCAGGGACGCTGGCTCGCCGGCCCGAAGTGTCCCGGCAGGCAGAGATCGAGCCCCGCAGCGTTCGGGTGGCGCGGGGTGCTGTTTTGGAGGGGAGGGCGGCATCTTGCGGTCAGAGGTGCGGCACTTGGGAACGTTGACCTATATCCGGGCGCAGGGAAGCGACGAGGACATCGGGTACGCGGTCGGGCACGGGGCCGCAAGGCAGATAGGCAAGGCGGCGGCGATGTTCTTCAGGGCCCGGCCGGCCCTGGGGCTGCGGGAGCTGACGCTCCGCACCCGGCCGTTCGCCGATGCGCTCGAGGAGCATATGGCGCGCAGCGCCGCCGAACTGCGCGGGATCGCCCGCGGCGCCGGGGTTCCCTACCTGGCCCTCGTGGCCATGAACTCCGGACAAGAGATGGCCGCTGGGCGAGTCCGGGCGGCCGGCGCCGGCGGGAGCGGAGCCGGGAGCGGAGCCGGATGCTCGTGCGTGGTCATTCCGCCCGCCCACACGCACGACGGCCACGTGTTGCTCGCCCACAACGAGGATTCGGGCGCCGGATACGAGGATACCTGCTACGTGGTGCACGGGCATCCGGACCAGGGGCCCGCGTACCTGGCCTTCACTTATGCAGGCCTGCTGCTGCACCAGGGGCTCAACTCGTCCGGCATCGCGCAGGTCGGAAACGCGCTCTACTTCCGGGACATAAGGCCGCGCGGGACGCCCAAGCTGCCCGCCTACCGGGAGGCCCTCAACGCGACACATCTTGAGCAGGCCATCCGCGCCGCCACTGCGCCGCACAGGGCCAACGGCCAGAACCACCTGCTGGCGGACAGGTCGGGCATGATTGTGGACGTCGAGGTTTCAGCCACCAGTTACGCGCTGCTCCCCGGCGTCGGCCGTCCGCTCGTCCACACAAACCACGCGCGCGACCCGGAGATGCGCAAGCTTGAGTCCGGCGACCTGCTAAACTCGCGGCTGCGCCAGGCCCGGCTCGAGGAGCTGGTCCGTGCGGGCGGCCGCGAGCATACGGCTGAAACCCTGCTGTCCATCATGCGCGACCACGCCAACTACCCCAAGTCGGTATGCAAGCACATCGACCCGGTCGCCAACCCCGCCGTGCGGACGGTCGCCTCGGTGGTCATCGACCTGACGGCGGGGCGGCTTGATGTGGCCGCGGGCTATCCGTGCGAGGCCAAATACGAGTCCTTTCAGCTTTGAGCGCCTCGGCACACAGCCCTGACCAGTCAGGAGGAACCCATTGACGATGCGACCGATGCGACCGATGCGACCGGAGGACATCAACCGTTTTGTCAGTCCCGGCTACCCGCAGATCTCGCCCGACGGCCGGCGCCTGGTCTACGTTGTGCAGACCCCGGATGCGGAGGAGGACCGCAACCGCACCGACCTGTGGATCACCGCCGCGGCGGGCGGGCAGGAACCGGTGCGGCTCACCAACGCGGGCGGCAAGGACCGCCTGCCGCGGTGGTCGCCGGACGGCAAGACCATCGCCTTTGTGAGCGAACGAAACGGCCGGCCGCAGATCTGGCTCATCGCCCCGGACGGCGGCGAGGCCCGGCATCTTCCGACGGACCAGGCCGTGGCCTCCGCGCCCGAATGGTCGCCGGACGGGCGCTTCATCGCCTATACGGCGAGAATCTTTGAGCGGCCCGCGGATTGGCAGCCGTACCCCGGCGCACCGCCGGGGGACCGGGAGCGGGCGGCGGCGCAGGCCGCCGAGGACGGAAAGGGGCCCAAGACCGGAAAGCGCGATGTGAGCGAAGTGAAGGTCATCACGAGGCTGAAGTACCGGTTCGACGGGGCCGGCTACTTCGGCGACCGGCGCAGCCACGTGTTCGTGGTCGGAGTCCCGTGCGCCGGGCCGGGAGCTTCCGGCGTAGCGGCTGCCGGCGGTACGGACGCCACGGACCCGTCCCGCGCCCGCATGGTCACCTCCGGAGACTACGATCACGAGGCGCCGGCCTGGACTCCCGACGGCAAGCTGGTGTTCACCGCCGTCCGCCGCGGCGATGCCGACTCCCTTGCCAATCAGGACCTGTGGCTCGCCGACCCCGCGACCGGCGCCCTGACGCTGCTCTACGAGGGCCGGGGCCCGGCAGGGGCCGCCCGCGTGTCGCTGGACGGCTCCATGGTGGCCTTCCTCGGACACGACAACCGCTACCGCGGCTCCACGACGCCGTCGTTGCTGGTCATTCCGCTTGCGGAGGCCCTGGCGGCAGGGGCCCTCCCGCTCGGCCAGGACCAGGCCACAGACCTTAGTGGCATCGTTGACCGGCCGGCGGGCAACCCGATTTCCTCGGATGTCAGGTACGCGCCGATGTTCATCCCACCCGTCTGGGGCGAGGACTCACGGACGATCTACCACCTTCTCGGCGACGGGGGAGCCACATATCTGGTCAGATACTCGGTCCCGCCGCTGTCCGGAGCGCCTGCCCTGGGCCCCGCGGGCCGCGAGATACCGCCCCCGGTGCGGCTGGCCGGCGACCCGGGGAGGGTCGTGTCCGGGCTCGATTACGCCGCCGGACGCCTTGTGTACCAGGCCGGTACGCCGACGCAGCCGGACGAGCTGTACAGCGCCGCGGCTGATACACCTGCCGTCGAAACCCGCCTGACCCACTGCAACGACGCACTGCTCGCTGAGGTCGCCGTGGCGGCGGCGGAGAAGCGCACCTTCCGCGGGGCGGATGGCTGGGAGATTGAGGGCTGGCTGATGCGGCCGGCGGAAGCACGCGGAGACGGCCCCTACCCCACCGTGCTGTATATCCACGGCGGGCCGCACGGGGTCTACGGCAGCTGCTTCATGTTCCAGTGCCAGGTCATGGCGTCCGCCGGCTTCGCCGTCGTCTACACCAACCCTCGCGGCAGCCAGAGCTACGGGCAGGATTTCGCCCGGGCCGTCGTCGGGGACTGGGGCGGCAAGGACTATCAGGACATCATGGCCGGGATGGACGACGCCATCGCCTGCGGCGTCGCGGACCCGGGGCGGTTGGGCGTGACCGGCTGGAGCTACGGCGGCTACATGACCTCGTGGACGATTTCCCAGACCGATCGCTTCCGGGCCGCGGTTGCCGGGGCGATCATCTACAACCGGCACAACTTCTGGGGGACCAGCGACATCGGGTACAACTTCGGGGACCACCATTTCGGCGGAACGCCCTGGGAGCAGGCCGAGCGCCTGCTGAGCCGGTCCGCTGCGGCATACACCGGCAAGGTCGTGACGCCGCTGCTGCTGATTCACGGTGAAAGCGACCTGCGCTGCCCGATAGAGCAGACGGAGCAGTTCTTTTTGTCCCTGCGGTTTCTGGGAAAGACCGCGGTGATGGTCCGGTACCCCGGCGAGTACCACTCATTCCAGAAACCCGGCCACAAGGCCGACCGGTTTGCCCGGTCGCTTGCGTGGTTTGAGCACTACCTGTTGCAGC
>JAUYEG010000050.1 GCA_030691505.1 Bacillota bacterium | reverse complement strand
ATGGTCACTGCCACGCACCTCTGTCTTACCATGGGATGTGTCTTACGTACTCCATTGTAAGATGTGATCGGGTGGTGGTCAATCGGGGTTGGCCCAACGTCCAGCCGTGTAAAGGAAATCCCGGCCGGCGCAAGAAGAGGGTTCGCCCAGACGCTCGCTCGGATACGGCTCCGCTGCCCCGGACCCAAGGAAGGATATCGATGTACGAAGTGGCCATCGTAGGCGCGGGACCGGCGGGAGCTACGCTTGCCCGCCTGATCGGTGCTGGCGCTGCGCCACGGCGAGCGGGGCTACCAGGAACGGGCGCGAGTGCTGGGGGGGCGGACGGGGCCAATTCGATGATTCGGCGCTGGGCGCTACCGGGCCACCGGCTGCCGGCTTACCTGGCGCTGCAAGAATGGTACAGCACAGACCGGGCCCTGCCGTACTACACAGCCATCTTCGACCCGGAGGTTACGGATTTCTACGCATGGACCATCCCGAAGGGGGATCACCTTCTGGTCGGTGCCGCCGTCCCCCGGGATGGGGCGCGTGAGCGGTTTCAACTGTTGAAAGAGAAGCTCCGAGCCAGGGGGTTTGAGTTCGGACGGCTGGCCAAGCGCGAGGGGTGTCTGTTGCTCCGGCCGCGCGGCCCCCGGCACCTTGCCCTGGGCGCTCGCAACCTGGCGCTGGTCGGCGAGGCAGCCGGCTGGATCAGTCCAAGCTCCGCTGAGGGGCTGAGTTACGCGATGCGGAGCGCGCTGGCACTTGCCAGGGCGATGGATGCGGGTCTAGAGGGGCTGGTCGCGAGGTACCGGGCCGCAACGCGGGGGCTGGCCGCCAACCTTACCGGCAAGCATGCCGAGTCGCTGGTCATGTACGACGGGCGGCTCCGCGGGCTGGTATTGGCCAGCGGCGTCTCAAGCGCCCGCACCGTCGACCGGACCGGTGACTCGGGTCGCCAAAACCAGCACTGAGCTGCCGTGCCTTTTCTTCTTGAGCCGCGGAGTGGCAAGCGCCCGGCCTCAGCGCGTAACTGCCTCCCGCCCCGCCATGAACCGGTCGAGCGCCTCGCGGTCGGGCATGCCTTCCCAGTCGCCGACGACCTGGGTTGCCAGCGCACCGGCGGCGTTGGCCTGGCGGGCGGCGTTGACCGGCGAGCATCCGGACAGGATCCCCGCCAGGAACGCTGCCGCGAATGCGTCGCCCGCTCCAATAGAATCCACAGGAGTTGCGGCGAAGCCGGGGACGGTCTCCGGGGCAGCGCCCGCCCCCTGCCCTGCTGCCGCCGCAGCAGCCACCATGGCGCCCGCCGGCCCCAGCTTGACGACGACAAGGCGCGCGCCCGCGGCAAGCAGCTCGCCCGCGGCGGTGGTCGGGTCGACGGCGCCCGTCAGCAATTCGGCCTCGGCAAGGCCGGGCATGACGATGTCGGCCTGCCGCGCGATCTCGCGCATGACGGGCCGCGCCTCGTCCGGGGACCACAGCTTGGCGCGGTAATTGGGGTCAAAGCTGACAAGGGTGCCGCTGGCGCGGGCAATCTCGACCGCCCGCAGGACGGTGCGCCGGCACGAATCGCTCAGGGCAGGCGTGATGCCCGTGATGTGGAGCAACTCGGCGCTGGCGATGTACGCGGGGTCAAGGTCGTCGGGCGAAAGCCTCGACGCCGCCGAACCGCGCCGGTAGTAATAGACCGAAGGGTCACCGGCGGCGCGCAGCTCCTTGAAGTAGACACCGGTCGGCGCATCCGCGTCGGTGCGGGCTCGTGACACGTCGACCTCCTCGCCGCGCAGCGTCGCGAGGACGTACCGGCCAAACTCGTCGCCTCCGACCCGGCTGAACCAGCCCACCGGGATACCGAGGCGCACGAGCCCGATGGCGACGTTGCTTTCAGCGCCGGCGAGCGACCGGTGAAACGTATGCACATAGCGCAGCGGCCCCGTGGTCGCCGGGTTGAGGACGACCATGCTTTCGCCAAGGGTGACCACGCGCGGCTGTGGTGGCCACGCGACCGGGGTGCTCATTTGGCTGCTCATCTGGCTCTCGCCTCTCTTACCGCCGAAACCAGCTCGCTCGCAACCGCGGCAATGGCAGCGGCGTCACCCGCGCGCGTCAGCTCGCCACCGACCCCGACAGCGACAGCCCCGGCCCGGATGTAGGCAGCAGCATTGTGCGGCCCGACCCCGCCGGTCGGCACAAACGGGATCTGAGGCAGCGCGGCCAGCACGGCCTTGACGTATTCCGGGCCGAGCACGCCCGCCGGAAAGAGCTTGACCAGGTCCGCCCCGGCCTCCAGGGCCGTCATGGCCTCGGTTACGGTCTGGCACCCCGGTATTGACGGCACGCCGTGGCGCAGGCACATCTCGACGGTGCGCGGGTTGAGGTGCGGGCTCACGATGTAGCGGGCACCGGCCCGGATGGCGGCCAGCGCCGATTCGGGGTTGAGGACCGTGCCCGCCCCCAGGAGCAGACGGTCGCCGTGGTCGCGGCCCAGCTCGGCGAGCAGGTCCAGGGCTCCCGGGACCGTCATCGTCACCTCGATGGCGTCGATGCCGCCGGCGGCGATGGCGAGCGCGGCGGTGCGGGCGGCATCGACCGAGGATGTGCGGATGATGGCGATGATGCCGCCGGAGATGATCCGCTGCACTGTCTGCGATGTATGGTGCAAAGCTGTGACCTCCGCTTGGCCCAGTTTTCGTGTGGCGAACGCCCCCAGGGTGGCCCCGTCTCCTACGTGGATGCCCAACGGCCGGAGGCTTCCATGTGGTAAAACCTCAACTGCTCAGAGTCCGCCCGCACCAAGATGACGCGAACCCCCAGCATTTCCATCCGCCGTGGTAGTGGTGCCACAGGGGCACGAACGTTTAGTGGGCATCTGCCAGGACCGGCATCCTACACCACGTCGTACCGGGGCGAGGCCCGCCTCACTGAGTCCTAAGGAACGCTTGTGGCTGACCCTCCCGGAAATCGGCCACCCGCTGGTGAAGGTGTGCCATCACGGGCTCAGGAAGCGCGCCCATCTGGAAAAAAGCGGCGTCCACGGTTTCGTCGGTTTCCCGCTTGAGCTCGCCGCCGATGACCTTGCCCTCCAGAGTGACTGCCAATGCTCCCTCTGCCGGCTTGGAGTAGACGCCCACCACCCGTGTG
>JAUYEG010000001.1 GCA_030691505.1 Bacillota bacterium | reverse complement strand
CCGCGCCGCCCTTCATGTCGTCGACCCCTCCGGGCCGAGCCTTATTCCGGGACCCTCCGGGCCGCCTTGGCCTCTTTGAGGCGCAGACGGTCCTCGATCGATATCACGCTCTCGGGCCGATCTCGGCCAAAACGCTCAAGGCACAAGGCCTCAATGTAGTCCCCCAGCGGCATCTTCCACGGCTCGTTCTGGTGGTTATCCAACTTGCCCGAGTTTCTTTGGGTTCATACCCAGTTCACGAGTCATCTGCACCTGGCAGTGGGACAAGCGGTGACACTTGCGGGCGTCGATCCACTCCTGCGTCTTTTGGTTGGGTTTCGTCTTGGTCATAGTCCGCTCGATTATTGCCTTCTCAGAATAGTGATATAATATGGCCGTGAATCTTGCCCATAAGGAGCGTGCTTCAGCATGCCAAACATAAGGCCTATCTCCGACCTGCGTAATAACGCCAATAGCATCTCTGAGTTTTGTCATCAGACAGGAGAGCCGGTCTTTATCACCAAGAACGGTACTGGCGATATGGTTGTGATGAGCATAAAGGCCTACGAAAGGCAACAAGCACTCATCGAACTATATGCGAAGCTGGCCGAGGCGGAAGAAGAAATCGCCAACGGCGCAGAGGGCAAGGAACTCTCTGAAGTCGCCAAGCGGTTGAGGAACAGAGTCCATGGTCGAGTATGACGTCAGAGTGTACCCCGCTGCCGAGAGAGACTTGGAAGACATCGTCGACTACCTCAATGCCCTATCCCCTCAAGCTGCGATCAAGTGTTATGACCTAATCATTGAGAAGCTAGAAGGCCTTGCCCGCATGCCGCAGCGGTGTCCCCTGGTAAGGGTGCTCGCCTTGAAGGCGAAGGGATACCGCTGCCTGGTCGTTGAGGACTACCTGGTGTTTCTCGTTATCAGGGCCGGTACGGTACAGATCCGCCGCATCATGCACGGCAAGCGCAACTACGAATCTTTACTCTGAGATCTCGCTAGCATCCCAGGGGGGAGTCGACACGCCTCGCCCCTGTGCCGTTCTGGCTCACGCGTGGATCTTTCTCGCCGAAACCGTCCCCGCCCGCGACGACCGCCTGTTCCCCAACCAGGATGCACTCCCGAGGGGCGGGTTTGGCAACCCGCCCCCCTGGGATCGATGTGCCCTTGGTGATGCGGATTCGGGCAGGACCAGCCTGTGTCGTAGCCAACGGTCATCACCGCCGTTCGGCGACGGGGGCGCGGGCGAACTGGTTGGCGCGCTACGGGCCGGGATGCGTCCCGGGTTGCGGCGTGCGGGCCAACGGGTGCTCTGCTACTGTGGGTGCGGGTACATGCGGCACTGGAGGCAGGACCCCCCACCGCCATCCACGAAGCGTCTCGGCCGGGGCCCGAGCGCCTCATCGCAGCCCTCATGCTGCAGCACCGATCGGAGGTCGATCCAGTTCATCATCTTACATGCCGGCGTCGGCCGACGGCAGTTGCTGATATGGGGCGAGGACACCGCCGTAGGAGTCAAGGTCCTGTCGGATCCCGCGTCATGGGCCCGCCGCGCCGCGTCCGAGGAGTTGTCGGCGTCCCGCGCGCCGAGACCCAAGCCTCATCCCTATGCGGCGGACGGCGACCAGCTCGCGAAAGCCATCGCCCGCACGATGCCGCCCTTTCCGCGCGGAGCGCGGACGGCGCATCTCTGGACCGTGGGCCAGCTCAAGGCACATCTTCCTGCGGTGCGCCGCTTGCCGCTGCCATCAGTACCTCTGGCCGCTCCTTTGCCTGAAGCGGCGCGGGTCACGGTGACGCCCTTTGCCGCGCCCGCGGTCTACTGCGAGCCGGCTGGGGCGATAGGGCTCTTGCTCGCCGCATCCGGGAGAAAGCACCTATGTCCGGGCGTCTTTGCGGGCGACGACTTCCTGTTCTGGGGCCAAGCGCTGTCCTGGGCGCTCTCACTTGTTGCCCGGCAGCGGTTTTTGCCCGGCGTTGCCTCGGAATCCGGGGGGCTATTTGCCCGCTGGCAGCCGATGCTGACCGGCCCCGACCAGGCGAGTTTCCGTGCCCTTGCCCAAGCCATGCCCGGCGCGGCCCAGGCGGTTAGGCCCAAGGGCGTTTCCAGGACTCTGCCGGGCCCCCCTCCTTCCGCGCCCATCGCTCTCGGGGAGTTCCTCAGTTTCACCGTGGATCACCTGGTGCGCAAGTCGCTTGTGCAAGCCCCCAAAGACACTCTAACTGGGCCGGCCCGGGGGCGCCGGGCCCCCGCAAGCGGCGCCGGTACCAACATCCACGACCGTTGGCTTGCGGCCCTTTACTCTGAAACCGGCAAGGTCGACGGCAGGTCGACGGAGCTGGCCGGGCTGTTCGCCACGGTCGCCGATTGGCTGCGCCCGGTGACTCTCAGGGCCGCCGCACCCTACCGCTTGTGCTTTCGCCTGGAGGAGCCCGACACCAAAGCAACCGGGGCCGACGCGGGCGGCGAGGGCAGCAACACGGAAGCCGCCGAGGGTGCGGCTTCGGACGTGGACCGCGCACCCGCTTCCGCCGCCCACAGGCGGCCCACCGCTCACCCCGCTGATACCTGGCGTCTGCGCTACCTGCTCCAGGATGCCGCCGACCCGAGCCTGCTGCTGACCGCGGCGCAGGTCTGGCGGGGTGATGCCGCCCATCTGGCGCTGTTGCGACCAGTAGACCTGGATGCGCGGGAGTACCTGCTAACTGCGCTCGGCCAGGCGGCGGAGGTTTACCTGGCGATCGAGGGCAGCTTGGAGGATTCCGCTCCCGCTGGACTCGAGTTCGACTCGGGCGGGGCGCACGAGTTCCTGACCAACTACGCCGCTGCCTTGGAACAGGCCGGTTTCGGCGTGATGCTCCCTGCCTGGTGGACAGGCCGCGGGACCAGGACGAGGGTAGGCGTGCACGCCCGAGTCAAGGCCAGCGGGTTTCAAGCGTCAGCCGGGCTGGGCGCCTCCACCGTGGTGGATTTCGATTGGCAGTTGGCGCTGGGGGGCGACCCGATCACCGCCGCCGAGCTGAGGGAACTGGCCAGGCTCAAGGCCCCGCTGGTCCGGGTGCGCGGCCAGTGGGTGCAATTGGATGCGGCCGAGATCCGCACCGCGCTGGACTTCTGGCGCCGCCGCAAGCAGGCCGGCGCTGCCACCCTGCAAGAGACGGTGCGCATGGCCCTGGGCGCGGCTGCCCTGCCGGGCGGCCTGCATCTGGACGGGCTCGCGGCAGAGGGACCGGTCGCCGATCTGTTGGCGCAGCTTGAGGGGCGCACCGTATTCAGCGAGGTGCCCGTGCCAGAGGGTTTCCGTGGCCGACTCTGGCCGTTTCAGGCCCGCGGCTATGCCTGGCTCGACTTCCTGAGCCGCTTCGGCCTGGGCGCTTGTCTGGCCGACGATATGGGCCTGGGCAAGACGATCCAGACTCTGGCCTTTGTCCAGCGGCGCTGGGAGGCTGACGGCCGGCGCCCGGCCCTGCTGGTCTGTCCGACCTCCGTCGTCGGCAACTGGCACAAGGAGGCGGCTCGGTTTACACCTGGGTTGCCCGTGCTGGTGCACAGCGGACCGGAGCGCGCCCGTGAGGCCGCGGCAATAACCGAGGCGGTGCACGGCCAGGCGCTCGTTGTCACCAGCTACGCTCTGCTGCAGCGGGACTACCCGCTCCTGGCGGAGATCGACTGGGCGGGACTGATCCTGGACGAGGCGCAGAACATCAAAAACCCTGAAGCCAAACAGGCGCGGGCCGCCCGGTCGCTGCGCGCGGGCTTTCGCTTGGCCTTGACCGGCACGCCGGTCGAGAACAACGTCGGCGACCTGTGGTCGATTATGGAATGCCTCAACCCGGGCCTGCTTGGCACACGTGCCGATTTCCGCCGGCGCTTCTTTCTGCCCATCCAGGTCCAAGGCGACCCGGGCGCCGCTCAACAACTCAAGCGGGCGACCGGGCCGTTCATCCTCCGCCGCCTCAAGACCGACCCCAGCGTGATCAGCGATCTGCCGGAGAAAGTCGAGGCCCGCGTGTTCTGCACTCTGACCCGTGAGCAAGCCTCGCTTTACGCGGCCGTGGTCGCCGAGCTGGAAGAAGGCCTGGACGAGACGGAGGGCATTGAGCGCCGTGGACGGATTCTGGCCGCGTTCTCCAAGCTCAAGCAGGTGTGCAATCACCCGGCGCACTTCCTCGGGGACAACTCGCCGCTGCCCGGCCGCTCCGGTAAGCTCGCCCGCCTGGTCGAGATGCTCGAGCAGTCGCTGGCCGCCGGCGACCGCGCCCTGATCTTTACCCAATTCGCGGTCATGGGCGGACTGCTGCAGCGGTTTCTCCAGGAAACCGTGGGGTGCGAAGTGCTGTTCCTGCACGGGGGCGTGCCGCGCCGGGAGCGCGACCAGATGGTCGAACGATTCCAGGCCGGAGGGGCGGAGACGCCGCTGTTTGTCCTGTCGCTCAAGGCCGGCGGGGCCGGCCTCAACCTCACCCGCGCCAACCAGGTCTTTCATTTTGACCGCTGGTGGAATCCGGCCGTCGAGAACCAAGCCACCGACCGCGCCTTCCGCATCGGCCAGACGCGGGGCGTGTTTGTGCACAAGTTCGTATGCCTCGGGACGCTGGAGGAGCGGATCGACGAGCTGATTGAGCGCAAGCGGGAGCTGAGCGAACAGGTCATCGGCAGCGGCGAAGGCTGGCTGACCGAGCTGACCACGGCGCAGCTACGCGAACTGGTGGCCCTCCGGGCCGAGGCGGTGAGGGAGTAAGATGTGGCGCGGCTTTAGAACGCGATCGGATAGCCGAGGGACGTCCCAGTCGCAGACGCGGATGCGCAGGGTTGGCGGCGGGATCAAGGCGCGCGCGGCCAGAGGAAAGCAGGGCCGCAATTGGTGGGCCGAACGCTGGCAGGATGTGTTGGCGAGCATCTGCTCCAGCAGCCGGCTGGCCAGGGGCAAAGCTTACGCCCGCAGCGGTCACGTGCTGTCGATCGATATCCAGGAGGGGCTCGTGCTCGCCAAGGTCCAAGGCTCGCGCGCCCGTCCTTACTCCGTTCAGATCGAGGTGCCCACGCTGTCTGAGAAGGATTGGCACAGGCTTGCGCGGGTCCTGTCGGAGCGGGCCGTGTTCGCTGCCAAGCTGCTCGCGGGCCAGATGCCGCCGCAGATCGAGGAGGCCTTCGCCCAAGCCGGCTTGTCGCTGTTTCCGCGGGCATACGCAAAACCTAAGATGAAGGCCGTCTGCTCCTGCCCGGACTGGGAAAACCCGTGCAAGCACGTGGCGGCCGTATACTGGCTGCTGGGCGAGGAATTTGACCGCGATCCCTGCCTGCTGCTGAGGCTGCGGGGGATGAGCCGGGCAGCCCTGGTGGGGTTGGTCGGCGAGGCCGGCTCAGGCACCGCCCAGGCTGCCTCGGCGTCGGCGGTCTCGGAGTCAGCGGCGACGTCGCTGGCCCCGTTACTGGAGGATGTAGTACCCGTCGAGCCGCTGCCGAGGGATCGCGACCGCTTCTGGCGGGGAGGCGCGGACCGCTCTGGCGCAATCACCGGGCACGGTGCGGCGGCGGCGTGGCCGGCTCGATCAGCGGAGACCATGCTCTCCCTGTTAGGCGCCCCTCGATTCTGGCGGGGCAGTGCACGTGTGGATGAAGCGTTGCTTGCTGCCTACGAGGCGGCTGCCGACCTGGCGTTGAGCCTGCTCGCCAGGGGTGAGGCCAGTGGGGATGAGAACATCGGGAACGGCGATGACCCGGAGGGCAACTGACGGTCTTGCCGGGAGGCCTGGCGATGCCCGGAGTGCATAGGCACCGGTGCGGCGAGACACAGGATGATTTCCGGCTCGCGAAGAACGCATGGGCCGGTAAGGATAGCTGACGGCTACGGCGAGGTGAACCCGTGCGACATGCGCCCAAAGAAGACAAGAAAGACGGATCTCGTGACCCTGAGAAGCACCCCGCCATGGGAGTGGCCCTCCAGTGCCGCCAGGTTCTTGGCGGAAACCCTGCTCGACCGGCTGGCCAAGGAGGCAGACCGCCTGCTTGCGGCGGAGCTGGCAGGTGAAGTCCCCTCAACGACGGACGAACTGGTTGATGCCTTACTGTCGGTCCTGCAAAGCGGAGACGAACCCGAAGCACTCCGCAGCAGAGCGGCGATCTCCCTGGGCCCCCTCCTCGAATACGCGGATGAGTTTTCCCTTGAGGACATCGCGGACATCCTGCCGGTCGCTGAGACTCCGCCCATTGACGCGGAGACGCTTCGCCGCATCCAGGCGTTGCTCCACAAGCTGTACTTGGACGCCTCGGTTCCCGACCTGGTGAGGCGGAAGATCCTCGAAGCCTCCGTGCGCGCCCCGCAGGACTGGCATCGCGCTGCAATTCGCGCCGCATACTCCAGCGGCCGCAGGGATTGGGTGCTAACCTCGGTGTTCTGCATGCGCTTTGCTTCCCGTTTCGGCAAGCAGGTTCTCCAAGCACTCGAGAGCGACGACCCGGAGATCCAGTTCGAGGCCGTCCGCGCAGGGGGCATCTGGGGATTGGACGAGGCCTGGCCGCACGTTGTCTCGCTTGTCGGCTCAGACGAAACCGACAAGGACCTGCTGCTGGCGGCGATAAACGCAGTAGCCTGCATCCGTCCGGGAGAAGCCCCGGCTATCTTGATCGACCTCCTGGATGCCGACGACGAGGACATCGTCGAAACCGTACAGGAGGCTTTGGCCATGATCGAGGACTTCCCGGATGCAGATGACGCAGCCGGCGACGACGATCCACCCTGGGACTGCGGTGCCGCGTAGCTGCTCTGACGGCGCCACCTTGAGGCTGTGCTCAAGACCCTTGTGAGTTCCCCACTCCCTCTGGTCGAGGAGGGCTTTGAGCGGCTTGGCGTGGATGCTGTGTTCTCCGTTCGTAGAGGGGCCAAGTTCAGGTTCTATCTCGAACGATTGAGGGACTGAAGCAAAGTCCCTTACGCTGCATAACCGATGGGACGCCGTGGAGGGCTGTCCGACACTCCACCGCGGGCAACATCAAGAAGACGCTCAACGTCCAACGGCGAAAGCGGCAAATCAGCGGCGCCTTTAGGGCATGACGCGAACCGATCGGGGCAGGATATTGCAGGCCGGTGGCGAAACTCCGCGCCACCGGAGCTACTTGAGAGCTCCACTGCGGCGGCCCCGGCCGGCGCAATGTACCGAATATAGCGACTGACCCACCAGTGGGCAGGTTGCCAAGAAACCGCCGCCACGAAGGCAGCACCAATCCCCGCAGGGGAGCGGCCTTCGTGGTTTGCTTTGTGTGGGGCTTTTGCTTGCGATCGAGAGGTGAGGCCTGATGAGGATCGGGGTCATAGATGGTCAGGGCGGGGGTATCGGGTGCAAAATCGTCGAGGCTCTTCGCGCCGCCCTGCCCGAGAGGACGCGTATAGTCGTGCTGGGAACAAACGCCGTCGCCACCGCCAACATGCTGCGGGCCGGGGCCAACGAGGGCGCCAGCGGAGAGAACGCGATTGTCCGGACCGTCAGGCAGTTGGACCTCATTACCGGAAGCCTGGGCATCGTCATCGCCAACTCCTTTCTCGGCGAAATGACGCCTAAGATGGCCGAGGCCATCGGGTCATGTACGGCTACAAAGCTGCTATTGCCGCTCACCACATCGCCGGTCAGGGTGGTTGGAACCCCCGAGGAGCCATTGCCACACCTGATCGGCATGCTGGTCGAAGAAATCCAAGCGAAGGGAGGCGGCCGGGATGTGTGAGGCCAACGCATACCTGGTGCGCGAGGACGGTTCTGAGGAACTCCTGCTCAAAGCCGTCGACAAGCTGACCATTGACGGTGACACGGTTTACCTTGTTGACGTTTTCGGGCGGCAGGAGAGGCTGCGTGCGCGCGTCAGGTCCCTTGCCCTGGTAGATCACAAGATCCTACTCGAGAGGACGGAGACACCATAACGATGTCGCACCCGCGAACGATGCCAACACGTACTCTGACCCTGGGCGCCTTGCTGCTGGCGCTCGGCTTGGCCCTGCCGGCGCTGGTCCACATGGTCGGCATGGGGCGCGTCCTCCTTCCCATGCACCTGCCGATTTTGCTGGCTGGCTTCGTGGTCGGCCCAGGTATGGCGGCCCTGCTTGGCGTGGTGACACCTCTACTGAGTGCCGTATTGACCGGCATGCCCGCGCTGATCCCCCCTGTTGCCCAGGCCATGGCGGTTGAGCTGGCCGTGTACGGTTTTGTCACCGGTGTCCTGTACAGGCACACCCGCTGGCATGTCATCCCCTGCCTGGTCGCTGCCATGGTCACGGGCAGGCTGGGCTACGGCGTGATCGGCTTTTTGGTGTTGCCGCTGCTGGGGCTGCCCCAAGTGGCGCTCTTCTACCCCCTGACCTACGCGCTGGTCACAGGCCTGCCAGGCATCGCGAGCCAACTGGTGCTCGTGCCCGGCCTTGTCTATCTGGTTGAAAGGTATTCCGGCACCTCGCTTCGGGCAAACCGCCACAGGCAGGCAGCCGCGAAATGACGCCGCAGGAAATGGGAGTGCGCGAGGCGATTCGTGCCTTCTTCGACCGTGCTGCTCCCGGCTGGGACGATGCCCAGGTGGTAGACGCGGACAAGATCAGTGTCATCGTTTCGCTGGCCGATCTGAGGCCGGGCATGAAGGTCCTCGACCTTGGGACTGGAACCGGCGTGCTGCTCCCGCACCTTGCGGCCCGTGTGGCTCCGGGCGGCCAGGTGGTCGGGCTTGACGTCTCCGAGGCGATGCTTGCCGGGGCAGCGCGAAAGAGCGAGCGCCTTCACGAACAGGCCGCGATCAAGCTGGTCCTGGGCGACGCACACGACCTGCCGTGGCCCGACGCCTCGTTTGATGCGGTGGTCTGCTACTCCATGTTCCCCCATCTGGACCAGCCGGCCGTGGCTGTAGCGGAGATGGCACGCGTCCTCGTCCCGGACGGCAGGCTGGTTGTCGCTCACAGCGAGAGCAGGACGACGATCAACCAGCGGCACCGGGAAATCGGCGGGGTGGTCATCAGCCACAAGGTTCCGGACAGGGAGGCCATGGTCTCCCTGTTGCGGTCGGCCGGTCTGAAGCCTGTCCTGCTGCATGACGGTGATGACATATACGTGGCGGTGGCCAGCCGCGCGCCTGCGGGTCTCTGACTGACCGCAGGGCGCAGTCAGCGCAAACTACTCCTTGTCCCTGTTCTCCAAAGAAAGGGGGACTCGCCATGCGCGCTGAACAGGCAGCCGAGCTGCTCCGGGCCAATGTCCCGCTCTTGCAGGAATACTCAGTGGCATCCGTTTTCTTGTTTGGCTCCAGCGTGCGCGGCGAGGCCCATCGTGGCAGCGATGTTGACCTGATTGTTGAATTCGGCCCCGAGGCCAGGGTCGGCCTATTCGAGTTCATCCGCCTGAGGGACAA
>JAUYEG010000167.1 GCA_030691505.1 Bacillota bacterium | reverse complement strand
TCTCGTTCCCCCAGAAGGGCCAGCTTTATAAAATAACACTACAGGCGTCGGTGCTTGAAGGAGTGGCCAGAAACGTGCCGTATCGCATTCTCACGAGGGATTTGAGCTGATGCCAGTACGCCCAACGGTTCTAAATGCCCTCACGGGAGTAAACGTCGCTGACGCCGACGCTGCCGTAGCGAATGTGCTGTCGCCAAAGACGTTCTACGCAGTAGCGGCTCCCAAAAAGACGGGCACAATGCCCACTGTCGCTCTTGCCCCAGCTTCTAACGCATATCCAGCAGGCTACCACGCAGGGGCAGCGAGCTTAACAGCGGTGGAGCCTGACCTGGTTGCAGCTAAGATTCAGACGGGACAGACCATCTTCGGCGTTGCGGGCACGCTTTCCCCAGGAACTCTCGCCGAAGATGTTGAGGGAGACACCCTCTCTGTGGCACTGACCAACACTTCGACTGGTGCATTTTACCGCAGCCGTACCTATCTTGCAGCAGGCGCAGAAGCAGACATAGTTGCCAAAACCCTTCTCTTCAATGCGACATCACTCGCTTTTGCGGTTGCATTTGCAGGAGCAATGGGAGAGAACGCCGACGCAGATAATTTGGTGCTGCGACTTTACATGGACGGAGTCCTTATGCAGACCAGCGCCGAGTTGCCCATCATAAACAATACAGATACCCTCGTAGTGAGGGACTTCAAGGCGCTATCAGGAAACAAAGTGTGTAAATTGGCAGTCTACTCTGGTGGAGGCGCTGAGGGAAGTTACTTTTTCTTTGGCGGTAGTGATACGAGCAAATGGGCAGCAGCCATAGCCGTGGGCAGCGTGAAGCTGGTTTAGGAGCAGGCATGAGACTGAAAGTTCCGCTGACTGGTACGGTTGGGGACTATGATATTCTGGCCGCCCAACATGACGGCATAGGGGTAGTTGGTTCCCTCCTCGACCCAGTAAAGCCCGTAGAACTCAACCTTCGGCACGTCAGTTGGAGGCTGGTAACCATAGACCTCGTGAATGACCTGGCCGAGATTGAAGTTAGCCCCGCAGAGAATATCAATGTGCTAAAAGAGGGAGGAAGGACGGATAACCAGGCAGACTGGACTCGCAGAGCAGCTACCGAACTGGAGAAACAGGGGTTCCTTGCTGTCGCCAAAAGCCTGGTAGAAAGCCACACAAAAGACGAACTCTACACCATGAGCAAAGCAAAGAGGCTGGTGAAGCCTACAGAAGCGGTGGAGAAATACAAGAAGAATCCACCAAATGTGGCGGCTAGAGAAGCCCTGCTGGCTGGCAATGTGTAGCCATGAACGATAGCGCCGTGCTCGCCCAGTTGTATCAGGCAGGCTTCAGCCTCCGAGAAGTGGGGGCTATTCTTGGATATGACCGCAAGTCGGTGAGGAGCCGACTCGAATCGCAGGGCGTAGAGATACGGCCATCCAACGCGGTCAAGAGGTCGGAGTGGCTGAAGCAACGGGTGTTGAGTAAGCGATGAAGATACCCCAGGTTGCCAAGGACAAGCTGATGCCCTGGTTCACGTCCTGGGAACTGGACCAGGCCCGCATCAGCATTGTGCCGTGCCTGCCGCCCAACGTCTGGGCCATGACGTTCGGCAATCGCATCCTGATTCGGCGGGACAAGTGGAACCTGGAGATAGAGGGCGTGGCCCGGATAGGGCACGAGCTGGTGCACAGCCGGGCATACCGGCAGATGGGCCCCGTGCCGTTCCTGGCCCGATACTGCTGGGATGCCGTCAGGTTGTGGCGGCGGCCTTGGAACACGTGGCCGCTGGAGGCGCCTGCCTATAAAGTGCAGCACGAGATTGAGACGAGCCTGGAGCTGAAGCAGCGGGAGGCCATGTCTCTGAGGCTGAAGGATGCA
>JAUYEG010000023.1 GCA_030691505.1 Bacillota bacterium | reverse complement strand
CCGCACACGCTGCAGCAACGAAGCTGCCGCCCCGGGCCGCGCCAGCTTGGTCGGGCCGATGATCATCTCCGGCCGGTCGGCCGGGAGGACGAGCACGTCGATCTTCGCGGCCAGCATCGCCCCATCGCGGAAGTCGGCGTCGGTCACGGTGCAATGCGGAAACTCAAAGCGCTCCAACACGTAGCGGGTCCAGCCCTCGTCCATGTTGCCGCCCCAATAGCGCTGGTAGAGACCGACACGCAACGGCAAGGCGCGGTGGCGCGGCACGTCCGGGGCCGTACGCAGGGCCCAAAGGTCCAGCCCCAGCCCGTCCACGGCCGCGGCGCAGGCTTCCGGCGCACCCGGCGCACCGGGTTTCGGCCAGCCGTTTTCAACGTAGAAAGCGCCCGGCGGCAACACCCGCCCGTCCGCCAGCGGCAGCGGCCCGTCGATGCGCCACACGGCCGCACCCGCCGCCAGCAGCCGGTTTACCGCAACGAAGCCGTCGTTGAGGCGGCCGTCGATGACCCAGCCCGCGGCGTCATGGCCTGCGCCAGCCACCCGTGACGGCTGGAGCAGGTCGTCATAGCCGATCACGCGGAAGTCGCCGGCCCGACCTATCCGCCCCTCCGCCGGCACCGCCTCGACGCCCATGTACTCGGTGATGGTGTCCGTGGCCAGGTCGTAAACGATCGGGGTGCCGTCCGGGTTGCGCGTCCAGTAAGCGTCGGGGTAATTGGTGCGCTGCAGCAGGTTGATGATCACGCCCCGCTTGGGCTGGGCGAGGAACACCGCATGCGTCCCGGCGGGATAGGAGCAGCCTCCGGCCTCGAACTCGCGGCCGGCCGCCGTGACCTCGATGCCCTGGTCGAGAAGCAGCCGGACCAGCTTGCGCGCTGTCGGCGGGTCGTGTTGCTCGGCCGGAATTAGGTAGGCGGTCGGGCTGCCCGCCTCGCCCGCGTCGGTCTGCCGCCTGGCCTTGAGGTAGGCGCTCCAGAGCACGGTTTCCTTGCAGCGGGCGGCGAGGTCGAGGATGGCCCAGGCGGTGATTTTCTGCTGGTCGACGATGTCCCGCAGTCTCCACCAGCCGCCCGGCCAGGGATTGGGGAAGTTGGTCTGGGCCGCGTACTCGGGGTGCGACTTCGGGTTTGCGCCCCGGAGTTGCTGCGGGTGCACGTACGCGGGCGTGGCCAGCTTGGCGCTGGCCGACTCGGTGAGCAGCCCGGCGATGTTGTGGAGGATCGTCAGGCGGTGGAAACCGAGGTGCCCCCACGCCGTCCAGTGCGCCCCGCTGAGCACGCCCTGGCGTCCCTGCTCCTCGAGCAGGTAGGTGATGTGGGAGCCATACCAGGAGATTTCGCGCCAGACCAGCGGGTCGGCGTGCGGCCTGATCGGCTCGGTGTACGGAGCCACGTAGAGTCGGATGCCGCCGCCCCCCATGTGGTGGTGGTCCTGGTACACCTGCGGCATCCAGTCACGCAGCATCAGTTTGGCCACGTGCTGGGACTCAACCAGATTGAGCATCACCGCGTCGCGGTTGTTGTCGTGTCCGGCGTACTTGTGGTAGAGCCAGGGCAGGCCCGTGCCCTCGTATTCCGTGTCCAAGTAGCGGTTGTACCAGTCCGTCACCGCAATCTGGCCGTCGGGGTTGAAACACGGGACCATCAGAAAGACCACATTGTCGAGCACCCTCAGGATATCCGCCGACTCGCCCGCCACCAGGTCATACGCCAGCTGGGGGGACATCTGCGTGCCGCCGATCTCGTTGGCGTGCAGGCTCATCGTCTGGCAGACGACGGCGCACCCCTCGCGGGCCAGGTCCCTGGCGTCGTCCTCGCCCACCCCGCGCGGATCGCTCAGCCGCAGGCTGATCTGGCGCAGCCGCTCGAGGCGGGCCAGGTTGGCGGGGGAGCTGATTGTCACGAGCAGGAACGGCTGGCCCTCCGTGCTCTTGCCGAGTTCCTCGACCCTGATGCGGTTGGACTCCTGGCTCAGGCGGCAGAAGTACTCCATAATCCTGTCCCAACGGGCAATACAGCGATCGCTGCCCAGCTCAAAACCGAAAAACCCCTCAGGTGACGTGATCTTGCCGGACATCTGGTCGTCCCCTTTCCGCGCACGAGGTATGACCTTGAGTTTCGCTGGCCGGGTGAGTGAGCCCTTGCATGCTAGCGAGGCTGCGCAGTAAACGTTCGCCGGGACCGCCTTGGCAGGGCGTTGCCGGCGAGCAGCGCGACCATCAGGCCGATAGCCGCAAACGTCAGCCAGAAGGGCATCAGCGGGTGTGTCCGCTCGCGCAGCCAGCTTGCAAGCGGCGGCCCGAGCGCGGCCACAGTGCCCGTCATGGCGCCAAGAATCCCCAGCGCCAGCCCCCGCCCCTGTCCCTCCACCAATTCGGCGCGCAGGGTGTCATAGGCGATGGTCGCCACCTGCAGGAAGACGTAGGCCGCCGTAAACACGGCCATGCCGGCCGCGAAGCTGGCCGAGCCCAGCCACAGGGCCAGCAATGGCCCGAACCCGGCCGCCCCGACGAGCAGGACCGCCGCGGGCCCCCACCGCCTGATCAGCGAGCCCACGGCCAGGCTCACGGTTATGGCGACACCGGGGCCGGCAGAGAACAGCAGGTTGACCTGCGCCTTGTCGAAACCGAGAACATCCTGAGCATGCATCGGGATGTACGGCCCCTGGGTCGTCATCGTCAGCACCAGCGTGAAGAGCGTGCCGGCGGCGAGGATGAGACGTCCGCCCGGCCGCCACACGGCCTGCCAAACGCGTGCGCTCGCGCGGCGGAGCTCAGCGATATTCAGGGGCTCGCGGTCGGCGGGCGGGCCGCCCGCAGGTCCCCACGCGGTTTCGGAGAGCAAGAACCACCGCATGGCTGTCGCAATCGCGAGCGCCAGGGCGTTGATCGCCATGAGCCGGTGCACCTGGTAGCTGCGGAGCAGGAACGCACCGACCAACGGCCCGACGGTGTACCCGAGCCCCGTGGCCACCTGGAACATGGCAAAGGCCATGCCTCGCTTTTCCCTGCTGACCGACTCGGCGAGGATGGCGGCGAAGGAGGGGGCCTGGATCGCGCCCATGCAGCGGTTGCAAAAGATCAGAAACGCGAGAACAGCCCAGCTGCGCGTGACGGACATCATCAGGTAGATGCCGATCGCCAGCACTCCGGGGACGACGATGGCCACCTTGCGCCCCCAGCGGTCGGCGACAATGCCCCCGAGCACCTGCGGCAGTGCATGCCCCAGGCTGATCATGAAGAAGGCGACGCCCACCGCCATGTCGCTCGCCCCGTAGTCGCGCAGGATCAGCGGGATTAGCCGCTGCCATGTGAAGCTCGCGCTGAGCAGCACAAGCAGGCTGGAGGACATGACGACGACGTTTCGTTCCAGGGCGAGGCTCCGTGCTGCCGCACGGATGCGTTCCGCTGCGGACGACTGCTGCTGCTGCGACGCGGGCGTTGAAATCACCTCGGGAGACGTAATTTCCCCGCTAGTCGGCGTGGTCCTGCCGGAAGCTCGATACGGTGGGCTTGCGCTTTTGCAGGTGTCGTCCTCTGATAAGCCATTGGAGGAGTTGAGCTCCAGAGTATAACATGGCCCCGCGTTGTGCCATACGGTGGGGGGAATCATCCGGTAGGCGTGTCGGGCCGCCGGCCCTGCCCGACCGGCGGCCCCGGGTCGTACCGGGTCGGCTACCGCCGCCCGACAAGGGAGCCGGAGGTTAACCGCAGAGGCCGTCGCGGCTGTCGTGCATCTGAACAGCCGGACCGAGCCACACAACGCCTTTGCAGGCTCATTGGAGCCGGCGGTCCATTACCCTGGACAGGGTAGCGCGTGCAGCACAGGATGGCTGAGGCGGTTAGCCCGACGCCTCCGATGCGACCCGAGCCATCTTACTCAACACCATGGCAATGCTGCGACCCGTCAAGCTGCCCTTTCTTGCATGTTTGAGCGTCAGGCGGATCCTCCGGCGTTCACACCTGGTGGTCAGGCGGGGCGGCGGCGCGGCGGCGTGCCTGGTGTGAGATGAGGGTGCCGGTTTCCACCAGGCGAACGCCACTGGGGCGGTCCCGTCACCCAGGTGGACACACGGCGGCCGGGGCTTTCACGTGGTGGAAACTGAGGACCTTGCCGGGGCCACTCCCCCCGACTTAGGCAGGCGGCGGCGATGCCGCCCGCGCGGCCGAGCCAACGAACACCGTAAATGCCCCCACACGAACGAAGGCTTGGAGCGCGCTTTTGACGATCGACGACAGGAGCGAGAGAACGGTCATCACTGGAGTCAGCGCGATGCCGTCCGAGCGGCCTACCGCAGGGATGAAATAGACCACCAGGATGACGCCGGCGAGCGGCAAGTACTCCACGAAACGCGCGACCACCGACCGGCCCGCAGAAGCTGTGGTATCCAGGATCCCCTGGTCGTTGATGACAAGGGCGGCCAACCAAACGTGTCCGAAGGCGCCCAACACCGACGAGAGCAGACCGGCAAAACCCGAGTAGGACACGGCCTGCCCCTGTCGCAGGTAGTTACCCATCGAGCGGTAACTGAAGATACCGACGATCAGGGCCACCAGCACCGCCGCCCCGACGATGCGCCCGTAGTATTTGCCCCAGCCTTCGCGGAACGACCGCATTGACGGCACGCCGCCGGTCGCGGCGGCGCCCACCATCGCGTTGTACCCGCCTGCCACAGCCGGCGCCACAAACAACGCAATCAGCATGAGCACACCTATTCCTGCCGTAACCACCGGATAGGCCACCATGTCCGGAACCACCAGGGACATCGGCACCATCCAGATCAGGCTCAAGCCCACGGGCAGCCAGAGCAAAACCGGGTGCCTTCGAACCGTCTCCCAGGCCGAGAGAAGCTGGCTCATGTTCAGCTGCCTCCTTCATGGCGGTCTCGGTGCCTAGGGCACTGGTCGCCCACGGGGCTAGCCGCCAGCGGGCTAACAGAAACGAGTCAGGCGCTGTCGGCTTGATTCCTGGAACTGACGCCCATTTCCTCCTGCAATGATTTGCCTGACGGGACCGCCTCGACTGGAGGACGGGACGACAAAGGAACGGGTGGCGGGGTCGGGGGCATGTGGTGCGCTTGCCTATGCGGCCGAGCTCCCGAGAGCCCAGGTTCGCGCCGGTCCCGGGCGGCACGGCAACCGGCCCGAATGCGGCCCGGGAGGCGAGACACAGAAGGCGGTTCACCCGGCCGGACCTGCGCCCCGCGGCCCGGCACCCAGGCGCCGATACCACATCGTGCCCTCGGAGAGCTTGCCCCTACGCCCGCTCCCCGACCCCAGCAGACAATACGCGCCTTTCGCGCAAATTGTGCTTCGGGTACGGTACGACCGGAGGTATCACTTGCCCGGCGGTAGAAGGCCTGCCGGACGGGCTGCTCGTCAGGGGCTACTCAGGGAGGCGGTCGTTGTGCGGTTACTCGTCTTGGGTGGCACGCGCGGTTTCTTGGCCATCACCTCGTTGAGGCCGCTTTGGCGCGCGGCCACAGCATTACCCTGTTCAACCGCGGCGTCACCAGGACCGACCCGGTTCCCGGGGTCGAGAATCTCCGCGGCGACCGCGACGGCGGGCTCGGGGCGCTTGGGGAGCGGTGGTGGGATGCGGTGATCGACACCTCGGGCTACTTCCCGCGGATCGTCGGCGCGGTACCTGGCGGATCGGGTGGGGCTCCATCTCTTTGTCTCCAAGATATCCGCCTATGCCGACTTCTCGGCACCTGGCCTGGTTGAAACGTCAGCCCTTGCCACCACCGGCGACCCGACGGTGGAGGAGGTCACCGGCGAGACGTACGGGCCGCTCAAGGCGCTGTGCGAAGCCGAGGTGCACCTGGCACGACGCGCAAGCGCCGGAACAGGCAAAGGCGAGACTGGGTCCAGTTCTAACCCTGACCCGCGCGCCAGTCCAGTTTGCGGGCCACGAGCCACAGCGAGGTGACCGTAACGGCGCTCAACACGCCAAGGTCCATCCATAGGCGCGGTCCAACCTGGCCGGACAGTGTAGCGCGCAGCGCGCTGGCGACATAAGTCGTCGGGATGAACGCCGCGGTGGCCCGGAGGATGGCCGGAAGCTGTTCGACCGTCAGGTATACCGGTGCGAGGGTTATCATCAACCCTGCGAGCACCTGGGTAGCCAGGCTCGCCACCTGCCCTGTCGGGCTGTAAAAGCCGATGAACGCCCCCAGACCCGCCATGCAGTAGCCCGCGAGGAGGACAGTCGGCACCGCAAACGGGCTAAGCCGGATAGGCAGTTGCAGGGCCAGGGATCCCACGCAGAGGATGGTCAGAAAGGACGGCAGGCTGAAGAGCACCGCCCGGGTCGCCGTCGCAAGCAGAAACGTCAGCCGCGAGATGGGCAGCGCGGCATAGTACTCGAATGCGTTCTGGTCTTTAAGGCTGCCGATGTTTTGCCCCAGCGTGAGCATCGAGGCGGTGGTCAGGCCCTGGGACAGGCTCCCGGAGATCACGAACAGGGTGACGTCCGGACGGCCCCTTCCGCCAAAGAGGTATAGCAGGAACATATACAGCAGCGGGCTCAGGGCCATGTGGAACAGGTACCAAAACCAGGAGAGGCGCAGGCCGTATAGCTCGCCGCGCAGCAGCCACACCAAGTCGCGCAGGTGTTTTTTCATGAGCGGCCCCCCGCCTCCCGCGCCGGCATCTCCGCCGGGGAGGGCGCCTGTGTGTAGCGAAGGTAGACATCCTCCAGGCTCGGCGTGACCAGACGGAAGTCATCCAGATCGGCAAGGCCGGTTCGGGCCAGGACCATCCCCAGCAGCTCCTGCGCCTGCTCGCGCGCCGCGGTGATCCTGAAAGAGCCCTCTCTGATGCGCGTTGAGCCAGGCAGGCCGGCGAGCGCGGCGTCATCCCCCCCCGGCTTGAGCCGCACCTCGACACGCACGGTGTAGTCCACGTTGGCCTTAAGCTCGCCCGGCGTGCCTATCGCCACGGCAAGCCCGCGGTCGATAATCGCCACCCGCTCGACCACCTGCTCGGCCTCCAGGACGTTGTGGGTGACCAGGATAATCGTCGTGCCATGATCGCGGTTGAGCTGGCCGAGGTATTCCCACACCATCCGCCGGTTGGCGGGGTCGAGCTCGTTCGTCGGCTCGTCGAGGATGAGCAGAGGCCGGTTACCGGTCAGGGTGGCGAGCAATGCCGTCTGACGCTGCTGACCACCGGATAGGCGTTGCATGATCTGATCCGCGATGCCTCCCAGGCCGAAACGTTCGATCAGCTCCGCCGTCTGCCGCCTCGCGTCCGGCACCGGCATGCCACGCAGCACCGCTGAATGCAGGATGACCTCCCGAACCTTGTGGGCCCGGAGGGCCATCACTTTCTGCCCATAGTAGGCAACGAAGTGCGGTACGATCTCGGGCTCAGCGACAACGTCGTTGCCGAAAAGGGCGATCTTGCCCGACGTCGGCTTGAGCAACCCGGCCAATTGCTTGACCAGGGTGGTCTTGCCGGCGCCGTTGGGCCCGAAGATGCCGAAGACCTCGCCCTGGTCTATGGAAAGGCTGATCCCGCGGTTGGCCTGGGTGCCGGAAGGCATGTAGACCTTGGTCAGGTCGGAGACGGTGTAGGCCCTGGAGCCTGACACACGGTGAGGCCCGCTGGATTGATCCTGCCGCATTGTACCCCCTCGCTTCCCACGGGGCATTATCTCATCATTGATCCGTGTAGTCAATGCCAAGGTGCTATGTTAGGAAGCTGGGAGTTATCATTGGCGAGGGGACGCCTTACAGTATATGAGGCAGCCCGGCGTAGCTTGATCTGGACCTCCGGGCGCGGAAGCCCCCTACGAAGAACTGAACCTGGAGGTGGCGAGCTTCCTCCAGTACGTCGCGCCGCAAGCCTGGTATACTGGTTCCGTCCCACCCACCTGTTCTGTCACTTTGCCCGAGCGGAGGTTTTAGCAGTGCCGGAGGCTGACCTGCAGCCGCGCAAGCAAGACGGCGCCGGCCTTGCCCCTGCGTCGGGCGTGCCGGACCCCCTGCCCCCCGGCGCCTCCTCCGCCCTGGCCCGCAACATCCCGGTGATGGCCATCACCACAGCCATGAACGTCGGATCAATGATGCTCTGGATGCCGGTGCTGTCGCTCATCCTTCGCGACCTCGGCGCCTCCGATCTCGTCATCAGCACCGCCAGCGCCTGCTGGCTGGTGTTTTCAGCAATGTTTCAATACTGGGGGGGGCGGCTCACGGACCGCTTGGGCCGGGTGCCGGTCATGGTCTGGCCGGGGCTGCTTTCCGCAGTATCCATTGCGGCGTGCGCGGCAGCGACCCGTTGGCAGGTATTCGTGGTCCTCTACGCCCTGTACAACACGGGGCACGCGCTGCAGGGCCCGGTCTTTGCCTCAATCGTGGGCGAGTCGGTGCCAGCGGCGCGGCGCGGCCAGGCGTTTGCGGTGATCGAGTTTGGCATCGGCATTGGCGTGATCATCGGCCCCCTGCTCGGCGCCGTCTTGATGCCGCTGGTCGGCGTGCGTGGACTGCTGATCCTTTCCGGCATCATCCTCGCGGCGGCGGCCGGCCTGCGGCAGATGTACCTGCGCGAGACCAGGGCCCGCAACGCGGTTCAGGCCCATTTTGCCATAGGTCACCTTTTCGCACCCCGGCTTGCGCGGGTGCTGCTGATCCTGATCTGTTTCAACGTGCTGCTGGCACTTACCGTGTGGGGGCCGTTTCTCTCGCTGCACGCCAGCGATGCGATGGGGCTCGACAAGCCGGCCATCAACCGGCTGGCCGCGATGGGATCGGCGGCAGGCGTGCTGATCAGTTTTGTGGCCGGGAGAGCCGTGGGGCGATGGGGCGCTCAGCCGATTCTGTCAGGGGGTTTCATCGGCCTTGCCGTGACGGCCCTGCTCTGGTCGCTGCAACGGACATCGCCGGCCATCATCGTCACCTATATCCTCATGAACATGGCGTTCCAGGTGACCATGATCTCTTCGGACACCTTCCGGGTCCATCAAGTTGACGAGGAGATCAGGGGACGCGCTCTCGGGGCGATGGGCATGATCACCTCGCTGATGACCGCGCCGGTCGTCCCGATCATCGGGTGGCTCAGAACAACGGTCGGAAGCGGCGTTCCCTTCTACGCGACCTTGATTCCGGCGGCGATAGGCGTATGGGCGCTGGCGAAGCTGGCTCAGCAGCACGGACAGACACACGGACACGGACACGCCGTGCCGGTCGCGGAGTCGGGCGTTGCTACATAGCGGCGGTCACGAGCCTAGATCACTCTTGTAGTGCGGCCTAAGTGGCCGGCTCCGGGGCGGTGAGGGCCGGCCGCTCCGGACCTGGGCGATCCAGTCAAGCATGTCCTCTCTACTCTGCTCGCCTTCCTGCGTAGGGTCTTGGCTGTCATGCCAACACGTGCAGCCAAGGATATGAGGAAGTGGCTACATCTCCTCGTTGGCGCTCCGGTCGGAGTTGATCCCCATTGAGATCGGGAAGCGGATTGCCATCTTGCTGAGCGGCAGGCTGGTTCGTGTTCTAACGCAGCGACGACCGTAGCAGGGGCCTTCCAGTGGCTCCAGGCAGGAAGTGGCAAAGGGGTGTGATATATAGGCCTTGCCAGTACTGCTTTCAGTACTATAGACTGGCGAGGGAAAGCAGGTCAGTGGGTAGGCTCAGAAGGTTGGCCGCTCTGCAGAGCAACCCGGTCGCGGTGTCATATCGCGAGGTGGCATCGCTTCTGTGCTCGTTCGGTTTCAGACTAATCAGGTGTAGAGGTAGCCATTGCTACTTCGAACACCCTGGCGGGGTTGGCGTTCTCATCGTCAAGACGAGCCCAGACATTCTGCCAATCTACATAAAGCAGGCAACCGACGCCATCTGCCGGTCTCTGCTGACCAAGAAGGGAGAGTACCACGATGGACACAGCTAGGACCGCAGGGGAGTACCCGGTGATCATCTGGCAGCTTGCGCGAGAGGATGGCGGGGGTTTCTTTGCGCAGGTGATCGATGTCCCTGGCTGTGGTGTCCAGGGACAGACGCCGGAGGCAGCGGTTACTGAGTGCCGCGAGGCTCTTGCGCTGATCCTCCAATCCTATGCGGAAAGAGGCATCTCCCCGCCCCCTCCAGGAGTGTATGAACCATCTTCGTATAGCGGGCAGTTTGTGCTGCGGATACCGAAGAACCTTCATCAGCGGCTAGCCCTGAGGGCCAGAGGTGAGGGCGTCAGCCTGAACCAGCTTTGTCTCTGCCTATTGTCTGATGGGCTTGCGTCCATGACCGTCCCCACGGCTGCGGACCTCTCGGCGAGCCTGAAGAGCCTCTACCCTGAATCTAAGCATACGAGTAGATAGTTGTGTCAGACGCATTGTTCACCAGCCGACAGGTCCGTCCAAAAACTGCCGGTAGGTGAGCAGGTGCCTGAACCTATTGGTTGTCCTTTTATCAATAGGGGGGGTCGTGATCGTGTGCCGACTGGTTTGGCGGAAACCTGTCGGCTGCTAAACAATAGCCTCACCCTATTGATTGCCAGCCGCCACGTCGTCTGATGGGCAGACACGGGCCGATAGCCGCCTCTGGCACAGCATGCGACCAGACTCACCTCAGCCCGGAAGGTAGCCCCACCCCGCCGGGCGAAACC
>JAUYEG010000002.1 GCA_030691505.1 Bacillota bacterium | reverse complement strand
CCGGGCCTGCTTGAGGTTCTACGGCGTGATCTGGCCATGGACATCGACGCCGGGCGTTTTGGCCAGGGGCTTCAACGAAGGGTCCTGTCACGGTTCAGGTACCTTGACGGCGTCAATCTCACGCCCATCAAGAGCCTGCTGGTCATTGCCGTGCCCCGGCCGGCGCATTTGATTTCCTTGGAAACGCCGTGCGGTCGGGAACACACGGTAAGGCTGCCGCCCACCTACATTGGTATCCGCGCGACGGCTCGCGCGACACTCGATGCGGCACTTTCCGGTCCCTTGAGTGGAGCGTCAGGGGCAGTGCTGGCCGAGATCCCGCTCAAGGCCGTAGCGGTGCGTCTCGGGCTGGCGGCATACGGGCGCAACAACGTGTGCTATGTGCCCGGCCTCGGCAGTTACCACCAGCTTGTGGCGATCCTGACCGATGCCCCGGTGCAGGGGCTGACAGCCCGGCTTGGGCCGGTACATGCGGCGGCCGGCTGCGACGGTTGCGGCGCATGTATGGAGCGCTGCCCGACCGGGGCAATCACCGGCGACCGCTTTCCGATAGATGCGGAGCGCTGCCTGAGCCGCCTTAACGAGCGTCCCGGCGTCTGGCCCGACTGGCTGCCTCCGGAAGCACACAACTGCCTTTTTGGCTGCTTGGCGTGCCAGGAAAACTGCCCGCAAAACGCCGGGCTGCTGTCCTACGAAGACACCGGAGTGAGACTGGACGTAGCGGAAACCGCAGCCATTCTCGCTCGCAGCGAGGCGGAGGCTACGCCAAGCCTTGATCCTAATGAGGGTTCGCCCGCGAACGGTTCCCCCGACGAGGAGGCCTGGCAGGCGGCAGTGTCCAAGCTGGGAGCGATCGGGCTGGACCATTGCCGTGCAGTGCTCGGCAGAAACCTACGCGCGCTCCTTGGCCTTGAAGTCGCCGTCTGCGGGGACTACCAGAGCCCGTCTGCCCAATGATGGGGTGAACGGGCAAGAAAGGTCTAAGTGTCCACCTCGGTATCCAACTGGGCAAACCACTGGACGACCTTGCAGCAGATGTCCACGACATGGGCGATGATAGCCTCGCCGTGCTCCGGACTGGAGAGCGACGGGTCGCCGATCACCCCGATCGGGGACGTATCGACCGACCGCGGGTAGACGTGGAAGGACACGGCCTCCAGGACGACCTGCGAGCCCTGCGCCGGCAGCCCGGCGAAAGCCGCCCGCGACGGCGGGGCCACGAGGTCAGGGCGCGTGCTGCCAGGCGCGACATACGCCATCACGGACCCGATCGGCTCGCTGCCGTGGCCGACGAGCGGCGCTTCCTGACCGTAGAGGCTCCGGTTGAAACCGGGCGTCAGCAACCGCCACAGGTCGATGCAGGCGGTGCGCAGCCCGCGCGTCCGCAGCAGGTCACGGGCATGGTGCTCGATGATCGGCACGTTGCCGCCGTGGCCGCACAGGAAAAGCAGGCGCTCCGCCCCCACCTCCATCAGGCTGTCCGTGAGGTCCTCCAGCGTCGCCAGGAGCGTAGCCGGGCGGTACGTCAGCGTCCCCGGGAAACCGCGGTGCGTCTCCGAGTAGCCGTAGGGCACGGTCGGGACGTACAGGGCGCTGGTGCGTTCGGCGACCCTCTGTGCCACGACCTCCGTCGCCAGGTAGTCGCCCACCGGCGTATGCGGCCCGTGCTGTTCCACGGAGCCCAGCGGGATAAGGATGACCGGATCCTCTACCAGCGCCTCCTTGATCTCCACCCACGTCATCCGGGCCCACTCATGCTTGCTGCTCACACGCGCCGCCTCCCCCTGCAGGAATCCTGGGCTCCAGTTCGGTATTGGCGTGACGATGCCCTGCGAGCGCGGGGCGAGCGCGGGGCGAGCGCGGGGCGAACGAACGCGAACGGGAACGCGGTGAGGGCCGGGGTAGGGCAGGTAGGACTTGAGAGGTGGCCAGTCATGGCGGCGATGAGCGCGCGTTGGCGGATGGACGGCGGGGGAGGGGACATCGGGGGCGGCGGCGCCGGAGCAGGCGGAGGTTGCAGCGGCGACATCGTCCACCGGCTGCTGGCGTCGCACGAACCCTCGGTGCGGTTCAAGGTCCGGGTGGGGGTGCTGGGGGAGTCGTTCGGGTCCCCGGAAATGATGGCGCTCCGCGAGGAGATCAGGGGGTCATCGCGCGTGCGGGACCTGCTATCGGAGCGGGGAGCGGACGGCCGCCTGCCGCGCCATGCCTACGCTAAGTGGCGTGGATCGCACTGGGTGCTGGCCACGCTGGCGGACATCGGCTACCCGCCGGGCGACCGGTCCCTTGAGCCGCTACGCGAACACGTTTTCGACTGGCTGTTCTCGGACGGCCACTGGCGAGGGATACGGGCCATCGACGGCCGGGTCCGCAGATGCGCCTCCCAGGAGGCCAATGCCGTGTACGCCACGCTCAAACTGGAGCTGGCCGATGAACGCACGGACACGCTGGCGGAGCGGCTGGCCGGCTGGCAGTGGCCCGATGGCGGCTGGAACTGCGACAAGCGCCCCGAGGCCGTCAACTCATCTTTCATGGAAAGCCTCATACCGCTGCGGGCCCTGGCCCTGCATGCCCGCCTGACCGGCTCGGCCCGATCGTACGAGGCCGCGGAGCGGGCGGCGGACATCTTCCTCAAGCGGCGGATGTTCCGCCGCCAGGCGGACGGGACAGTGATCCAGCCCTCCTTTGCGCTCCTGCATTACCCCTGCTACTGGCACTACGACATCCTCTTCGGCCTCAAGGTCATGGCCGAGGCGGGGTTCCTGGGCGACGAGAGGTGTAGCGAGGCCCTCGACCTGCTGGAGAGCAAGCGCCTGCTGGACGGCGGGTTTCCCGCCGAGGGCAGGTACTACAGGCGGGTGCCGCCGCACGACGCCCGCTACTTACGGGGCAGCGGATTCGAGCCGGTGGACTGGGGCCCGACGGGCAGGAGGCGGGCCAACGAGTGGGTTTCGGCGGACGCCTTGGCGGTGCTCAGGGCGGCGGGGCGGGTGTAGGCGGCGTAGATTGAGCTCTGGCGCACAACGCGGCCGCGGGTATTGAGCTCTGGCGCACAACGGCGGCCCCGATTGTGCACTACAGCATAACCTCCGCCGGTGTATTGGGCTCTGGCGCACAACGCGGCCGCGGGTATTGAGCTCTGGCGCACAACGGCGGGCTCTAAGCCTGCTGACCTCCGCCCGCTCCCCGTCAGCCCCCCCGCCACACCCATCCGATAGGGAAACCCGCCCCAAACGGCGAAGCCCGACCGGGATGGCCGCGCGGCCCTACCGGTCTACCCGGCCACTTGCAGCAGAGCCAGCTAGTGCACACACCAATAGCGATACGGGCACGGCCCGCCGCGCACCGCGCCCCGCGCACCGCGCCCCGCGCGCCACCGTGGGCACCGCGCCCGGACCCGCCGACAACAGGGGAGGTTGAGTGAAAGCATGGCCCCAAGCAAGCGTAAGATTACCGCCGAGGACCTCTGGCGTTTCCGGTTTCCGGGCGATCCACAGGTTTCGCCGGACGGGCGCCGTCTGGCCCTGGTGCTGACAGTGCCCGATGAGCAGCACAACGGGTACAACTCGAGCATCTGGATGGCGCCGTATGGCGGCGCACCCGGCGCACCCGGCGCACCCGGCTGCTGCGGCGGCAGCACCCCGGCCGGAGCCCGGCAGTTCACCGCGGGGCGCGTCAAGGACGGCACGTGCCGCGACCAGAGCCCGCGCTGGTCACCGGACGGCAAGAAGCTCGCTTTCCT
>JAUYEG010000169.1 GCA_030691505.1 Bacillota bacterium | reverse complement strand
TGGCCTTAAATCTTAGTTCAGGAGATACTCCCAATAAACCATTTGTATTTTTTATGTTGTCTAAGGTATCCTGGTTTATATAAATTAAATTTTCTAAAGGCAGCTTTTCTCTGTCTTCCCAGTATTCAGGATGAACCACCTGAATATTCCCTGTATCGTAATTCTTTATATTACTAAAAGACATTTCTTCCATACCGCCCATAACAGAATCCATAAATAAATAACCGAAAAATGCAAAGGCAATCACCATAATTGTAATGACATTTCTCCTTTTTTGACGGGTTAAATTTTTCAAGCCAAGTTTAAAACTAAACACCTTTTACTTCCTCCTTTCATCGGCGGAAATCATACCATCCTTGAGATTGATATACCTATGAGCATATTCCATGACCATCGGGTCATGGGTAGAAAAGATAAAAGTAGTGCCTAATTCTTTATTCATCTTTACCATAATCTTTACTACATCGGCAGCGTTTTTAGAATCCAGATTTGCAGTGGGTTCATCTGCTAAAACGAGCTTGGGTTCTTTAACTAAAGCTCGGGCAATGGCCACTCTCTGGCTTTCTCCGCCGGAAAGTTCATTAGGCCTTCGATTCTCCAATCCCTTAAGCCCAACTTCTTCTAATATTTTTAATACTCTTTCTTTTATTTTCAATTCCGAAGTATGGTCAATCAGTCGGATGGCAAACTCTACATTTTCATAGGCAGTTAATACCGGAATCAAATTATAACTTTGGAAGACAAATCCGATATTGAACCTTCTGGTCATGGCAAGTGCTTTCCTGGAAAGATCGCTTATCTTATTTCCGTTTAAACGAATTTCCCCCTCTGTGGGTGTGTCCAGACAACCTATCATGTTGAGAAGCGTGGTTTTTCCTGAACCGGAAGGACCAAAAATGGTTGAAAATTCACCTTGCTCTACTTTTAAGTCTACTCCCCGTAAAGCAGGTACTTTTATTTTTCCCTGTTGATAGATTTTTTTGACTCCTTTTAATTCGAGTAAAGACATTTAATTTTCCTCCTTGACTAAATTCGATTGAATTAATGATTCCTTTTTATATTTTAATTACTTATCCAGTGAATACATTTAAGTTAATTCTCTTTAATTATTTTATACTTTATTTCAATTTTTTTCACCTATCGATGATAAATTGCTTTTACCGGGTCTTTATGAGCTGCCCAGTAGGCAGGAGCCATGCTGGAAAATAAAGCAAGTACTATTCCCAAAAAGAAGATGAAAACAAAAGAAGATAAATTCCAGACCCCATAAATTTTATCTAAAATCGGGATTCCATATAGAGACATATCTCCACCTATATAACTTAAGTCATATCCATATTTAACCATCCATCCTACTCCTGCAGCCCCCAATAAGCAACCGGTCAATCCGCCGATGATGCCTACACCCGATGCCTCTATCATAAATACCAGGACAATCTCCCATTCTCTCATTCCCAAAGCTTTCATCATGCCAATCTCTCTGGTCCTCTCCAGGGCAGACAGGATAACATTATTAATAATTCCTATCATGCCTATCGTTAAAATTACGGTTAAAACAACAGCGGTTTCCGCATCTGAAGCAGCACTCATAGCTATCACTGTTTTCGCAGATTCCTTCCAGGAGTAAGCATTAATATTCATGTTTTTCTCCTGAAAATTTTGATTAATATTATCTATAATGGGGTCAATTTCTTTTCCCTTATTTGTTTTAATGGTAATCATGCTAATACCATTTTCCACATTCAATGCCTGCTGGGCGATATCCAAAGGAACAAAAACAATGCCATTATTAATCACCGGATGGGGAGTATTCACCAATCCTCCAATTTCCAAATCAATAGTATTAAAAGTCTCCTCTTTGGTCCTGATTAAAAGTGTAATATAATCATTAACTTTTAAATCCATCAACTCAGCTAATCTTTCCCCTATAACCGCTTTGGATTCTCCCG
>JAUYEG010000136.1 GCA_030691505.1 Bacillota bacterium | reverse complement strand
CGCCAACCCGGCGGACCTCGATTTTGAGTCCCGGGTCAACGGCGAGACGCGCCAGAAATCCAACACCGGCATGATGATCTTCGACGTCCCAGCGCTGATCGCGTCGCTCTCGGCCGGGCTTACGCTGGAGCCAGGCGATGTCATCGCCACCGGCACGTGCTCCGGTGTGGGAGGCGGTTTCGTCCCGCCGCGTTTTTTGGGCGACGGCGATCTGGTTGAAATGAAGATCGAGAACATCGGCACGCTGCGCAACCGCGTCCGCAAGACCGGCGGCTGGCAATAGCGTAGGGGGCGGCAGGCGTTTTTCTTTCGGTGTCGAAATACCTTTAGCTATGGGCAGCCTGGGTGCCGCCGCCCGATTCGCACCACGCCGGAGGTCCTAGAGCACGATGAGCGAGCCAAGGCAGGTCACCAACTGGTCTCAGTACCGGTTGGTGATCGGTCTTTCGTTTGTCCAGTCTTTTATCTGGAGCCTTGTGCTCTCGATGTTCCCGCTGTTTGCCCGCGAACTGGGGGCACGGGAATTCGCCATCGGGGCTTTGGCGGCGGTGCACCCGTTTCTGTCGGTGATGGGCGCCATCCCGATGGGCTTTCTGGCCAACCGGGTCAGCCGCAAGGGGATGTTCGTTCTCGCCTACGTGTTGTCGCTGCTCGCCGCGCTGGCCTACGCCGCGACCACGAGCCCGGCTGGACTCATCCTCCCGCAATTGCTCTTCGGGCTGTCGGTCATCGCCTACTGGCCAACGCAGCACGCCCACATCAGCGATAACGTGGCCCCGGCGGAGCGGGCGCGGCTCTTTGGCCTCGCCATGGGCCTGACCGGGCTCGGCGGGGTGGTCGGGCCGGTCCTGGGAGGGCGCATCGCCGATACCATGGGTTTTCCGGCCATGTATCTGCTGCACGCGGTGGTCACGCTCGCCGGGCTGGCGCTCTGCACCAAAGTCCAGACACCGGCGGAAGCGGGCCGGAGCTGGGGCGGAGTCCGCGTGCAGGCCCTGACCCCGGCCGGAGCGCGCGCCCTGGTGGTGCGGCCGGAGATGCGGTTCGTCCTTTTCAGCACCGTCGTGCTCTTTGTGCAGTGGGGTCTGCGCGACACGTTCCTGCCGCTCTACGCCGCGGACCTCAACCTGACACGCACCGCCATCGGTACGCTGGTCACGTTCCAGACCGCAAGCATGAGCGTCAGCCGGCTCTCTCTTGGCGTCCTGGGCCGCAGGGCGCCCGCGGGCCGGGCGATCCTCATTTTTATCGCCGTCGGCGCGGCCGTCACCCTGGCGGTCCCGGCGCTGCATAGCTTTGCGGGCTTGGCGGTAATCTCGCTCATCGCCGGCATCGGATCCGGCGTCGCTGTGCCCCTCAACCTGACAAACGTGGCCAACGCCACGGACCGGCACGAGCGGCCGATGGCCATGTCGCTAGAGTCCGCCGCGTCGGCGTTCGGGCGGCTGTGCAGCTCGCTGAGCTTTGGCTGGATGGCAGGGTGGGCGGGCCTGCCGGCGGTCTTCGTTGTCGGAAACGTGCTGGTCCTGGCAGCGGTCGGGGGACTTGTCCGGTTTCGTGCGCCGGGCCTCGGCGCGATGCGGCCGGAGCCGGCGATACAGGCAGATGCCGGAGTGGGGCGGGCGGCGGGCACGGGTGCGGGGACCGGGGGAGGCGTGGCCTGAGGCGCAGCCGAGAGGCCCGCAAGACCAGGAGGAGGTCGGTTACTGTGTCCAGCTTCATCGTCAGAGGCGCAAGGATCGTTGACGGCACGGGCAACCCCTGGTACCGGGGAGACATTGCCGTGGAGGGCAGCGCGATCGCGGCTGTCGGGGATTTGAGGGGACACAAGGCGGCGCGCGAACTCGACGGATCAGGCCTGGTGGCAGCCCCGGGTTTCATCGACGTGCACACCCACTCCGACGGGTCGCTGATCATGGAGGGCGAAGGTCACTCGCACATCCGGCAGGGGGTGACAACCGACGTCGCCGGCAACTGCGGGATGTCGCTTGCGCCGGTGACTGACCAGGGCGCGGCTTTTCTCCGGCGCGCCTGGGACGAAACCGCATTTGACTGGGACTGGCGGTCGGTAGCGGAGTACATGGCGCGCCTTGAGCGGCAGGGAAGCAGCATTAACGTCGCCATCCTGGCAGGCCACGGAAGCATTCGCGGCTCGGTCATGGGCTTTGAGGACCGGCCTCCGACCGATGCCGAGCTCGCGGCGATGAAGAACATGGTTGAGGAGGCCATGCGCGACGGGGCCGTCGGACTCAGCTCGGGCCTGATCTATGTGCCCGGCAGCTATGCGAAAACCGATGAGCTGATAGAGCTGGCCAGGGTGGCCGCCGCCCATGGCGGCATCTACGCCAGCCACATCCGGGGCGAAAACGACACCCTGCTCGACGCGGTGGCCGAGGCCATCGAGGTCGGGCGGCAGGGCGGGCTCCCGGTCGAGATCGCCCACTTCAAGGCCATGGGCAGGCATATGTGGGGCAAGAGCGCCGACTCGCTCCGGCTGGTGGAACAGGCCCGCCTCGAGGGCATCCCGGTCACGTGCGACCAGTACCCCTACAACGCCTCAGCGACGGGCCTGGGGGCGTACATGCCCGCGTGGGCGCATGTCGGCGGCACCGGGGCCCTGCTTGAGCGACTGCGGGATCCCGAGGCCAGGGCACGCATGAAGCACGACATCCTGAGCGGCACCGACGGCTGGGTCAGCCTGCACAAAGGGGTCGGGTGGGATAACACGCTGATCACCCGGTGCATCCCCAACCCAAGCCTGGAGGGGCTGTCGGTTGCGGAGATCGCGGGGCGGTGGGGCAGGGATGAGTTCGAGACGGCATTTGACATCCTGCTCGTGGGCGAAGGGAACGTAAGCGTGGTCTACTTCACCATCGGCGATGAGGATGTCGAGCGGATCATGCGCCATCCCGCGGTGATGGTCGGCTCCGACTCGAGCGCGATAGCGGCAGAGGGGCCTCTTGCAGCGGGCAAGCCGCACCCGCGCGCCTTCGGCACCTTTGTGCGGGTGCTGGGGCGCTACGTACGCGAGAAAGGCACCATCTCCCTGGAGGAAGCCGTCCGGAAGATGACCTCGCTGCCCGCCCAGACGATGGGCTTTTGGGACCGCGGCCTGCTGCGGCCCGGGATGAAGGCCGATGTCGTCCTGTTTGACCCGGCGACCGTGGGCGACCGCGGGACCTACGCGAAGCCATGGCAGTATCCGGCGGGCATCGAGCACGTGTTCGTCAACGGGCAGGAGACTGTCCGGCGCGGCGAGCACCTGGGGACTCGGGCTGGGGTGGTGCTGCGGCGCGGCAGGTAGCTTACATCCCGAGACCGCAACAGAACGCCGTTCCACCGGGAACATCTTCTAGTAAATCCGTGATGGTTTACGGAAGGATTCTTCTGGTCCAGAGAGAACAGCACGTCGCAATAGCCTGACATTTGCAGGAATGGTGGACTGTCGCTGCCTACGTTGCAGGATACGCTGCCTATACTCAGCCCCTGTCTCCAGCCCTCCCAGCACATCCCGTTCGCGGCCGGCATGGCCCCTTTTCAGCGGGGCTTGTTCTAGCATACGCAAAAGGGGGTGGTCCCCGGGTCAGACCTCTTTGTCACTCACGAGCTTCAAGTACTAGAAGGGAGTTGATCTCAGCTTGTCACTGTCAATGCCAAGATCCCTGACTCTCTTTATGCTCGTTGTGGGTTGTGGCTGGATCCTCTGGCAGATTCAGAGGACCAAGTCCGGCGGGCCGCTGCCGAAGATACGCAAGATAGCGGCCATTGAGGCCATCCCTGAGGTAATCGGGCGCGCAGTGGAAATGGGGCGGCCTGTCCACTTTACCTCCGGGGTGGGCAAGATCGACGACGAGTTTGCTCCGCAGACCATTGCGGCGACCGAGATCCTCAGCCATATCAGCAAACTGTGCGCGGACTATGATGCCGAGATCGTTACCACGGTCGCCCCTGCGCTCGTCCTGCCGATTCAGGAGGACGCGATGCGTGCCGGGTACACGATGGCCGGCAAGCCTGAGAACTTCTCGCCCGACCAGATCCGGTTCGCCTCCGAAACCCAGATGGCGTATGCCTCAGCCGCTGTCGGTTTCATCACGCGCGAGAAGGCGGCGGCGAACATTATGATCGGAGCTTTCTATGGCGAGACCATGCTGATCGCCGAAGCCGGCGTACATGCCGGCGCGGTGCAGATCATGGGCACGGTCCGGATGTACCAGCTGATGTTCATGGCCGTGGTGGCCGACTACCTGCTGATCGGCGAAGAGATGTTTGCCGCAGGCGCTTACATCGCCCAGGACCGGGTGAGGCTTGGGGCCGTCAAGGGGCAGGACCACATAAAGGTGGCCCTTATCGCGATCCTCGTTGTGGCCTTCCTCGGCGCCGTGGCCGGCAACACGTTGATACTGGACCTCTTAAAGAAGTACGGAAACTAGGGGGGATCCAACTTGCAGAGTAAGCAAGTGCCCGTAATCGTGGTGTTCTGTATTGCGACGCTCATGCTCCTCGACTACTTCTTCCCAGGAAGCCCCCTGAAGCCCGCTGCGGCCGAGGTGCTACGCTGGAGCCTCATCCTCTCCGCCGTGGCCATGACGCTCGGCGCGGTTAACCTGGTGCGGATCAATGCCAAGAAGATCCTGAGGCGGCAGCACGACTGGTACAACAGCGTGCTGATGTTCGTGGGGCTCGCGCTCTTTACCGCGGTGGGTGTCTACGGGGGCGGCCCCAACTACCCTCTCTACGCGCGCATGTTCCAGACCATACTGGCCAGTTTCAGCCAGGCCTTCTGGGGTGTGGTCCTGTTCTTCATCGTGTCCGCGGCCTACCGGGGCTTCGTCGTACGCAACTGGCAGGCGACGATAATCCTGGTCAGCGCCATAGTGATCATGCTCGGCCAGGTTCCGGTAGGTGACGTGCTCATCCCAGGCGTCGGCAAGGTTGCTGTCTGGCTTCGCGACGTTCCCAACCTCGCAGGGCAAAGAGGCATCATCATCGGAGCAGCGGTTGGGGCCATCACCCAGCAGCTCCGGGTGATGCTCGGGCTCGAGCGAGCCCAGTTCGGCGGATAACCCTGATGCCTGCAGAGGAGGAATTGGAGTGACCATTTGGGATCGGATCAGGGGCGTAGACCGGCGCCTCATTTACGTCGTGTTTGGGATCATTCTGCTAATCCCGCAGTTCAAGCCGCTGATGATCCCCATGAACATCGATAGGATGGTCCCGCCGCTGTACGAGGCGATCGAGAAACTACAGCCCGGAGACCCCGTTTGGATATCGGTCGAGTACAGCGCGGTCATGGCGTCGGAGATGACGCCGACCCTGCACGCGGTTGTCAAGCATCTGTATCGGAAGCAAGCCAGGGTATTCTTCATGGGTTCGTCTACCGACGGCGCCATGTTCGCCCAGGATGCGGCCGGTCTGGCCCCCGCCGGCTACGAGTGGGGGAGAAACGTCGTCAATTTCGGGTTCATCGCCGGATACGAGGCTGCTGTGGCATCGCTCGCCCTCGACATCCCCAAGACGTTCCCGGCCGACTTCAAGGGCCAGGCGATAACGGGCATGCCTATCATGGAGGGCATCAAGGACATCCGCGACATCAAGCTTGTCTACCAGCTGACGGGCGGCGGTCTTGGGCCTTTGCTCTGGGTACGCCAGGTGGCTCTGCCGTACGGCATCCCGGTGGCGACCTGCGTCTCCTCCAGCATGCTGGCCTCGGCCGTGCCCTACTACGAGTCGGGCCAGCTTCTTGCGCTACTCAACGGCCTGGTTGGTGCGGCCGAGTATGAGCTTCTGACCAAGTCTCCCGCCAAGGGGCTGGCCGGGATGGCTGGACAGTCGCTGGGGCACCTGTTTGTGATCGCGCTCGTCCTGGTCGGCAACGTCGCCTTTATCATGCAGAGACGGCGACAGCCAAAAGGTAACTAGGGGCGGACCGGCCATGATGCCGCACCGGAAACCAGTCGGGATCATCCATCAGGGAGATGATGACGAGTGAACTTGAGCAGCGACCCATGGATATGGATTCAGGCCATAGTGGTTCTCTGCGTGTTTTCTTTCCTGTACAAGGATAATCCGGTCTTCTCGTCCGCCCAGAGCTTTTACGTCGGGGCGGCGGCGGCCCACGGGATTATCATGTCGATTCAGAATCTAAAGTCCCTTGTTGTGACCCCTCTGGGTCAGGGGAAGACGATCGTGTTTATCCCGATCATCCTCGGCGTGATGCTGCTTGCCCGGTTCCTGCGCGGGTATACGTGGGTTAGCCGCATCGCGATGGCGGTCCCCGTCGGCGTGGGGGCCGGAGTTGCGCTGCGGGCTATCCCAGGGGCGCAGATCTGGAAGCAGCTCGCCGCAACGGCGGCCAACGTCAGCAGCGTTGACGGCTGGATAATGCTCGCGGGCGTGGTGTCCACCATCGTGTTCTTCCTCTTCACGACCAGACAAAACTCCACAATTCACACCATCGGCCAGGTCGGCTTGGGGTTTATGTGCATCACGTTCGGGGTCACATTTGCAGGGGCTATCTTGACGTACATATCGATTTTCTACGGACCGGCCGGAAACGTGCTCGGCCAGTGGTTAGGGCTCATCAAGTAGGACGCAATCGCGTACGGGGAAACGTGACAGGGCTGGAGGCGGCTGGACCACGGCACGGCCGCACGGTCCTCAAGCCATCCTCTAGTTGCGGCTGCCGTCCAGCCGCCTCCGCGGCCTGTGCGTAAACAACCGGCTCCAGCGGGGGGGCGCAGCCCTCCCGCCGGGCGCAAAGGGGGAGCCTCTTTGGACCTGGATATTGTGATCAGGAACGGCAGAGTGATTGACGGCAGCGGCAACCCTTCCATGTGGGGCGAAGTCGGCATCAAGAATGGGAAAATCGCTGCTGTCGGGCGCCTTGACGGCGTCACGGCAGCTCAGGAGATAGATGCGGAAGCAAAGGTGGTCAGCCCGGGTTTCATTGACCCCCATACCCATAGCGATCTGTCCTTCGTGATCGATCCCAGCGCCCAGTCCAAGATCCGCCAGGGGGTTACCGTTGAGGTCACCGGCAACTGCGGCTCCAGCGCCGGGGGGCCTCTTGTGGGGGCGGCGCTCGAGCGGTTCGCGCAGGGATTCGAGAGGTATGGGGTCACTCCGGACGAGGTAGGCGCCACCTGGACCGGCATCGGGGGCTACCTCGAGGTGATGCGCCGCAAGGGTGCCACGACCAATACGGTCCCGCTCGTCGGGCACGGCACCCTGCGGGCGTGCGTCTTGGGATACGAGGATCGCGAACCGGCCCGCGCTGAGCTCGATGAGATGAAGCGCCTGCTCGAAGAGAGCCTCGAGCAGGGGGCCATGGGCATGTCGACCGGGCTCTTTTACGTGCCGGGATCGTACGCAAAGACGGATGAGGTCGTTGAGCTCGCCCGCATAGTGGCCAGGCATGACAAGCTCTACGCGAGCCATATCCGCGACGAGGGGCGGGACAACGTCGGATACGAGTACGCGTGGAACGAGGTCCTCGAGACCGGCAAGCAGAGCAGGGCGAGGGTTCTCGTCAACCATATAAAGTGCCTGGGCCCCAAGGTCTGGGGCCATGCGGACAAGATCATCGGGTTGCTTGAAACGGCCAGGCGGGACGGCGTAAACGTCATTGCCGACCAGTACCCGTACGCCGCCTGCGGTGGAGGCATTACCGGCCTGCTCATGCCCCGGTGGGCCCAGGAGGGTGGGCGTCAGGCCATGCTCGCGCGGCTGGATGACCCGTTCGCCGGCCCGAAGCTGCACCGCGAACTGGCGCAGACCCTGGAGGACGTCGGCGGCCCGAACAGGCTGCAGATACGTGCCTTTGCCCCGCAACCGGAGATTGAGGGGCTGCGTCTTTCCGAGGTCTGCGACCGAAACGGCATGGACCCCACAGACCAGATCCTAGCCATGGTCCGGCAAGGCAACGCAAGCTTTATTTCGCATATTCTGAACGAATCCGACATGCTTGCGTTTGCGAGGCACCCGGCGGTAACCGTCGGGAGCGACGGCACGTCGTTGCGCACCAGCGGCCCCCTCTCTGCCGGGCATCCCCACCCCCGCGATTTCGGGACGTTCCCGAGGGCCCTGCGGCTGTTTGTCAGGGAGCACAGGCTGTACTCGCTTGAGGAGGCGGTCAGAAAACTGACGTCTATGCCCGCTCAGACCATCGGGCTGCAGAACCGGGGCTTGCTGCGCGCCGGCAACTGGGCGGACGTCATCGTCTTTGACCCCGAGCAGATCACCGACACGAACACCTGGCTACAGCCCAAGACCTACGCGTCCGGAGTCGAGTGGGCGATCGTCAACGGCGCTGTGGTGATAGCGGACGGCGAGTTCACGGGACGCACTCCCGGAAGGCCGCTCACAGGCAGATACGACTGAAAAGGAGGACCTGCAAGTGAGGTTTGTCATAGGACACATCAGCCACGAAACAAACGCCTTTAGCCCGATCCGCACGGACCACGCCGAGTTTGTCAAACGGGGCCTTTTCCGGGGTGAGGGCATTGCCAAAGCCTACTGCGGGACCAAGACGCACATCGGGGGTTTCTTTGACGTTGCCGCTCGCGAAGGGGTCGAGCTGATTCCCACGATAGCGGCCGGGGCCACGCCGGCCGGTCCGGTCGCACGCGAGGCCTACGACCAATATCTTCAGGAACTGCTCGACGGAATATCGGCCGCTGGCAAGATCGATGGCGTCTTGCTTGCGCTCCATGGCGCCATGATGGTGGAGGGCAAACCGGACGGTGAGGGGGACATCCTCAGCGCGGTCCGGCAGCTCGTGGGCAAGGATATGCCGGTCGTGAGTACCCTGGACCTGCACGCCAACATAACCCCGAAAATGGTCGCCAACGCCGACGCGCTCTTTGTCTATGACACCTACCCGCACGTGGATACCTATGAGAAAGGCGTCATAGCCGCAGAAACCATCATCCGCGCCGCCCGCGGGGGCGTCCGGCCCGTCATGGGCTTCCGGCAGCTTCCCATGATGCATGCCGTGGTGTTCCAGTACACCGGGGCCATCCCCATGTCCACGGTCTTTGAATACGTGCGCAGGCTGGAGGACAACGAGAAGGTCATCGACATCTGCGTCGCGGCGGGTTTTCCGTGGTCCGATTTCGACGGAGCGGGATACAGCGTCGTCGTTACGACCGACGGAGACAGGGACCTCGCGCAGCGGCTGGCCGACGAAGTCGGGGACCTTTCCTGGAACCTCAGACGGCTCTTTGAGCGCAGGCTGTACACGCCCGAGGAAGCGGTTCGCATGGCGGCCGCCTCCCCTGTCGGCCCCGTGGTCATGGCGGACGTTTCGGACAACCCGGGTGCGGGCGCGTCGTGCGACAGTGTCGAGGTCGTGCGCGTGATGGTCGAGCACGGTGTCAAGAGTGCCGCCGTGGCGGTCATCGCTGATACGAAAGCTCTGGAGCTCTGCGCAAAAGCGGGCGTTGGAAGCAAGGTCACCGTAACGATCGGCGCCAAGACTGACAGCTTCCACGGGAAGCCCCTCGAGGTGACGGGGCGCGTCAGGCTGATCTCGGATGGTGTTTTCCTGCGGAAAGGCCCGATGTCCACCGGGATGGTCAACACGATGGGCAAGACCGTTGTTCTCAACGTTGACGGGATAGAGATCCTGCTAACCGAACAGCGCGTGCAGCCCACCGACGCGGAGGTCTTCCGCAGCGTCGGCATTGAGCCCCTGGACAAGCAGATGCTCCTGCTAAAGTCATGCGTCCACTACCGGGCGGCCTTTGAGCCGCTGGCCCGCGGCGGCGTTTTGGAGGTTGTGGGGCCGGGGCTCTCTCACCCGGATCTCAACCTGCTGCCCTTCAAGGCCATTCGCCGCCCCATGTACCCGCTGGACGAAGCCTAGGGAGCAGCAGGGGGTCCGCGATATGTACACAGTCCTGATACGAAACGGCAGGGTAATCGACGGCGCGGGAAACCCGTGGTACTCCGCGGATGTCGCGCTGCAGGGAGGCACAGTCGCCGCGGTCGGGAAGCTGCGCGGAGCGGCGGCCGGGCTAGTCGTCGATGCAGGCGGCCTTGTGGTCTCGCCAGGTTTCATCGATATCCACACGCACTCCGACGGGCCGCTCCTGGTGGAGGGCGCCGGGCACTCGCACATCAGGCAGGGCGTCACCACCAACGTCATCGGCAACTGCGGGACGTCGCTCGCTCCGGTGACCGACAGGGCCATCGAGTACCTTAAGCCGCAGCGCGTGGCGGAGGACCCGGACCTGGTGTGGGACTGGAAGTCGATGGGCGAGTTTCTCGCGAGATTGGAGCGGCAAGGCGTCAGCATAAACGTTGTGCCCCTCATCGGCCACGGCAGCGTCCGCGGCTCAGTGATGGGCTTCGCCGATCGGCCCCCGACCGCGTCGGAGCTGGCGGAAATGAAAGAGATGGTCGCGGCGGCCATGCGGGACGGGGCCTTCGGGCTGAGCTCCGGGCTGATCTACGTCCCCGGCAGTTACTCCACCACCGATGAGGTGGCCGAGCTGGCCAAAGTCGCGGCGGAGCACGGCGGCATCTATGCCACCCACATCAGGGGCGAAAACGACACCCTGCTCGAGGCGGTCGCCGAGGCGATCGAGATAGGCCGCCGGGCCTGCATGCCCGTCGAGATCGCACACTTCAAGGCGATGGGGCGGCACATGTGGGGCAAGAGCGTTGATTCGCTTCGAATGGTGGAAGATGCCAGGGCCGCCGGGATCGACGTCACCTGCGACCAGTATCCCTACAACGCGTCGGCGACCGGACTCGGCGCCTACATGCCTGCCTGGGCTCACGTGGGCGGCGCCGGGGAGATGAAGAAGCGTCTTCAGGACCCGGCGGCCAGAACCAGGATGAAGCACGACATCCTGAGCGGCGTGGATGGCTGGGTCAGCCTCTACAAGGGAGTCGGTTGGGACAACACGGTCATCACCCGCAGCCAGGGGCACGAGGAATTCGAGGGCCTGACCGTCGCGGAGATCGCGAAACAGCGCGGGCGGGATGACTTCGATACGGCGTTTGACATCCTGCTTGAATGCGGCGGGCGCGTGGGGGTCGTGTACTTCACGATCGGCGATGAGGACCTCGAACGCATCATGCGTCACCCGGCCGTGATGATCGGATCCGACTCCAGCGCCATAGCAGCCGAAGGGCCGCTTTCACTCGGCAAGCCGCATCCGAGGGCATTCGGGACATTCGTCCGGGTCCTCGGCCATTACGTGCGCGAAAAGCAGACCATCAGCCTGCAGGAAGCCGTCCGTAAGATGACCTCCCTGCCTGCCCAGAAGCTCGGGCTGTATGACCGGGGCCTGCTCCGCCCCGGGATGAAGGCGGATGTCGTCGTCTTTGACCCTGAGACGGTCGCCGACCGGGCCACCTACACGGATCCGTGGCAATACCCGGCGGGTATCAGGCATGTCTTCGTCAACGGCAGGCACACGATCAGCGACGGGGAGCATCTGGGAACCATGGGCGGGGCCGTCCTGCGGATGACCGGACGACCCTGAAAGGGACCGGGGCCTGTGGCCTTGGCCGCAGGCCCCGGCTGGCTGTAGACAGGCTGCAGAGGCCAACGCTCGCTCAATTACGAGAACGTGCCCACTGGAGGGGTCTTGCATGGCCTTTAGGCTTGCGATCGGGGGTATCTCGCACGAAACCAACAACTACTGCAAAGACCTGACGCCGCGCGGCGATTTCCACATCCTGCAGGGGGACGAGATCCTGCGCCATTCTCGCGGTGTGCGCTCCTACATCGGTGGCATGATCGATGCCGCGGACGACCTCGGTGCCACGGTCGTGCCGACGTTTGTGGCGCGGGCCACGCCCTCCGGCACGATAGCGGGAGAGGCGTACCGCTCGATGCTGGCGGATCTGCTGTCGGCCATCCGGGCGGCGGCCCCGGTGGACGCCATCGCGCTCGCCCTGCATGGCGCAGGGGTTGCCGAGGATGTTGATGACGTCGAGGGGCATTTGTGCCGGGCGGTCAGGGAAACAGTGGGGCCTGACGTCAAGATAGTGGTGACGCTCGACCTTCACGGAAACATAACCCAAAGTATGGCCGACGCCGCCGATCTGTCACTCGGCTGCCACCTGTATCCGCATACGGATGCGTACGACCGGGGGCGGGAGGCCGTCGAGGCGATTCCGCGCCTCCTTTCCGGCGAATGGCGGCCAGTCACCCACGTCGAGTACCTGCCCATGCTGCTCGCCGCGGCGTCCACCAACCTGTATCCGGCCCAGGCCGTCAACGAGCTCTGCCGCGGCGTCGAGGGACGCCCGGGCATGCTTGACTGCACTTTCTTCCACGGGTTTCCCTACACGGACATACCGTGGGTCAGAGCTACGGTTGTGGCCGCGTCAAATGGCAGCCGTGAGGCGGCCGGGTCGGCGGCCAAGGAGGTCGCACGCTGGATCTGGGAGCACCGGGACGATTTCCGCCGGGAGACGTTGACTCCGCGGGAGGCCATCGAGCGGGCCTTGGCCATCGAGGGCGGTCCGGTGGTTATCAACGACACCGCCGACAACGCCGGGGGCGGCGCCCCTGCCGACGGCACCCACGTGCTGCGTGCCATGCTCGCGGCAGGGTTGGAGAATGCCTGCTTTGGTTTCATGTACGACCCGGACGTGGCAGAACAGGCCCACAGGGCCGGCGTGGGAACGACCATCGACGTCACCCTCGGCGGCAAGTACGATGCCTTCCACGGAGCGCCCCTGGCGCTCTCGGCCTACGTCAAGTGCCTCTCGGACGGCCGGTTCATCCAGCAATCCCCGATGTCGAGGGGCGCGAAGGTCGATTTCGGCCGTATGGCCAGGCTGCAGGCCGGTGGCCTGGATATCGTGGTGTCCTCCGTCCGCAGCCAGACACTTGATCCCGAGGTTTTTCTCCTGCACGGTATCGATATCTCGCGGTACAAGATCGTGGCCGTAAAGTCGAGCGCGCATTTCCGGGCTGGGTTTCAGCCGGTGGCCAGGGCGATCGTCACCGCGGACTCACCCGGGCTGACGACGCTCAACGTGGCCTACTTCCCCCGCGCCCGCACGCCCCGGCCGATCTGGCCGCTTGACGATGCGGCCTGCTACACGCCTTAGGAAAGAGGGCATGGAAGTGAGAATCGCAATCGCCGGGTTTGTTGACGAAACCATGACCTTTCTGAATGAGCCCACCACAGCCGATCATTTCGAGCCGGCCGTCAAGCGCGGGGCTGCGGTCCTCGACGGCTCTGGGAAGATACCGAGCTCCTTTAACCAGGACTACATCAACGGATATCTCAACGTTCTGCGTGCCGATGGCGTGGAGCCCGTGCCGGTCATCAATGTCCACAAGGTCCCGGGGCCTTTCACGAGTTGGATCACGCATGAGTGCTTCGAGCGGTATGCCAGCGAAACGGTCGCCCTCATGCGGTCTGTGGGGAAGGTCGACGGGGTGCTGTTGGCTCTCCACGGTGCGCTCGCCGTGTCCAGGGTGCCCAAGCCGGAGGCCGAACTCTGCCGTCGCGTGAGGGCCGTCGTCGGCGACGCGCCGATAATGGTGACGCTTGACCTGCACGCCAACGAGGATCACGAGCTTACCGACGCCGCCGACGCGGTGTTTATCCTCAAGACCTACCCTCACGTTGACTCCGAGGAAATCGGGGAGATTGCAGCCAGGTGCATGGTTGAGACCGTTCGCGGCGGGTTCAGGCCGACTCAGGCCCTCAGGCGGCCTGGCATCGTTTCGGCGAGCATCTTCCAGGGCACGCACGACCAACCGATGAAAGGCATCTACGAACGCTGCCGCATGTGGGAGCGCCAGCCGGGCGTCTATTGCGTGTCTGTTGCCCCCGGTTTTGCTTACGCCGACGTGCCGGACATCGGGATGTGCGTCATCGCTGTGACAAACCACGACCAGGCCCTGGCCGACAAGGTGGCAGACGACGTATCGGCTGCGGTATGGGAGCTGCGCGACTCCTTCTTCCGTCCGCTGCCGAAACCCAAAGAGGCAGTCGCCAGGGCGATGGAGCTGGTGGCCAGGGGAGAGAGGCCCGTGGTCATCGCGGACGGCGCCGACCGGATCGGCGACAGCACGCAAGTGCTTCACGAACTGGTTGCCCAGGGCGCGCGGAACTGGGCGGTCCCGGGCATCTACGACCCGGTGGCCTCGGACCAACTCGAACGCAGCGCCAAGGTCGGCGACCGCGTAACGCTGCGCATAGGCGGCTGGTACGGTGTGCACTCGGGACAACCGGTGGAGATCGCAGGCACGGTCGCGTACGTGGGGAGGCCCCGGTACACGCTGGTCGGGCCGATGGGCAAGGGGCGGACGGTGCAGGACGGCTTTGTCGCCCGCGTGGACCTTGGGGACAACCGGCATGTCGTCGTGGCGGACAGGACGCGCGGGGCCAATGATTCCAGCGCGCTTTACGCGGTGGGCGTGGACGTCGCGAGCCTCGACATCATCCCGCTGAAGAGCCGCGCCCACCACAGGGCGTTCTGGGATACCGTCGCCAAGGTCAACATGCCCATCGACGCCCCCGGGTACCGGGAGATCCCCGATCTCAGCCAGCTGGAGTACAAGAACATCCCGCCTGACATCTACCCCATCGGCAGGAAATGGCGCGAGGGCAGGTAGGCGGCGATGGGGTTGGCAGTTTGGGTAACTCAGGTAGCTTAGGGGGGACGGAGCATGAGAATCGCCATTGCCAGTTTCGTGGACGAGACAATGACCTTCCTCAAGGAGCCCACGACGGAGGCCCGGTTTGAGCCGGGCACACGGCGCGGGCAGTCAATCATCGAAGGCAACGAGGGCATACCGACGTACATCAACGGCTACCTCAAGGTGCTCGCCGAGGAGGGAGCGGAGGCCGTTCCCATCGTGGAGGCGAGGAAGGCGCCGGGGCCGTTCTCCAGCTGGGTGACCAAGAAGTGCTTCGAGAAGTATACAAGCGAGATCGTTGAGGGCATCAAGAAGGCCGGCAAGCTCGACGGCGTGCTGCTCGCGCTGCACGGTGCGATGGCGGTTGACGGGGTGCCGAAACCCGAGGCGGAAATAACGCGCCGCGTGAGGTCTGTTGTCGGCTCAATACCCATCATGGTCACGCTCGACCTGCACGCAAACGAGGACCATGAGCTGACGGACGCCAGCGACGGCGTCTTCATATTGAAAACCTACCCCCACGTGGACTCTGAAGACATCGGGATGACGGCGGCGCGCTGCATGGCGGGCACGATTCGCGGCCAGATACGGCCGGTGCAGGTCTGCCGCAAGCCCGGCCTCGCCTCGCCGAGCATATTCCAGGGTTCGTACGACCACCCCATGAAGGCCATCTACGACCGCTGCCGGGAGTGGGAGCGACGCGAGGGCGTGTACTGCGTGTCCGTCGCTCCGGGATTCGCCTACGCCGACGTCCCGGATGTCGCAATGTCAGTTGTTGCCATCACCGACGGCGACCCGCACCTGGCCCGTGAGGTCGCGGACGACGTCTCCGCCCTCGCGTGGAGCCTCAGGGATGCTTTCGTTCGGAAGCTCCCCGGGGCCAAGGAGGCAATTAGCCAGGTCATGCAGTTTGTGGCGGAGGGCCAACGTCCCGTGGTCATCGCCGATGGGGCGGACCGCATCGGCGACAGCACCCACGTGCTGCGCGAGCTGATCGCCCAGGGCGCGCGCAACTGGGCCGTGCCGGGGATCAACGACCCCGCCGTGGCCAGGGATCTCGAGGCGCACGCCAAAGTGGGGGATCGCGTCACCGTCTCCGTCGGGGGCTGGTACGGCGAGCTCTCGGGGCATCCGGTGGAGGTCACCGGTGTGATCGAGTACGCGGGCCGGCCGGAGTACAAGCTCGTCGGGCCCATGGGCCGGGGGCGGCCAGTGCAAGAGGGTTTTGTTGTCCGCCTCAACCTCGGGGACAACCGTCACGTGGTCATCTCCGACCGCACGCGGGGCGCCAATGACAGCACCGGGTTTACCTCGGTCGGCATCGACGTCGGCACCCTGGACATCATCCCGCTGAAAAGCCGCGTGCACCACCGGGCCTACTGGGACACGGTCGGCAAAGTCAACTTCCCGATCGACGTGCACGGGTACTTCGAGCTAGTGGACCTGAGCCAGTTTGAGTACAAGAACCTGCCCGCCGACGTCTACCCCATCGGCCGCAACTGGCGGGCGGCGCGAGCCTAGGTGAGGGGTGAGGGGCGAGATGGCAGAGCTTATCTTCACGGCAGTAGGTGACTGCATCATATCCCGGCGCTACTCGGTCCACGGCGGGCCGGAGTTCACGGAGCTTGTCGAGCTGATCCGGTCGGCCGACGTGGCCCACGCCAATCTGGAGGTCGTGACGCCGAGGTACCCGTGGATCGGTTCCTCCGAATACGGGGGCATGCACCTCGGGGTGCCGGAGCACGTGCTCGACGAGCTGGCGGGTATGGGTTTTAACCTCTACTGCGTTGCCAACAACCACGCCGGCGACTACACCTACGCAGGCCTGGTGGACACGCTGGAGGCCCTGGAGTCCCGCGGCATGACGTACGCGGGCGGGGGCCGCAACCTGGGCGAGGCCCGGTCGCCGGGATACCTTGAGACCAAGGCCGGCCGCACGGCGATTGTCGCGTTTGCCTCCTCGTTCACGACCGGCTCGCATGCGGCGGCAGCGCGGCCGGACATGCCCGGCCGGCCTGGCATCAACCCGCTGCGCATCGACCGGAGCTATGTGCTGGACGAGAAACGGCTGGCTGCGCTGGCCGAGATCGATGAGGCGCTCGGGACCGCCGAGGTGTCCCGGCGGAGGCGGCGGTTTGACCTGTTCCCCTCGGAGTGGAAGGAGGGCGCCATCAAGTTCCTGGGGGCCGATTTTTTCTCCGGTGACAAGCCCCAGGTGCGCCAGATCCCCAAAGAACAGGACCTGGAGGACATCCACAAGTGGATCCGCGACGCCCGGCGACAGGCCGATTTTGTCGTGGCGAGCTGGCATGTGCACATGGGCCCAGCCGGTGACAGCAACTGCCCTGAGATCGCGGAGTTTATCCCCGACGTCATGCGCCGCCTGGTGGACTCGGGCGCGGACGCCGTCGTCGGGCACGGGCCTCACCAGCTGCGCCCCATCGAGGTGTACCGCGGAAAGCCGCTGTTCTACTCGCTCGGCAACTTCTTCTACGCGATAGAGGGCATCCCGCGGTACCCGGCCGAGATGTACGAACGGCACAAGTTCGGGGCCGATGCGACGCCGGCTGATGTCGTCGACGTGTGGGAGCGGGGTGCCGACGGCAAATGGCACGCCTTCCACGGGCATCCCCCGATGTGGCAAAGCGTGCTCCCCATTTGCCGCTTTGACGGTGGGCAGTTGGTCAAGATGGAGCTCCATCCGGTTGTCCTGGGGCTGTCCGATCAACGGGCGCGCCGGGGCGAGCCCAGGCTTGCCTGCGGCGCGGAGGGCCGGGCTATCCTCGAACGGCTGGCTGAGGTCTCGCGCCCTCACGGCACCGGTATTGACGTGATCGAACGCGGCGATAGGGTTGTCGGCAACGTGACGTGGGCCGGCAGCAGCGCCATCTAGGGAGGGAGGTTCAGGGTATGGCCAGGTTATCGTTTGTGGCGGTTGGGGACTGCATTGTGACGCGAAGATGCCGCCAGCGTAAAGAAGAGGCCTTCACCGGCATGGTGGACCTGATTCGCGGCGCGGACGTCGCTTTCAGCAACTTCGAGTTGGTCACCCCCCAATCACCCGTGGTGCCGTCGTCTGAGAACGGCATGCCCAATCTCATGGCGTCCGAGTGGGTCATCGACGAGCTCGCGTGGATGGGGTTTAACCTGTTCAACGTGGCCAACAACCACTCCGGCGACTACATGTACACCGGTTTCGTGGATACCCTGGCAGCGTTTGAACGGCGGGGGCTTGCCTACGCCGGAGGCGGGCTCAACCTCGGTGAGGCCCGTTCGCCGGGGTACCTGGAGACCGCGGCTGGCAGGGCTGCCCTCATCGGGGCGGCGACCAACTTCAGCACCGGTTCGCATGCGGCGCCGGTCAGGCAAGACATGCCGGGACGTCCGGGGCTGAGTCCCCTGCGGATCGATCGTGACTTCGTAGTTGACGCGCAGGCGATGGAGGCCCTGGAGCGAATCGACAGGCTGCTGGGCGTCGCCGCCGTCAAGGAGCGCAGGAGGAAAGCCGGCATCCTGCGCGATCAGAAGCCCGGGGCGCTGCAGTTCCTCGGGCTCGATTTCTACCCGGGAGAAGGGTTTGCTTACCGCCAGCACCCGAGCGCAAAGGACATGGACGACATATGCAGATGGATCGGTGACGCCAAACGCCAATCGGATTTCGTCGTCATGAGCCTCCACTGCCACAACGGCATCAACGGCGACGGCAACAACTTCGAAATGGCGGAGTTCCTGCCCGACGTGGCCCACCGGTTCATTGACGCCGGAGCGGATGCGTTTGTCGGCCATGGCCCGCACCTGCTGCGGCCGATCGAGGTGTACAAGGGCAAACCCGTGTTCTACTCGCTGGGCAACTTCGTGTTTCAGCTGGAGGGCGTGCGCCGCTACCCCTCCGAGATGTACGAGCGGTTCGGGCTGGCGCCTGAGCACACGCCGGCCGATTTCTCGGACGTGCGTGAGCGGGACAAGGACGGCAACTTGATCGCATTCCCGGCGGGGGATCAATTCTACCAGACTGTGTTGCCCGTCTGCGAGTTCGAAGGCGCGACCCTGGCGGAGATGGACCTGCACCCTGTCACTCTGTCCCGTACCGCTCCCCGCGGCAGGCGCGGTGACCCCGAGCTTGCGGGCCAGACAGAGGGGCGCGCGATACTCGAGTTTGTCCGCGACGTTTCCGCCCCCTTTGCGGTCAGGGTTGAAATCGCAACGTGCGGAGACAGGGTGGTCGGCAAGTGCTCGTGGTGAACCGGTAGGTGCTCTCTGCAAACCAGCAGTGAGCGGTGGTGGAAGCATAGAAGGAGGGTGCGCCCGGGCGCACCCTGTCTGCGTCTGGATTCGGTTTGTGTACCTGGCTAAGCGCCTCTGGTGACCCCTCTGCCGTTCCCGGCCGGTTGGCCGTCGGGCGGCAGATCGGTTTTAGCCGGAGCGTCGGCCGTCACCGAGTCGGCGAGTCCGGCAGCCGCACCGTGACCTGCTCCGCCGCCGGGTCCCGCGCAGCGGCCACACCGGCGTTTTGCGCGCCGGAAACGAAGACCTCATCCCCCGCCGTCTCCATATCCGCCACCGGTCTGCCCCTGCGGGCGACCACTTTGGTCTTCCAGCGGCCCGTGCGGTAGTAGGCGTAGGAAGCAACAGCCCCGAAGGTCGGGCTGAGCGCGTTGGCGATCCAGATCCCGTTGCTGCCAAGCGCGGGCATCGCCGAAAGGTAGGTTGCCAGCGGCACACGTACCAGCCAGAGGCCGGCAACGGTGATGACCATCGTCGGCACCGTGTCGCCGGCGCCGCGAAGGACACCGGTGATCACGAACATCAGCGCGAACGGGACATAGGACCAGGCCACGATCCGCAGGTAGCGGGTGCCCTCGGCCAGCACGCCGGGATTGTCGGTGAAGATGCTGAACAGCAGCCGCGGCACCGCCAGGGCAAGCAGGGATGCGGCGCCCGTGATCGCAGCCGTCAGGGCAGCCGAGTGCTTAACTATCTCGCGCACGCGTTCATCCTTGCCCGCGCCGAGGTTTTGCCCGACAAGGGCCGATGTGGCCATGCCCACGGACATCGCCGGCATTGTCGCGAACTGGTCAAGCCTGGCGGCAGCGCCGAACGCGGCCACAACGGTCGACCCGAAGCGGTTGATGATCGAGGTCATCGTCAGCATGCCGAGCGAGGCCAGGAACTGCTGGATCCCCGCCGGCAGCCCGATCCTGAAGGTCAGCCTGGTGACCTGCATGTCGAGCGACAGCACCGGCTGCGCGAAGGTCAGGATGCCCGTGGTCCTCATCAGGTGCCGCAGCACCAAAAACGACGAGATTGCCTGCGCGATGACGGTCGCCAGCGCGGCGCCGGCCACGCCCATGCGGGGCAGCGGCCCGATCCCGAAGATGAGCAGCGGGTCGAGCACGATGTTGATCCCGGTCGCGATGGCCAGGTACTTGAGCGGAGTGCGCGAGTCGCCCAGTCCCCGCAGGATGGCGCTGCCCACGTTGTACAGGAACATGCCCGTTAGCCCCAGCAGGAAAATCCCGAGGTAGGACGCGGCATGGACGAAGATCGGCTCGGGGGTGTTGATCAGCCGCAGTATCTTTATGCGCAGAAAGAACCCGATCAACGACATCACGACGCCGAGGCCGGCCAGAAGCTTGAGCGAGTTGGCGATGGTGTTGCGCACGGCGGCCATGTCACCGGCCCCGCGGTGCTGGGCGACCAGCGTCGTCGTGGCCATGGTCAAGCCCATGAGCAGGGCGACAAGCGAAAAGATAATCGGAAAGCTGACCGAAACCGCCCCGAGGGCCTCATGGCCGATGAAACGCCCGACCCAGATGCTGTCGACCGTGTTATAGAGGGACTGCAGCAGGTTGCCGAGCAGCATCGGCCAGGCAAAGGCCAACAGGTGCTTGGCGATGCTGCCTTGCGTGAAGTCCCTCATCTCGGAAGTCCGCAAACGGGTGGCTCCTTTTCGGCAGGGCGATTGTGCCCGGACCGGGGCTGTTCATTCTACAATAGAAGTATTCTATGAGGAAAGGACCGGGCCAGTCAAGGCAGGCACATTGCTTGCGATGGTAAGACGGGATGGCGGCAACAAAGGTTACGAGGCAAGGGAAGCCGCGACAGCGAAATCATCTATGAGGTGATCAGCCATGCCCTGGTCGCGTGAGGACTTACAGCAGGCCCTGGATCGGCGGTTTCTCATCGACACGCTCGTCAAGCTGCTCAAGGTGCCCACCGACGTGCCGCTCGGCCCGCAGACCCTGATGGAACCCGACGATCCCAAGCTGGTGCACTACGTGCAGCACGTCATCCGCCCGCTCCTGATGGAGATCGGCGCGCATGAGCTGATGGAAGCCCCGCTAAACCAGCTTGTGGTGCGCCTCGGCGAGGGGCGCAGGACGGGCCGCAACCTGCTCGTCATGGCCTACACGCCGACGCAGCATAACAACTTCACGCGTGAGCCTTTCGCCGGGCGGATCGTGCTCGGCACCCCGTACGGCCTGGACGAGCCCGTCGCGGTGGGGCAGGGCGTCAGCCAGAACAAGGTCCACATGGCGGCGATGCTTACAGTGCTAAAGCTGCTGGTTGACAGGGGCGTGACTCTCGAGGGCCGCCTGTTCTTCGCGGTCAACAACGAGGGGCGGAGCAGCCACGCGTGCTCCGAGGCCCTGATCCCGCTCCTCTCGCCCAAACCAAACCAGGGCCTGCTCCTCCTTGGCACCGGCATGCGCATCTCGGTAGGCAACCGCGGCCGCGTCGACATCTACGTGCACGTGCGCGGCAGGGCCGCCCATTCGAGCCAGCCGGAGCAGGGTCTCAGCGCCATAGACGGCGTGCAGGAGGTGCTTAGCCGCATCGGCCGGGTCAAGCTTGACGGTCCGGTGATGGACGGCAGCCGGGGGGCGGCGCCCGGCGGCGGGGAAGCGGCGCCCGGCGGCCGGGACTCCGTGCACTACGTCGGCCTGCACCCGCTGCTTGGCGCCCGGCACCTGGTGCCCTACCAGATCACCTACTGGCCCCTGGCCCCGCACACGCTGCCCGAGTCCGCCAAGATCACCCTGGACCGCCGGCTCTTGCCCGGCGACGACATCGATGCCGCCGTGGACGATGTGCGGAGGGCGATCGGCGACCTTTCGCCGTATGAGGTCGAGGTCGTGCGCGGCGTACACATGCTCCCCGCCCTGGTGGACCCGTCGCGCGACATCGTGCGCTGGCTCCAGGCATCCAACATGGCGGTGCGGGGCCAGGAGTGCGAACTTCAATACGGTCAGGGATCGTTTGACGCGGGCGGCCCGTGCGCGCTCGGCATCCCGACGGTAATGTGGGGCGCCAGCGGCGGTGCAGGGCTGCTGGGGGATGACTACGTCGCCCTGTCGGCGGCCTGGGACGAGGCGGCCGTGCTGGCCCACCTCATGCTCACGTACCTGGGGTGAGGGGGCATCTGCGGGCGCTGGCGCTTCCATGTGGTGAAAACCCGGTGATTTTTGTTCTTCGACACCCCTGGCGGTTTCCGGCGCATTGTCTTGGTCATTGGCCTTGGTCGCCATACCGCTGCTGACGCTGGACCGCGACGGCACCGTCCATCGCGACCGCCTCCGCCGTGGCGAGCACAGAACGGCCAGCACAAACAGCGCCGTCGCGCACAGGGCGATAGTCGCCCCGGATGCCAGCCCCCACCGGTAAGACAGGACGAGGCCGACCACTGAGGCGCCCACGCCGGTCGCCGCAGCCACCGCGAGCATGCCGCGGTAGTTTGTGGCCAGTTGGAAGCCTGTGGCCGCCGGGGTGATGAGCAGCGCCGACGCCAGGATGATGCCGAGCACGCGCACCGCCAGCACAACCGTGACGGCGAGCGCGGTCAGCAGCATGTAGTCCAGCGCCGCGACCGGCAGCCCGGCGGCCTCGGCGGCATCGCGGTCAAAGGCCACGCTCAGCAGCGGGCGCATGAAGACTCCCAAGCCCGCCAGGACCGGCAGCCCGATGGCCACCAGGGCCAGCAGGTCGCGCGGGCCGACGGCGAGGATGTTGCCAAACAAATAGGAGAAAAGATCGGGCACGTACGACCGCGACAGCCCGACCAGCACGATGCCGAGGGCCATGGCGGCGGTGGAGATGATGCCGGTCGTGTTCTGGTTGTCAACCTCGCCGCGCTGGCTGAGGTAGCCGATGATCCACGCCACCAGAACTGCGAAAATGCCGGCCGCCAGCGCCGGGGGCCCGCCCGTGAATAGCCCGACGGCAACCCCGCCGAAAGCCGCATGCGCGATGCCCGTGGTCGCGAACGCCAGCCGCCGCAGGAAGACGAAGAACGACAGCACCGAGCACAGCAGCCCCGTCACGAGCCCCGCCACCAGGGCGCGGCGCATGAAGGCGTAAGAAAGCATCTCGGCGGTCATGCCCCCTGGCCCCTTTCGCCGAGAAGCGCATCGATCATGCACCGCTGCTGCCCCGCCGTCCAGTCGCCGAGGACGGCGATCTGCGCGGGCGCGGCGTGGGCGTGGACGGTGCGGTCCAGGCACAGCAGGGCGTCGACGTCAGGCGCCAGGGCCTGGAGGTCGTGGCACACGGCCAGGACGGTCATGCCCTGGGCGCGCTGCAGACGGCGCACCAGCGGGTAAAAGGCGGCCCGGCGCTCGCGGTCGAGGCCGGTGAGGGGTTCGTCGAGCAGGAGGAGGCGCGGGCGGCCGACCAGCGCCCGCGCCAGCAGGGCCATCTGCCGCTGGCCGCCCGACAGCTGGCCGATGGGCCGGGCAGCCAGGTCGCCGATGCCCACCAGCTCGATGGCCCAGCGCACCGCCTCGCGGCGCGACAGCCGGCTCCACCGGGCCGTCCCGCCCCGGCCCCGGCCCTGACCCCGGCCCTGACCGCGGCCCTGGTCCTGACCGCGACCCTGGCCCAGTCCCACGCAGCCGAGCTCCACCACGTCCCGTACCGAGACGGGAAAGCCGGGCTCCAGCCTCGGTACCTGCGGAAGGTAGCCCACCTGGCATCTCAGAGCGCGGTTGCCGAAGGGGTCCTCGCCGAAAACCCTGACCGTTCCCGCGTCCGGGCGCAGCAGGCCGAGCAGCATCCGGAGCAGGGTGGTTTTGCCGCCGCCGTTGGGCCCGACCAGGCCGGTGAAACTCCCCTCGGGGATGGTGGCGCTCACGTCCTCCAGTACGGTCAGGGCCGCCCGGCGCACCCAGACCCCGCGAAGCTCGACGGCCGGGGCCGCGGCGACGGGCCCGGCTCCCGCATCGTTAATCCCACGCGACAACCGCTACCTCAGTCCCTCAACCATGATTTCGACGTTAGAACGCATCATCTCGGTGTATGACCCGTAACCCGGCCTCCCTTTTCCCCCGAGGGGGTCCAGCACGAGCACTTGCACCTGAAGCTCGCGTTCGAGGATTCCGGCGATCTGGCCGGACAGCTGGGGCTCGCTGAAGAGGGTCTGGATGCCGCGGAACCTGGCGATGTCCACGAGCTCGGCGAGCCACAGCGGCGAGGGCTCGCTGCCGGCGTGCTGTTCGACGGCCCAGGTGTCGATGCCGTAGCGCCGTCCGAAATAGCCCCAGGCCGGGTGGATGGTGATTAAGCCCTTTTCGCGGACGGGAGCGAGCTGTTCCCGGATCCAGCCGTCAAGCTCGGTGAGGCGGTCGCGGAGGCCGGCGGCGTTGGCGGCGAAGACCTCCGCGTGCTCGGGCCAAAGGGCGCCGAGCTCCTCCTGCAGGGCGGGAACGACGTAGTCGCGGACCAGAACCGGGTCAAGCCAGATGTGCGGGTCGGCCACCCCCGGCGCGGCGCCTGTGACGGCTCCCTGGGCCAACCAGGGCTGCTCGCCCTGGGCCAGGAGGGTTTCCGCCGGAAGGGCCGCCATGGCCTCCAGCCTGCGCGCCGACCCGGCGGCCGCACCGGCGAGCCGCGTCACAAACGGGTCCAGGCCGCCGCCCACCTGGAAGACCAGGTCCGCGTCAGCCAGCGTCCTGGCCTGGCTGGGCGTCATCTCATAGGTGTGCGGGCTGGCGCCGGCCGGCAGCAACGTTGAAACCTGCACCGCGTCGCCGCCGATCTCCCCGCACAGGCTCGCGAGCGGGAAAATGCTGGCCACCACGACCCGCGTCCCTGGCGGCGGCGGCGAGGAGCGCCTGCCCGGCCATGGCCATATGGTCAGCGCGGCGACCACCAGACCCAGCACGATGGCAAACGCGACGAGTACCAACAGCACGGAGATCACCCGTCCGTGGCCGGTTATCTTCATCTCCGTTCCCCCTGTCCGCAGAAATGCGCGGTCTTAGC